>NZ_JBIMRA010000004.1:0-332607 GCF_043945515.1 Citrobacter freundii complex sp. 2024EL-00216 | reverse complement strand
TGAGGCAGCACCTGGCACGGCTGGGACGGAAGTCGCTGTCGTTCTCAAAATCGGTGGAGCTGCATGACAAAGTCATCGGGCATTATCTGAACATAAAACACTATCAATAAGTTGGAGTCATTACCAACAATCCCAGTGCGCCAAACAGGCCAAAGTCTTTATAATCCTTTAGCGTGCCAATTAAACCCGCCAAAATAATTAACCCCAGTAGTATTTTTTTAAACCACGACATAAACTTTTCCCGAAGATGGTGTTGATGTTGAATTAATATGTCCATTTTTACGCATTTTAAATTGAGTTTATAAATGAACAGCCGGGAATTATAAATTGTCTGACGGGTAATTGCCGATTATTTGCGGTTTATTAAATGCTGACATTTAATTACGGACTAATCCGAATATATCTTCTTTAGACGTTAGCCGGTTATACCCTTTTGGGCGAGGCGAAACGCTGTTTGTATAATTGCGTGAGGCTGATAAGTGCCGCAATAAACAACGCGACCGCGCCGCACACCGTGGCGTTAACGATCGCATGTGCGCCGCTTCCCAGAAGGCTGGTTAATAGCGGACCAAGTATTTGTCCAATGCCGTAAGTCAGAGTGACCAGGCCCAGCAGATTAATATTGCGCGGTACGCTTAGTTGACGGGCAAGCGGCATCACCAGTGAAGTGGTTCCCATAAACGTTGCGCCAAACCCCATGCTGCTTATCACCAGCAGCGGCAAGGAGCCGCTGGCGAGCGTCATGACCACGCAGGCGCTTTGAATCAGCAAATTCGCCGTCAGGCATTGCAATACTCCCCAGCGTCGGGCGGCCCACAGCCAGACGAAACACCCCGGAATTATCGATATGCCGACCAGCGACCAGAGATGGGCAGTCAACAGCGGCGAACCGGCACTTTTCGCCATTAGTGGCAGGTAGGTGGCGACAATGATGTAGCCAAATCCGGCCAGCCCGTACAGTAGCGCCAGCAGCCACCAGGACATAGGCTGATGCTCTGTTTTTACCGGGGCCGCAGCGGGGAGCACGTGATCGCGAGATGGCAGGAGTATAACCAGTAGCACGAAGAACAGAGCCGAGGCTGCCGCTGCGCCCAGCCAGAGCGTGTGCGATGAAAGCGCAAAATGCAGACCGCTAATGACATATTCATTGCCCAGCAAAATACCTGCACCAACGCCGGAGAACAACGCCGCGATCACGAAGGGATGCCGGGTATGATGCAGAACGATCATTGAGCCAAAGATCATCATACCGGCACTGGCGACGCCCGCCAGAAAGCGGATCAGCATCACCAGCGCGGGCTGCGTAAAGCTGGCCATCGCCAGAATCAGCCCTGCGGTAGCGAGCGCGGACGTTAGCAACATCGGGCGTAAGCGAGAGGGAAGATGGAAGAGCCCGAAGGAGAAGAGCAGGCTTCCTGCCAGATACCCGGCGTAGTTGGCGCTGGCAATCCAGGAGAGTTGGTCAAATGTAAATTGACCTTCCGACAGCAGCACCGGCAGCATTGGCGTATACAGAAAGCGCCCAATTCCCATACCCAGTGTTAAGACCAGCATGCCAAAAAGCGCGACGCTGATGGCATGACGATTTGAATCTGGGCTTCCCTGGGACATACGGACTCTCATTTCGCGCTGTTAGCTGATAATTGTTATATTACATGTGTAAATGATAATGAAAAGTAAAATAAAAATAAGTCCCCTGGCACGTTCAGGAAGGAGGAAAAGTGGCAAGGCAGCGCCAGTCTCCGTTTTCAAGATGGTAGATAGATTCGGTATGACCCGGAATTATCCACTCATCCTCCTTGCCAGCAACACAGTCGATGTAAATGCACAGCCCGCAGCCACCGCGTAGCTCGCGGGGAATATCTGCCACCCGAAAGCACATACCCGCAGCCTGTAGCGCTTTACGCGTTTTGATGACGCCGAGGGTAGTATGAAACAAGAACAGTGTTTCCTTCACTCACGTTTCCCCTGACGCTGACCAATTAACGCGGCCCCAATCGCCCCAGCAAACTGCGCGTCGGGATGCGTGTGTACGGGAATGCCAATGTGGCCTTCAAGCATACGAGCAAAGGCGTGACAGTGGCTTACTCCCCCGGTAAATAACAGTGGAGCCTGCCCTGAAAGCCGTCCGATGAAATTCGCGCTGCGTCGGGCCATCGCGTTGATCACACCCGCTAAAATGGTCTCCGGCGCGACACCCGCAGAGCGCAGGCTGATAACCTCTGACTCGGCAAAAACCGTGCACATGCTGGTGATGGCATGTGGTTCGACGCCAGCGGTAATCGCATCTAACTGCTCTACGCTGGCGCCGAGCGTGCGTGAGATGACTTCCAGAAATCGTCCGGTCCCAGCCGCACATTTGTCGTTCATCAAGAAATCGCTGAGGTTACCATCATCATCTAGCTGGATGACTTTACTGTCCTGACCGCCGATATCAATCACTGTGCGGGTACCGGGAGCCAGCAAGCGTGCCCCCAGTCCGTGGCAGGAAATTTCAGTGACCTGTTTGTCAGCATAATCCACGAGCTGCCGTCCGTAGCCAGTGAGGGTTAAAAATGGTCTAACGTCCAGCCCCGCCTGCAGTGTTTCCCATGCCTGCGCGATTGCTTCGGCAGGGCGAAAAGGTGTTGGGCAGAGAAAGCGACGTCTGATGACGTTACTTTCCAGCAAAATTCCTTTAGTCGCTGTGGAGCCGGAATCGATCCCTATTGAGTATGTCATCCCTGTTCCTCACAACATTTCAATGAACGCGGCGACACGAGTGCTAAGCTGGCCGATATCCGCGCTGGAGTAGTCAGTTTCAATGGCGATGTAGGGAATGTTGTGCTGTTGGCGGACGTGGCGTTTGATGGCGAGTGATTCAACGGCGTAAGTGTGGCAAGCCTGTAAAATGACATCGACGACGCCGTCAGCCTGGTACTCTTCAACCATTTGGCTGAGCATTTTCAGGCGTTGATCGTTAGGGGAAATACATGAGCAGCCGATGGCGAGGTATTTATCGGTCAGCGCGTCGTAGACGTCGCCAGTTTCCTCCACGCACTGTTCAGTGGCTTTCGCGCCGGTGCAGTTTTCATAACCCACCACCCAACCGCCGTTTTCTTCAATGGCACTAACCACTTTTTCTGCCGCGCCGCCGATGGGGCAGCCGGTTATCAGTATGCGTGGACGCGATGCCAGACGTTTCCCGGCCTGCCATTCCTGATGTACCCGCTCGGCCATGCTATTAAGCTCGTCGATCAGTGCTGCTTTATCAAAGCGAAAGGTTGCACCGTAGACGACTTTCAGAATGTCACTGCCGCTGAGTGCGGGTGGGTTGAGCTGACCAACGCGGTAGAAGTTTGCCAGTGCACGACGTTCCTGGTTTTTTAGAATGACGGCTTCACGTAGCGCGGCTTCGGTAATCGGGGTGCCAAAACGGGCTTCGATTACCTGCTGCAGACGCAGGATCTCGGCTTTCCACAGTGCTCGCGAAGCCGCATCACTGGCGCTGTTGGGCAGTTGCATCACATGTACCGCTTTAAATTCAGCCATGTACTCGTACATCTTCTTTTTACCATCGCAGGTCGTTTCGCCCACCACGAGGTCAGAGAAGTAGAAGTACGGACATTTATCCGTTTTACCAAACCCGTAGCTGCTTTTGATCAGCGGACACAGGTTACGTGGCAGATCTTTTTCGGCCTCTTCAATGGTTTCATCAGAGGTTGAGCATAGCGAAACGACGACCGCACCTGCCGCCATCGCTATCTCCTGCGGCATAAAGGTGCAATAGGTTCCAACGAGCGGGATACCCTGATCTTTAAGATCCATTACGGTGAGAAAACCTTTCTGACGAGCGTCGGAGAACTGGTTGAAAATGACGGGTAAATCGGTGATTAGCGACATGATTTTCCTTCCCCGTAACACGGGAGACAGTAAAAAGACGTCGTATTATAACCCTGCAATTTATCTGGCTTTATTGATGTACAACAATTGCGCGCTTACAGATTACGGCTGTAGACCCGTGAGACTTCCCCCCACGGATGATAGCCCGGCCCGTCAAAGTAAAATCCCGCTTTCTCGTATAAACCTTCCAGGTCAGTACACAAATGAAGCCGCATAAAGCCTAACTGTCTGGCCTGCTGCGCAATATGTTCAATCAGGCGAAACGCCAGACCGTGACCACGATAGCGAGGATCGATATAGAGTGCGCATAGCCACGGCCACAGTTCGCCGCGACTGATAAAATCATTGGTGATCAATCCGGCGCAGCCAACAATGCAGTCGCCGTCCTGCATCCAGTACCACTGCGGTAGCGGGTTCTTTGCGCCAATACAACGATGCAGTGCATCCTCGTAAACTCTCATGGAGTCTTCTGAGGCCCATTGTTGCTGAAAGTAAGCGGTGACCTCGTGCAGTTTTTCCGGTGTTTCGCGCAGGGAAAAAATGCGGATGTTCATCGTCATTGAATTTTTCTCCTTAAAAATTCGCCAGCGTCAGCAGGGAAGGAATTTGCGACAACAGATATAACACCAGCCCAATAGAACCGCCAACCAACGTGCCGTTGACGCGGATAAACTGCAAATCTTTACCGATGTTCAGCTCGATTTGCTGTGACATATCGCGTGCATCCCAGCTTTTCACCGTGTCGCTAATGTGGCGCGTCAGGAAGGTGGCGAACTCTGGCGCCACTTTATGTGCGGCCTGCTCCAGATGCCCATTCAGTGAGGCGCGCAGGGCACTGTCGGCTACCAGCGTTTCGCCGAACCACTGCCCGGCGCTGGCGATGCGCTGCTTCACGCGGGAATCATCGGCGTTAATGTCGGTTTTCACCCACTGACGCAGATCTGCCCACAGCTCGCCAAGATAACGGTTGAAGGCTTCATCTTCCTTCAGATAGCTTTTCAGGCTTTCGGCCCGCACGGCCATCTCCGGATCGTGTTTGAGCTTATCGATGAGCTTAAACGTGGCGCGATCGAAGGCATGGCGGATCTGATGTGCGCGATCGTGGCTGATGTCATCCAGCAAGGAGTTAACGGCATCAGACACCAGCTCGGCGCTGTGCTCGCCCAGCCATTCTGTTGGCAGGATCTTCGCTTTCAGCGGATGCTCGGTTTCCAGCCAGTGCACGACCTGTCTGGCGATAAACGCTCGCGAGCTGTCGCGCTGGAGCAGGGCGATCAGTTGGGCGATCAGCGTGTCGAGTAGCACCTGATGGCGATTGTTTTTGGTCATGCTTTCCAGCATCAGCGCGCTGGTACCGGAGAGATCGACCTTGTCGATGGCCTTGTGCACCGCCCGCTTGATCAGCCGTTGAATGCGCGAGTCGTCGGTCAGTTCGAGAAAACCGCTCATAATTTGCAGCAGATGCTGGCCGATGCGCTGGGCGTTTTCCGGCTGGCTGAACCAGTTGCCGATCAACAGCGCCGGTTCATGGCGGCGGATCAGCGCGACCAGCGACTGGGTATCGAGAAATTTATCCTGGACAAATTGCCCGAGATTTTCGCCGATCCGATCCTTATTGCGCGGGATAATCGCCGTGTGCTGCGAGATAAACGGGATCGGCACCCGGCGAAAAAGCGCCACCACGGCAAACCAGTCCGCCAGCGCGCCCACCATCGCCGCTTCGGCGATCGCTTTGATCCCCAGTACCCAGAAATTAGGCGGCAGAAAAAGCGTGATGACGAAGGTGGCAGCGGCAATCAGCAGCAATGAGAGCGCCAGTCGCTTGGCGCGTTTGAGTTCAGCAATTTTATTCATAGGCTTAAGGATAGAGCCAGACGGGGGGATCGCGCAAAAAATGTGGAGCGCCTCCCATTTTCAGGTGGGCTGGGCTTACTCAGGGATCCAGTTGTCCCAGGCGGGCAAGGGGCCGAGTTCCGCCACCAGAAAATCGATAAACGATCGCACCTTCGGATTGCTGTACTTGCTGGGAAAGTACAGCGCATACAGGGCGTGAGTTTCACAGGTGATAGTGCCGTCGAGCATCAGCGGCGTTATCTCTTCTTTTTGAATATGATCGCCAATCAGATAGGTGGGCAAATACGCCACTCCCTGATCTTCTAACACTGACTTCAGCAATACCAGACTGCTGTTGGCCTGGATCGGCATATGCAGTTTCAACTGATGCAGACGATCCTGTTCATCCGCCACCTTCAGCACCGGTGTGAGGCCGGGATAAACCAGACAATTATGATCCACCAGATCGCTTCGACGCTGGGGCATGCCTTTTTTGGCGAGGTAGCCGGGTGAGGCACAGTACGCCCAGCGAACAGGCACCAGCTTGCGCATCGCATAGTTTTGCGGCGGTGCGGTGGAGATGCGCAGGGCGATGTCGAAATCTGTTTCGTTCAGATTCACAAAGTTATCGTTGAGATCGATATACAGATTTACATCCGGGAACTGGGAGCGATATTTATCCACCAGGTTCACCAGCCGGGAATAACCAAACGCAATTGAGCAGGTTATGCGTAATTCACCCTGCGGGCTGTGGTAATAACCGGAAGTGGTATTCAGCGTTTCATCGAATTCTTTCAAAAGCTTATTAGCGCGGTTGAAGAGATATTGCCCTGCGTCGGTCAGGGTAATACTGCGAGTGGTGCGTTTAATTAATGTCGTGCCCAGCGTGTCTTCCATCGCAGCCAGACTTTTGCTGACCGCAGACGGCGATACGTTGAGCTGCGCCGCGGCTTCTGACAATCCTCCGCAGTCGACGATTTTAGTAAAAAACTCCAGATGCTTGAGTGAAATCGGCGTACTCATAGTTTCCTTTAATTCACAAGTGATTTGCAAAAACGGTACGAATAGGCCGTTACATTCGCGTTTTAAACATGCAACTATTGAATCACAGGAAACAACTTGCTGGCAAAATGAAAAAATAACAACTTAGGTGAGTTACGTCACAAAATAAAAGGAGGCGAAACGGAAACTCATCACATTGTGAATTTAATCTTATTAATTATTATTCTAAAGGTACCGATTATGTGGTCACGACTCGAACCCTACAAATCGTCGATTATTTTATTAGTTGCTCTGGTGATTGGCGGCTTATTAGGTATTTATGCCCCATCGTTTGCAAGTAAACTCCAGCCAATAGGTCAGATATTCTTAAACCTGCTATTTATGATTATTGTGCCGCTGGTGGGGATCAGCGTTATGTCTTCGATCGCCAGTATGACCGACCTGAAAAGGCTGGGGCGCATTATGGCGATTATCTTTATTGTTTCGATCGCCATGGCCTTTATTCCGGCGGCCGGGATCGTCGCGCTGGCGCTCTGGTATAACCCGGCGCAGGGCGTCACTATCGATCTCTCGCAGTCGGTACAGGCGGGCAGCGGTAAGATGGATTTTGTCAGTATGATCACCACCAGCGACTTTATCGGACTGTTTTCTAAGTCCAATATTCTGGCGCTGATCGTAATGGCGATCATCGCCGGTGTCGCAATTGGCCAGTCGGATCAGGCCGGTAAACGTATTGCGTCGCTGCTGGAAGACGCCAATACCGTGATCATGAAGATCGTTTCGATCATTATGAAGGTCGCGCCGATTGGTCTGGGCTGCTACTTCGCTGCCACCATGGCCAGTCAGGACTCTGCACTACTGTTAACCTTTGCCCGCGCCATCGGCCTGTTTATGGTTGCCACGCTGGTCTACTTTGTCTTTGGCTCGATTCTCTATTCGTATATTGGCGGCGGTATTCCGGCGGTCAAAGCCTTCTGGCGTAACGCGATTGAACCGTCTGCGACCGCGCTGGGTACCTGCTCTTCACTGGGGACGCTCCCGGTGACGCTGCGTGCCGGTAAGGCGATGGGGATTAACCCGGAAATCGTTGATGTCTCCATTCCGCTGCTGGTTAACCTCAACAAGGGCGGCGTGGCGATGATTGCCGCGCTAAAAATTGTCTTTATCTATTCCGTGCTGGGCATGGAATTCACCACCGAAACCTTCTTCCTGACGATGCTGATCGCGGTGCTCTCCGCCATTATTGTCGGCGGCGTACCGGGCGGGGCATTCCTCGGTGAAATCTTTATCGTCACCACGCTCGGCCTGCCGATGGAAGCGATCCCGATGCTGGTGGTGCTGGGCACGATTACCGATGCGCCGGCCACACTGATTAACGTTATCCATGATTTGAATGCGGCGCAGATTGTTGAACGGTTCGCTGGAAAAAAGCAGACCAACACTGAAATAAACTCTACTGCTGCGGTGGTATAGGTTTCTCACGGATTAAGAACAGGAGATGTTATGAAAGACGCAATGAAGCTTGAAACGCACCTGGTTGTTGCTGGTCGCGACAAACGCTACACCCAGGGAGCGGTGAATCCGGTTATCCAACGCGCATCGTCACTGGTATTTGATACCGTGAAGGACAAGAAATTTGCCACCGCCAATCGCGCGAACGGCGAGCTGTTTTATGGTCGTCGCGGAACCTATACCCACTTTGCCTTCCAGAAGGCAATGAGCGAACTGGAAGGCGGCGTTGGCTGCGCGCTGTACCCATGTGGTGCTGCGGCGGTGACCAATGCGATTCTGGCGTTTGTTCAGGGTGGCGATCATATTCTGATGACGGGTGCGGCCTATGAACCAACCCAGGATTTTTGCAATAAGATCCTGAGTAAATTCAACGTGGAAACAACGTATTACGATCCGCTGATTGGTGCAGGTATCGTCGATCTTCTGCGTCCGGAAACAAAGGTTGTATTCCTTGAGTCGCCAAGTTCTATCACCATGGAAGTCCAGGACGTGCCGGGGATGGTGAAGGCTATCCGCGCGGTGAATCCGGAGATTGTCATTATGATCGACAACACCTGGGCGGCGGGCGTGCTGTTCAAAGCGCTGGATTATGGCGTGGATATTTCCATTCAGGCGGGAACGAAGTACACCATCGGCCATTCGGACGCCATGCTGGGCACGGCGGTGTCGAACGCCCGTTGTTGGGATCGCCTGCGCGAGAACTCCTATCTGATGGGGCAAACGCTGGATGCCGATACGGCCTACAACGGCAGCCGCGGATTGCGCACCCTGGCGGTACGCCTTAAGCAGCATCAGGAGAGCAGCATCCATATTGCCCGCTGGCTGTCGGCAAGGCCGGAAGTGGCACGGGTGAATCATCCGGCATTACCGGAATGTCCGGGCCATGAGTATTTTCAGCGTGATTTTATCGGAAGCTCAGGCCTGTTCTCGTTTGTGCTGAAAAAGAGACTGACCGACGAACAGATGGCGAATTTCCTCGATAACTTCTCGCTGTTCCATATGGCCTATTCGTGGGGCGGATTTGAGTCGCTCATTCTGGCGAACCAGCCGGAAGAGCTGAACAGCATTCGCCCGGCCGGAGAGGTAGATTTCAGCGGCACGCTGGTCAGGGTACATATCGGCCTTGAGGATATCGACGACCTGATTGCCGATCTGGACGCGGGATTTGCACGCATTGCGTAAGGTGAGGTGACCGTAGCCGGAAGCGGCGCAAGCGCCTTATCCGGCCTACATAGTTGTCGTAGGCCGGATAAGCGGGCAGGTTAGTTTTCAGTGGCTAACGTCGTTGCCTCATGCTGGCGTACCCGTTTGAGTAAGCCTGCCAGCGTGAACACGACAGCTATCCCTGCCGCAACCGCCAGCAGATGAAACGAAATCCTGCCGCCGTTAAACCATAGCCAGCGTCCAATTTCGACAGAAACCGCCATCACCGTCAGGATCACCATATTCAGCGACGCCGAGACCGTTCCTTTAGGTAAGTTGTTGGAAAACAGCGTAAAGCGGAATAACGTCGGGAAAATCATCCCAATACCAAACGCATACAGGCTGGTCCCCAGTACCGACCACAGCCAGACGTGCGGCCACAGTAAATTGCCGACAATCAGCACCGCCAGCCCGCTCAGCTGTATAGGTGCGGCTCGCCAGATAAAGCGTGGTCGGGTCGGATCTTTCACGAAACGAACCACCACCATATTGGCGACGATCACCGCGCCAAATACCGGGGCCTGTGCCCAGGCAAACTCCGATGTGGTCATGCCGCCAGCATCGATCAGAATAACCGGTGAGACCGCCACCCAGCTCATCATCGGGATATAACTTAACGACAGTGTGGCTGCGCCAAACAGGAACACCCGGTTACGGAAAACGTCGCGGAAATCACGCACTACGCCGCGGGCACTGAACGGCACCGCGCCGCGCTGGACGGTTTCCGGCATGGCTAACATTAACCCAATCAGGGCGATAAACCCCATGACGGCAATGATGGCAAACAGGATCTTCCAGTGTACAAAGTGCATCAGCGCGGCCCCGGAGAGCGGGCCGATAACCGGTGCAACCAACACAATGGAAGTGATTATCGCCATTAACTTAATGGCCTTCGTTTGCCCAAACGCCTCCTGCACCGTGACATAGCCAACGGTCGCGATAAAGCAGATGCTGGTACCCTGCACAAATCGGGCTACCAGAAACTGCGTCATTGAGGTAGTGAACAGCGTGGCAGCACAGGCGAGGGTAAAGATTAACGCCCCCGCAATCAGCACGGGTCGACGGCCAATTCGGTCGGAAAGCGGCCCCAGCAGCCATTGCAGCGCCATGCCTCCCGCCAGATAGAGGCTCACCGCAGCGGGTGCCAGGCTAACATCGGCGTTGAAATCACGTACCACATTGATGATGCCAGGCTGGATCAGGTCCGTCGACAGATAGGCGGCGAAGTCATATAAAATTAACGCGACAGGAAAAAATAGCGTTGTGGCGCGTTGGGAGAAAAACGCGAGAATCCGTTGCATAAAACAGCTCCTTGTCGGGAGAAAACCCTCAACGGGAATAGCGAAATTCAATACCGTCTTTGAGACGTCAGACCGATGACAGAAAAAAGCAGACTGCAAATGTACTGAATTTCATGTAATCAAAAACGCTGTCTGCGCGAAGCGCAAACAGAAGATACGCTCACTGACGCGGGGTCAGAAAACGTAACGATTACAGGTAACAATCAGCACATCGCACCTCAGGAAGAGTAAGTTGAACGGGTAATAACCATCCGCAGTTTAATGCGGATTGGATATTAATTAAACGAGTTTATCCGGTTTATGTGCAGAAAATCGCCCTGCAAATCAGACTACGATGCTCTGCAAAAACCGCAGAGCGATGGCACAACCGAAGATAATCAATACACCGCCAGCGATACGTTCTACCCATAATATCCCTCTGGATAACCGTCTCTGGATCTGCGGTAAACCGATGAACATCACGATCAGCAGATCCCAGCACAGCACTACGCTGGTCATCCAGATCCCGCTCATGGTTTGTTGCAGCAGCGTCACCGACGGGCCGAGCAGGGCGGTCATTAGCGCCAGATAGAACAGCGCATTTTTTGGGTTGAGCAGTGACGAACCCAATCCCAGCAGTAGCTGTTTGCCAAATCCTGGACAGGTAGACTGGGCATCTGTTCCGGTCAGCGTTTGCGGGCGGCTGCGTACCAGCAGGCTGCCAATCCACAATAAATAGAGCGCGCCCAGCAGCTCAATAACCGTAAACAACAGGGGAAGCTGGCGCAGGATCCCCCAACCGATAATTGCCAGCAGGATATACAGCCCGTTGCCGAAAGCGATCCCCACGCACAACCCGGCGCTGCCGCGCATCCGGTATCGTGCGGCGTAACCGACCAGTAAAAAGAAGTCCGGCCCGGGGCTAAGCAATGCGACGAAATGCGCCAGCGCCAGCGCGGGAAAAGCAGAAGGAAAAAGTACAGAAAGCAGCGACATAGCGACCTCAGAGAATGAATCTGAGATCACCGTACGCCTGACGCAGCGCTAATTATTGTCTGATATTGATCGTCCCAACGCGTACTGGCGCGGTGTGGCGGCGGTGTAGCGAACAAAGGTGCGATGGAAATGGCTCTGGTCGGCAAACCCGCTCTGGTAGCCGACATCGGCAATTTCGTCTCCGGCCCGCAGCCGCTGGCGAGCATAGTCAATCCGTATGATGTTCAGATAACTTCCTGGCGTCAGCCCGGTGTCCTGCTTAAAGGTACGGATCAGCGTCTCTTTACGCATGTGACACTCATGTGCCAGCTCATCGAGTGAGGGCGGCGCGAGCAGGCTGGACTGCAACCGTTCGCGCAGATACTGGCTGGTGGCGCTTAGGTTGTCTTGTGTGACCGACTGCAACGGCAGAGTGTGCAGCAATGCTTGTGCGGCATCCGTTATTTGCGCGGTTTGGCGTTGCGGCATGAGCGTCACAAGGTGCATATAACGCTGGAATAATTGCGCATCGCGGATAACGGGAGCAGGCGTGCAAAGCCGCTGATGGGTGTTCTGTGCAGGCAGATTAGCAAGACACCACTGGGCATCAAGATAAAGCATATGATAGCTGCGAAACTGTCCGTTAACAGGATTACAGCTGTGAGGTGCCAGCGGCGGTATCACAATCAGATCGCCCACCTGCAGATGGTATTCCTCGCCATCGCACAGACAGCACGTTTCCCCCTCGAGAATTGCCCCAATCGAGAGCTGAAAGTGGTGATGCCGCTTATAGGCCTGCTGGCTCTGCCAGGTGCTGCGCAGTTCCAGCCACGGCAACTGCTCATCACGCCAGAACGATTGTGGAATATCCCGGGTATGCGTCACATCGTGTCCTCACTGAAAGTGATGATTTGTTATAGCACAGGCCGAGTGGTGAAAAAGTGGGAATGCGCATTGAGATGGTGATTCTGCGTGACGTGTTCCAGACAAATGCAGACGTTACATAAGGGCGTTGTTATCCCGGAAATCGCCTCGCAAAGAGAGAAAGTTGCAGGTGAGGATGTGGTTTTCCGGCGCTACAGTCATGGCATCTAATTTTCAGGTGAAGGATCGCCATGAACAAAGCCTCTGCTTCAACACCGCATGATGCGGTTTTTAAAACATTTTTACGTCACCCTGAGACTGCACGGGATTTCCTACAAATACATCTTCCCGCTTCGCTGCGCGAGCTTTGCGATCTTCAGACGCTTAAACTCGAGTCAGACAGTTTTATCGAAGAGAATTTACGTGCGTACTATTCCGATGTGCTGTGGTCGCTGAAAACGACGGATGGGGATGGATATATTTATGTGGTGATTGAACACCAAAGCACACCGGATGCGCATATGGCATTCAGACTGATGCGCTATGCGGTAGCGGCCATGCAGAAACATTTAGATGCCGGGCATCAGCAGTTGCCGCTGGTGGTGCCGATGCTGTTTTATCACGGCGCTAAAAGCCCGTACCCTTATTCGCTGTGCTGGCTGGACGAGTTTGCCAACCCGAAGCTGGCTCGTCAGCTGTATGCTGCGGCGTTTCCGCTGGTGGATATTACGGTTATTCCGGATGACGAAATTGTGCAGCATCGACGTATGGCGCTGCTGGAGTTAATCCAAAAACATATCCGTCAACGCGATCTTATGGGGCTGGTGGAGCAAATTGTTTCCCTGCTACTTACCGGACTGACTAATGACACTCAGATAAAGACGCTGTTTAATTATATTTTACGAACTGGCGATGCACCTCGATTCAGTGAGTTTATTCGCGGGGTTGCCGAACGTTCACCGCAGCACAAGGAGCATTTGATGACGATCGCGGACAGATTACATGAGGCAGGATTTCAAAAAGGATGGCTTGAAGGCAAGCTGGAAGGTAAACAAGAAGGCAAAAAAGAAGGCAAACAGGAAGGACTGATAAAGGGGCGACGTGATGAGGCACTGCGTATTGCCCGCACCATGCTGGCAGATGGCATCGATATCAGCATGGTACAAAAAATCACCCGACTTTCCGCTGAAGATATTCAGGGTTTAAGCCATTAGATATAGCTTAAACTGCCTAATTGCCTGCCCGGAAGCGCCGGGCAGCTCGATCTACTCTATTGCCGTTTTTACCGCCTCTCCGAGCTTCTGCATTACTTCCCGATGCTTATCGTTTGGCAGCAATGCGCAGTTGATGCGCACACAGTTGCGATACTTCCCCGATGCGGAGAACAGAGAACCCGGTGCAACCTGGATTTTGAGGCGACAGAGCTGCTTAGCGACACAGACCATATCAACCTGGAGCGGCAGCTCGACCCACAGCATAAAGCCGCCTTTCGGTCGGGTGACGCAGATCCCGCAGGGGAAGTATTCCCGTACCCAGCAGGTGTAGATCTCCATATTGCGCTGATAAATCTGGCGCATACGACGAATATGTCGATGATAATGACCTTCGCGCACAAAGGAAGCCGCTGCCAGTTGCGTAGCGGGAACGTTAGTTCCAATGACGGCGTACTTCATGTGCAGCAGTTTGTTGTAATAACGACCGGGCACCACCCAACCCACGCGCAGACCGGGGGCGACGGATTTGGTAAACGAACTGCAGAGTATTACGCGGCCGTCGCTGTCCCAGGAGTGGATCGTGCGCGGGCGCGGGTACTCTGTGGCCAGCTCGCCATACACATCGTCTTCAAAAATGACGATGTCGTGACGCTGGGCGAGGGCGAGCACCGCCCGTTTACGCGCATCCGGCATAATGAATCCGAGCGGGTTGTTGCAGTTGGGAACCAGCAGCACACCTTTGATCGGCCACTGATCCAGCGCCAGCTCCAGCGCTTCAATGCTGATCCCGGTATCCGGATCGGTTGGGATCTCAATCACCTTGATCCCTAAGCCGCGCAGTAGCTGCATCGTGCCGTAGTAGGCCGGTGATTCAACGGCGACAATATCTCCGGGCTGGCAGACCGTCAGCAGCGCCAGCGACATTCCGCTCTGACTGCCGCTGGTGATCACAATATCATCTGCATTGACCACCGAACCGCCGTCCAGCATCAGCCGCGCAATCTGCTGACGCAGTTCACGGCATCCGGAGATTTCATCGTAGCCCAGTATCGCGCGCAGATTATGCTGTGCCACGCGGCTGAGCTCGCGCCACAGCGGCTTCAGGCTGGGTTGATTAATATCGGGCACGCCGCTGCTAAACGGGGTTATCGATTTGTCCGCGTTGCCCTTTAGCATATCCAGCACCTGATCCCACTGGGTTATTTCGACCGGACGCTGTACCGGACGCGACATCGGTGGCACGGGTGGCTGCGCTTTTTGTGGCGCGACAAAATAACCGGAACGTGGCTGGGGCGTGATCAGCTGGCGCTGTTCCAGCGTCTGATACGCCTGCTGGACGGTGCTGATGCTGACCCCATGCTCCTGGCTCAGGCTGCGTACCGAGGGCAGTTTTTCGCCATGGCGATACAGCCCCTGCTCAATGCGTTCGGCCAGCAGATTGGCCAGATGTTGGTAACGCGTCATGCTGTATCCCTCATGGGTACCATACAGATTAAAAAATCAGTACAGATTGGCGTGAAAAAAGCGATGCAGAACTCTTTTTAACCAATCTGTATGTTAAATAAAAGTACTTTGTGAGTCTGTATTGTTTTAGGCCAGATCCGTGAAGATAAAGCCTCTGGCAAGGCGGGGAGGCAAGGTATGGAATTTCACGAGAATAAAGCAAAACAGCCGTTTATTGGGTTTGTACTGATCTGGCGGGCATACAAGGCGTGGCAGCTGCGAGCGCAAACGCGGCGCGTATTGCAACAGATGAGTGATGAGCGGTTGCGGGACGTCGGGCTGCGACGCGATCAGGTGGAGTGATTTTCTTTCATCGACAGAGGCTGGGGGTTATCGCCCCAGCCTCTTTTACATTCACAATATTTATCAATTCATGCTTCTGGTTAGTCCGTTTCTTGATACTTATCCTGATAAGTATTATTTTCTCTTCAGCGATGAGAGGAAAGTAAGATGACTGAAGATGAACTGTTTGCCCGCCGCCCGATGGGGATGCGCATGGCAATGGTGGTGCGCCAGTGGCGGGCCATTATTGATGCTGCCATCACCGATACTGGCCTGACGCAGTCCAGCTGGACGGTACTGATGCAACTGTATCAACTGGGAGACAACGTCTCAGTCAGTGAACTGGCACAAATGCAGGGCATCGAACTGCCGCCGCTGATGCGCACCCTCTCGCAGCTGGAAAAGCAGGGCTATCTGCTGCGTTCCACATCGCCCTATGACAAACGCATCCGCCTGCTGGCGCTGACCGCGCAAGGCCGCGCAAGGCTGGACGAACTCAACCGGGTGATAGAGACATACCAACATCGCGTCACCTGCACCATCCCTGAGGCGGAACTCGCTTCCTTCAGCGCCACGCTCAATCAAATCGCCTGCAATCTGCGGACAATCCGCGAAGAAGATAACAAGATCTAAAAAACTATGATGACCCCAGAACAAAAATTTGCCCGTTGGGTAAGGGTGAGTATTGCCGCTTTCCTGGTAATATTCGCCTGGTTTATCGTTGCCGATATCTGGATCCCGCTGACGCCGGACTCCACGGTGATGCGTGTGGTAACGCCCGTTTCCTCACGGGTTTCCGGCTACGTCTCGCAGGTGCATGTGCATAACAATAGCCAGGTGAAGAAGGGCGATTTGCTGTACGAACTGGATCCGACGCCATTTATCAATAAGGTCGAGGCTGCGCAAATTGCCCTTGAGCAGGCGAAGCTGAGTAACCAACAGCTGGATGCGCAGATCGCCTCTGCCCGCGCCAACCTGCGCACCGCGCAATTCAACGCCCGCAACGATAAGACCACCTTAGACCGCTATCAGCGCCTGAGCGCCATGCAGAATGTGTCGCAATCCGATCTCGACAAGGTGCGTACTGCTTGGCAAACCAGCGAGCAGTCGGTGGCGGCGCTGAATGCCAGTATTCAGAACCTGCTGATCCAGCGCGGCGAGCGCGATGACAAACGTAACGTAACGCTGCAAAAATACCGTAACACGCTGGAAGAGGCGCAGCTGAACCTCGGCTGGAGCAAAGTATATGCCCAGACCGACGGCACGGTGAGTAACCTCCAGCTTAGCCCCGGACTTTACGCCACCGCCGCCACGCCGCTACTGGCGCTGGTCAGCCACCAGACCGATATCGTGGCCGACTTTCGCGAGAAAAGCCTGCGCCACACTCGCGTGAATACCGATGCCGCCGTGGTGTTCGATGCCTTGCCGGGCAAGGTTTTCTCTGCCCGCGTCACCAGCAGCGATGCCGGTATTCTGGCGGGCCAGGAACAGGTTAATGGCCAGTTGTCGCAACCGGAACAGTCTACCCGCTGGGTGCGCGATGCCCAGCGTATGCGCATTCACGTCGCGCTGAACGAACCGCTCGACACGCCGTTACCGACCGGGGCGCGCGCTACGGTACAGCTGTATAACAGCGAGGGAATGTTCGCCCGCACCTTTGCCGGGGCACAGATCCACCTCGTCAGCTGGCTGCACTATGTCTATTAACACGCTGGCCCACGTCTTTACGCCGCACGGGAACATTGTCTACACCGCCAATGATTTTCGCCAGACCCTGCGTATCTCCGTTGCCGGGACAATCGCGCTGAGTATCTCGACCTTCTACAACGTGCAGTACGGCGTATTTTTTGTGGTTTATCCGCTGATGCTACTGTCGCTGGTGCCGGTGTTCAACCGCCATGTGGCAACACAGTTCGTGTTCAGCGCGGCGGTGAACTGTGTCGAAATGGTGCTGATTGTCGGCTATCTTTCACAGTGGCCGCTGGTTATGACACTGGTAGTGTTCGGCCTGTATGTGATGCGCTTTCGTTTTATGAGCAAAGGACCGCTGTTTCTGCTCGGTTCGATGGGCGTGGTGTGCCAGAGCACGATGCTCAACTTTATGAGCTATCCCACCACCAACTGGCATACGCTGATGTTCTCCAATATGGAAGCCTGCGTCATGGCGGTGGCGCTGAGCGCGCTGCTGCATTATCTGATCCCGGACGTGGAACCCCGCCAGCCACCGCCGCGCATTGAGAAAGATGCCGCCCGGGTGCGCCATGAATCGCTGCTTTCCGGCACGGTGGCGACGATGATTTTTGTGGTCTTCCAGATCTGCGATTTGAGTGATTCGCTGTCGGCGCTGATGGCAGGCATTTTGATCCTGTTTCCGATGCACTACCGCGGCGCGGTGATCAGCTCGATTTGGCGCGTGGTCGGCGTGGTGCTGGCCTGCCTGTATATTCTGCTGGTACAGCTGCTTATCTATGATTTCAGCAACCATATGGTGCTGATGATGCCGCTGATTGGCCTCGGGCTGGCGTTCAGCGCCCGCCTGCACGTAATGGAAAAAGTCGGCGCGGGCGTGGGTTTTGCCAGTATCACTACTATCGGCATTATGTTTGGCCAGAACCTTCATCCGGATCAGGACCTGGTATTCAGCGATCTGTACCGCATCACCTCCGTCACCGTCGCGCTGGTGGCAACGCTCACCATGGTATTTCTGGTGCACCGGGTTTTGAACTGCTTTGCCGCGACGCGGTTTGTGATTACCGAGTGAGTGGGGGCAAGTGCCGGATGGCGGCTGCGCCTTATCCGGCCTACTGGGAAGTGCTATTTCCATGCCCGGTAAGCGTAGCGCCACCGGGCAATTCAGCAGGGGATTACTTCTTCAATCCCGCAAACGCAGCTCTGATCTCGTCTTCCGGCAGGTTAATGCCGATAAACACCAGCAGGCTGTGCGGTGTTTCGTCGCCCCACGGGCGGTCCCAGTCGGCGCTGTACAGGCGCTGGACGCCCTGGAACAGCAGGCGGTTTGGCTCGCCTTCAATCCACAGCATACCTTTGTAGCGCAGCAGCTTCTCGGCGGATTCCAGCAGCAGGTTTTCCATCACTCGCGACACGTCGCTGATGTTTACCGGGTAATCCAGCTCGACGACGATCGAGGAGATATCGTTTTGCTTGTCGGCGATAAAGTGGAAGCGCGGTTTGGCGCTGACTACGTTCTCTTCCAGCATAAAACCGTTGGTATCGAACAGCAGGGAGAGGTCGATATCACCATGCGTCACGGTGTAAATCGGCGCACGGGCGTTGATGCGCGCCAGGCGCTCACGCAGTTTTTCACTTTCACCTGCGACGTCGGTTTTGGTCAGCAGGATCCGGTCTGCGTAGCCTACCTGCGACTGGGCGATGGTGAACTGGTTCATCTGCTCGTCGGCATGTACCGCGTCAACCAGCGCAATTACGCCGTCCAGCAGGTAGCGTTCGCAAATCACTTCATGGGAGAAAAAGGTCTGAATAATCGGGCCGGGGTCGGCCATGCCGGTGCACTCGATCACCAGACGGTCGAAATTGATGGCGCCTTTGTCGAGGTTGTCGAGCAGGTCTAACAATGCGTCTTCCAGTTCACTGGAGCGGGTACAGCAAATACAGCCGTTGGTCAGGGTTTTGATCTGCGTGGCGCGATCGCCAATCAGCTGATCGTCCACCGAGACTTCACCGAATTCGTTTTCGATAACGGCAATCTTGTAACCGTGCTGCTCGTTGAGAATATGGCGCAGCAGGGTGGTTTTACCCGCGCCAAGAAAACCGGTGAGTAGGGTAACTGCAATCGGGGTCATTCACTTCTCCTTCTAACAGCAACTGCTTCCGCCGCTACCGTAGCGGGCTTCCTGGCGCTCGCGGAAGAATTCTTCGTAGGTCATGTACGGCTTATCGGGATGGTTGGTCTTCATGTGCTCGACGTAGTTGTCGTAGTCCGGAATGCCAATCAGCATCTTTGCCGCCTGACCGAGATATTTTTTAGCTTGCCCTAAAGTACCAAACATAAACAATCCTGATAAGCGAAAAGCCCCGCCGGAGCGGGGCTGAATACATCTTAGTGGTGTGAAGAGGTCTTCACGCCGCCTTCCGGCACCGGTACATACGGTGTCTCTTTATCAGAGCGACCGTTGATGGCGCGGGCTTTCTGCCAGGTACGGAACCCGTAGAAAATGATGCTGTACACCACCACCAGGAACAGAATACTCAGACCTGCGTTGGTGTAGTTGTTGACGACGATGTGGTTCATGTTGGCAATCTGCTGAGCGGTCAGTTCGCCGCCGTTAGCAATCTTCTCTTTGTACTGATTCGCCATGAAGAAGAAGCCTTCCATCTGCGGGTTGGTGCTGAACAGTTTCAGACCCAGCGCCCAGGTGGTGCAGATAAGCAGCCATACAGCCGGAACAACGGTAACCCAGATGTATTTGGTGCGCTGCATTTTAACCAGCACCACGGTGCCCAGAACCAGTGCCACGGCAGCCAGCATCTGGTTAGAGATACCGAACAGCGGCCACAGGCTCTTAACGCCGCCCAGCGGGTCAACAACGCCCTGATACAGCAGGTAACCCCACAGGCCTACGCAGCCCGCAGTACCGATGATACCCGCAACCAGGGAGTCGGTTTTCTTCAGGAACGGCACGAAGTTACCCAGCAAATCCTGCAGCATAAAGCGGCCAGAACGGGTACCGGCATCCAGTGCGGTCAGGATGAACAGCGCTTCGAACAGAATACCGAAGTGGTACCAGAAGCCCATATCAGCCATCGGCAGCACTTTGTGGAACACGTGAGCGATACCAACAGCCAGCGTCGGTGCGCCACCTGCGCGGTTCAGAACGGACGGTTCACCGATGTCTTTCGCGGTTTGCAGGATCTGCTCAGGCGAAATGACGAAGCCCCAGGAGCTGACGGTCGCTGCCGCATGTGCGGTGACGTCTTTCAACTGCGCCATAATCAGCGGTGCGTTTTCGCCGCTCATTTCATGCAGGTTCGGCATGGTGATGCCAAGGCCCGCAGGCGGGGTGTTCATCGCGAAGTACAGACCTGGTTCGATGATAGACGCGGCAACCAGCGCCATAATTGCGACAAAGGATTCCATCAGCATTGCGCCGTAACCGATAAAACGCGCATCGGTTTCACAGGCCAGCAGCTTCGGTGTGGTACCGGAAGCAATCAGCGCGTGGAAGCCAGATACCGCACCACACGCGATGGTGATGAACAGGAACGGGAACAGAGCGCCTTTCCACAGCGGGCCAGTACCATCAACGTACTGCGTCATTGCCGGCATTTTCAGTTCCGGGTTGAGGATAACAATCCCCACCGCCAGACCGACGATAACGCCGATTTTCAGGAAGGTAGCCAGATAGTCGCGCGGGGCGAGGATCAGCCATACCGGCAGCAGCGCAGAGATAAATGCGTAGCCGATCAGGGTAAAGGTAATGGTGGTGTCTTTAAAGGTCAGCGCCGGGCCCCAGTACGGGTCGTGCGCAATCACGCCGCCGAAGTAGATAGAGGCAACCAGCAGCACAATACCAATCACCGACACTTCGCCCACGCGTCCCGGTCGCAGGAATCGCATATAGATCCCCATGAACAACGCGATAGGTACGGTTGAGCAGACGGTGAACACACCCCACGGGCTTTCTGCCAGCGCTTTCACCACGATCAACGCCAGTACTGCGAGGATGATGATCATGATTAAGAAGCAGCCGAACAGCGCAATGGTTCCCGGTATCGGGCCCATCTCTTCTTTGATCATCTCACCCAGAGATGCACCGTTACGGCGGGAAGAGATAAACAGCACCATGAAGTCCTGCACCGCACCGGCCAGCACGACGCCTGCCAGCAGCCACAGCGTACCAGGCAGGTAGCCCATCTGCGCAGCCAATACCGGCCCAACCAGCGGACCTGCACCTGCGATAGCGGCAAAGTGGTGACCAAACAAGACGTTACGGTTGGTTGGAACGTAGTTCAGACCGTCATTGTTGATGACCGCCGGCGTAGCACGCGTTGGGTCAAGTTTCATCACCTTTTGGGCGATGTACAGGCTGTAGTAACGATAGGCCACCAGATAAACAGAAACTGAGGCGACCACGATCCACAGGGCACTAATGTGTTCACCCCGACGTAATGCCACTACCGAGAGGCAGAATGCACCGATGATTCCGAGAATCACCCAGGGTATGTGCTTGAATATCTTTTTCGTATCCATAGTAAAACCTGGTATCTAATTAATAATTGGCCGAAGCCGCGTGGGTTTGATCTTGTGTTTGAGGAGGTAAATTGACTGCTATGTTGGGGGGATCTTGCCAGAGAATTACGCGCGTAAAGTAAGGTAAATAAGTGAGCGGTTGTATGTCAGCTTAAGCGGTCTCAAGTGTCAGTGAGCGGTAAACTGCGGGGGGAACGGGGAAATTTATGTGATTGAGATCACTAATAAACCCGCTTAGCGCTTTGGCAGACGGCGTGGATCGACGAATCGTCGATGCTGAGATCGATTCAACTAGCACAAATTTCATAAAGTTTTCCCTTTCCAGGCCGAAAATTCTGACATCTGTCTAGCGGAAAGAGAAAACATGTTAAAACGAATGAAGATTGTTACCAGCTTACTGCTGGTATTGGCGCTATTTGGCCTTTTACAGCTCGCCTCGGGCGGCTTGTTTTTTAACTCACTTAAGAATGACAAAGAGAACTTTACCGTTCTGCAAACCATTCGCCAGCAACAGTCTGCGCTGAACGCCACCTGGGTTGAGCTGCTGCAAACGCGTAACACCCTGAACCGGGCAGGCATTCGCTACATGATGGATCAGAGCAATATCGGCAGCGGCGCGACCGTTGCCGAGCTGATGCAGGTGGCGAGTACGGCGCTGAAACTGACGGAAAAAAACTGGGCGATTTACGAGTCGCTCCCGCGCGATCCACGCCAAAGCGAAGCCGCTTTCCAGGAGATCAATCGCACCTATGACATCTATCACGGTGCGCTGGCGGAGCTGATCCAGTTACTGGGTGACGGGAAGATCAACGCGTTCTTTGATCAACCGACACAGAGCTATCAGGATGGCTTTGAGAAGCAATATATCAACTACATGCAGCAGAACGATCGCCTGTATGACATCGCAGTGGCAGATAACAACAGCTCTTACAGCCAGGCGATGTGGGTGTTGGTTTGTGTGCTGATTACCGTACTGGCGGCGATTATTGCGGTGTGGTTTGGTATCAAGCTGACCCTTATCTCTCCAATGAACCGTCTGATCGACAGCATTCGTCATATCGCCAGCGGTGACCTGGTGAAACGTATTGAAGTGGAAGGGTCCAACGAGATTGGACAGCTGGCGGAAAGCCTGCGTCACATGCAGGGTGAGCTGATGAATACCGTGGGTGACGTGCGTAACGGTGCCAACGCGATTTACAGCGGAGCCAGCGAGATTGCGATGGGCAATAACGATCTCTCCTCTCGTACCGAGCAGCAGGCTGCATCTCTGGAAGAAACCGCAGCCAGCATGGAACAGCTGACGGCGACCGTGAAGCAGAACGCCGAAAACGCGCGTCAGGCCAGCCATCTGGCGCTGAGTGCTTCTGAAACCGCGCAGAAAGGCGGCAAAGTGGTGGATAACGTGGTGCAAACCATGCGTGACATCGCGTCCAGTTCGCAGAAAATCGCCGACATTATCAGCGTCATCGACGGCATTGCTTTCCAGACTAACATTCTGGCGCTCAACGCCGCGGTAGAAGCAGCACGTGCGGGCGAGCAGGGCCGTGGATTTGCGGTGGTTGCGGGTGAAGTGCGTAACCTGGCCCAGCGTAGTGCGCAGGCCGCGCGCGAGATCAAGAGCCTGATTGAAGACTCGGTCAGCCGCGTGGATGTTGGTTCAACGCTGGTAGAAAGCGCCGGTGAAACCATGGATGAGATCGTCAATGCGGTAACCCGCGTGACCGATATCATGGGTGAAATCGCCTCTGCTTCTGATGAACAGAGCCGCGGTATTGACCAGGTGGGTCTGGCCGTTGCCGAGATGGATCGCGTGACGCAGCAGAACGCCTCGCTGGTGGAAGAATCCGCCGCCGCCGCTGCGGCGCTGGAAGAGCAGGCCAGCCGCCTGACTCAGGCCGTTGCCGTGTTCCGTATCCAGCATGACCAACAGCGCGCGCGTGACGTTGCGGCCGCTAAACCGGTTTCAACGGTCCAGCCGCGCAAAGCCGCGGTAACGGATGCCGGGGATAACTGGGAAACGTTCTAAGCCTGTGATGCCGGATGGCGCTATCGCTTATCCGGCCTACGGGGAAAGATACGTGGTTGCCGGATGGCGCTGTCGCTTATCCGGCCTACGGGAAAGTTACGTGGTTGCCGGATGGCGCTATCGCTTATCCGGCCTACGGGGAAAGATACGTGGTTGCCGGATGGCGCTGTCGCTTATCCGGCCTACGGGGAAAGTTACGTGGTTGCCGGATGGCGCTATCGCTTATCCGGCCTACGGGAAAGATACGTGGTTACCGGAAATGTTACGTAGGCCCGATAAGGCGTAGCCGCCATCGGGCAATTAGCGCAACATCAGGCGCATGGCGCAGCGCGATTCAAATGCCAGTCCATGCGCCGCTTCCTCTTCTCTTTTCTGGCGCAACTTTGCAGGTAGCGTCTCGTCAGCCAGCATTTCAAATCCCAGTCGCGCGTACCATGGCGCATTCCACGGCACATCGCGGAAGGTGGTCAGCGTGAGCGACGTATAACCTTTCGCGTGCGCCTGTTCGGCAACATACTCAATCAATCTGCGGCCAATTCCTTTTCCCTGCCACTCCAGATGCAGCGACAGTTCAGCAATAAACAGCGATGACCCCAGCGTTTCGGCAACCAAAAAACCGACCGGAAGCGCATCGACCTGCGCCAGCCAGCTCATGCCAGCGGCGGCAAAAGCCTGATGCTGAGCAGCGGATAACATCTGGTCTTCAGCAATCCACGCCAGTTCGGGGATGCGTAAAAAACGTTGCCCCGCAGATCGTTCGATGGCGGGAAGAGCGGCAGTGTCTGCCAGAGTAGTGGCGCGCAAGGTGATGTTCATACGAGGAGCATAACATGCCCGATAAACGTGGTGTTATCGGGCATCTGGAGGATTAATCTTTACGCGGATCGCTGATGGGTTGGCGAACCAGGAAGATGTAGGCGAGGGCACCCACCATGGTGACGCAGCCGCAGATGATCAGCGCCAGGCGGAAAGAGTTGGTGGTATCAACAATAAAACCGGTGACGATCGGTGCGAACGAGGCGCAGATAAAGCTGGCAAAGTTCTGGATACTGCCCACGGAAGCGGTCATACGTGAGGCGACGGCGACGTGGATCAGACCCCAGCACGAGGTACCTGCGAAGTGGATACAGAACAGCGCCATACCGATCAGTAACACGGCGGCCATTGACGTTGTGGCCTGCGGCACGACGAAGGTGAAGGCTGCGGAGCAGAACATCCCGGCGATAATACAAATCTTACGGCTCTTAATCGGTGCCATACCGCCTTTCACCAGCCAGTCGGTGACAAAACCGTTAATCAGCATGCCGGCTGCGCCAAACAGGAACGGGATCGCCGCCATTAATCCGGTGCTTTTTAAATCCAGGTTGTAGGAGGTTTGCAGGTAGCCCGGCAGCCAGGCCAGGTATAGCCATGCGGTATAGTTGATGCCGCTAAAGCCCAGCATCATGCCCCACATGGTACGGTTGCGGAACAGGCTGCGCCATTCGGCAAAGCTCAGCGGATCGCGGCGGGCATTGACGCTACCGGCGTTCAGGTACGCTTGTTCCGTGGCGCTCAGCTCAATTTGCTCGCGGTTGCGATACAGCATGTACCAGCCGATGGCGAGGAAAATACCCAGCACGCCAATGGTGATGAACATCCAGCGCCAGCCCATTACCAGCATCATGGCAGCCAGAATCGGCGGGCTAATGGCAACCCCGATGGTGGAGGCGGCGTTGAATAATCCCATCGGGCGGCCGCGCTCTTTGATGTTAAACCAGTCGTTGATGACCTTTACGCCGCACGGGTTCATTGGCGCTTCGCCAATCCCCATCCCGATACGCACCAACACAAACTGGGTGAAGCTGTGCACCATGCCGGACAGCGCCTGAAACAGCGACCAGAAGAACATCCCCAATCCCAGCATAATGCGCGGACCTTTGCGATCCAGCAGCGGGCCGCAGGGCAGTTGCGCAATACCGTAAGCGAGAGAGAATACCGACAGCAGCACGCCGATTTGCGTGGCGCTCAGCCCCAGTTCTTCACGAATCGTTAAGTTGGCGACAGACAGTGAGCTGCGGTCGAGGTAATTAATCACCGCAGCAAAAAATAATAAAATCATTGCTGTGGTCTGGATACGTTTAATTCGGCTACTGCGTTGCACCATGCCCTCAGGCGGAACATTAATATCCGCAGATGACGACGTGCCAAACGAAGAACTTGGGTCGAGGGTAATATTATTTTTTTCCACGCCGGACTCCTGAACCTCAATAATTTATTTTTCACACAGCAGGACTGTGCAGTATTGAAAAAAATACCAGTGATGAATCAATTTGCTCATCACCGCTCACAAAAGTTTTTAATGCAGTCGACTTAGCGTGAGCATAGGCAAGAGGTATTTTTCAGGCGTTTTTATTTTTATAAAATCGTGCTCCCGGTAATGATTTGCTGTTTTTTATCGGTACTTAATGCGCGACGGTACGATCCTGGTTGATGGAGCGAATCATCGATTGTTTGGCTGAATTCAAATGGTTACAGAGCGCCAGGGTGGCATCCAGGTCGCTGCGACAGATCAGCGCGCTGAGGATGGTCATATGCTCATCAATGGCAATGATGTTACGCTGCTTGAGGTCGCTCTCATCCCACTGATAGTGGAAGTGGAAAATCACGGAAATGATTTCAAGTGATTGATTAAAAAATACATTATCGGCAGCAGAGAGTAGCAAAGCATGGAACTCACGATCTAACTGCGAGAACATGCGAAAGCTGCTGCCAATGCTGTCGCGCAGGATCCGATGGCGCTCCAGCAGCGTTTTAGCCTGCAACCAGCGTGGGTCATCGTCCGGCAGATTGAGGAAATGCTGCAGAGAATGCGTTTCCAGCATCTCTCTGAGTTCAAACAGCTGTTCAGCATAGGCCTGATCGAATTGCTTCATGCTCCACTGACCGCGTTTTTCGTTTTTAATCAGGTTGTAACGCTCGAATTTTAAAAGATATTCCCGCACTACCACCGGGCTGACGCCTGCGGCTCTGGCAAGCTGCAGTTCGGAGAAGCTCTCGCCTGCGCGCAGCTGTCGCTGGTTGATCATGGTGAAAAACGCCTGCTCAAAAATCCGGTTTTGCTCGGTCATGGAGGCGGTGGTGCAGGCAAAACCGTCGTCATGGTCGGGTTTTCGCACGATGACATAGTGGCTGCCGACCTGGGTCAGCACGCCGCACTCGCCTAAGTGGCTCAGCATATGGCGCACGGTGGTGCGGCTGATGTTGTACATCTCCGCCAGTGCGCTTTGTGAGGGGAGTGGGGAAGGGATATGACCACGCGCCATATCATCGATTATCTGGTTAATCACATTGTGGCGTAAGTTCTGCGAACGGCTCATGGCTTCTCCTTTTTATCTATTAAAACCCGATTTAAAACATTTTTATGCGCTGGAATTCACAGATTGTGTTTCTGCTTTCTCCGTCCTTTTTATTTTCGTTGATATCTGAGGCAACAAAAAAACAGGAGAGCAGAATCATGTCTACGATGAATACGTTGATTTGCCAGGAACCTAAAAAATTAGTCTGGAAAGAGCGCGAAATACCTATTCCGGGTGAGGGTGAAGCATTAATTAAAATTAAGTCGGTAGGAATTTGTGGTACTGATATTCATGCCTGGGGTGGCAATCAACCTTTTTTCAGCTACCCGCGTGTATTAGGGCATGAAATATGTGGGGAAATTGTCGGTCTGGGTAAGAATATACAGAATCTGAAAAATGGTCAGCAGGTGGCGGTTATTCCTTACGTGGCCTGCCAGCAGTGTCCGGCATGCCTGAGCGGGCGCACCAACTGCTGCGAGAAGATTTCAGTGATTGGCGTGCACCAGGATGGCGGTTTCAGTGAATATCTGTCCGTTCCGGTGACCAACCTGTTGGACGCGCAGGGGATTGACCCGCAGGCGGCGGCGCTGATTGAGCCTTACGCCATCAGCGCGCATGCGGTACGCCGGGCGGCGGTGGCTCCGGGTGAGCAGGTGCTGGTGGTCGGCGCGGGTCCGATTGGTCTGGGGGCGGCAGCGATTGCCAAAGCCGATGGCGCACAGGTGGTGGTCGCCGATACCAGTCCAGCACGCCGGGAGCACGTGTCTTCCCGGTTGGGACTCCCGGTTATCGACCCATCCGCTGAAGATTTTGATACGCAGTTGCGTGACCAGTTTGGCGGTTCGTTGGCGCAAAAGGTTATTGATGCCACGGGGAGTCAGCATGCGATGAACAACACGGTGAATCTGATTCGTCATGGCGGCAGCATCGTTTTCGTTGGGCTGTTCAAAGGCGATTTACAGTTCTCTGACCCTGAGTTCCACAAGAAAGAGACCACCATGATGGGCAGTCGCAACGCCACGCCGGAAGATTTCGCCAAAGTGGGCCGTTTGATGTCGGAAGGCAAACTTACCGCCGACATGATGCTCACGCACCGTTACGCGTTTGCCACACTGGCAGAAATCTACGAACGGGATGTGATTAACAATCGTGAACTGATTAAAGGCGTGATCACGTTCTGAGAGGGGAAATGCGATGAAGACATTGAATCGACGTGATTTTCCGGGGGCCAGCTACCCAACGCGCGTGATCCAGTTTGGTGAAGGTAACTTCCTGCGGGCGTTTGTTGACTGGCAACTGGATATCCTCAACGAGCAAACCGATCTGAACGCTGGCGTGACCATCGTTCGCCCGATCAATACCGATTTTCCGCCGTCGCTGAATACCCAGGACGGGCTGTATACCACGCTTATTCGCGGGCTAAACGAGCAGGGTGAGGCAGTGAGTGAGGCACGGCTTATCCGTTCGGTGAATAACGAAATCAACCCGTATCAGGATTTCGCGGCGTATCTGGCGCTGGCGCACAATGCGGACATCCGTTTTGTGTTTTCGAATACCACCGAAGCCGGAATTAGCTATCACGCAGCTGACCGTGTGGATGATGAGCCGCCGGTGAGTTTTCCGGCCAAGCTGACACGCCTGTTGCTGGAGCGTTTTAACCACTTTGCGGGCGCGGTGGATAAGGGCTGGGTAATTATCCCGTGCGAGCTTATCGACTATAACGGTGAGGCGCTCAAAACGCTGGTGTTGCGGTATGCGCAGGAGTGGCAGCTTCCTCCGGCATTTGCCGACTGGGTGGAGACGGCAAACACGTTCTGTTCCACGCTGGTCGACCGCATTGTCACCGGCTACCCGCGCGAAGAAGCCGCTACGCTGGAGGCTACGCTTGGCTATCACGATGCGTTTCTCGATACCGCGGAGCATTTTTACCTGTTTGTGATCCAGGGGCCGCAGTGGCTGGCAGAGGAGCTGAAGCTGGCGCAGTGTCCGCTGAATATCCGTGTGGTGAGCGATATCAAACCGTACAAAGAGCGCAAGGTCGCTATCCTCAATGGTGCGCATACGGCTCTGGTGCCGGTCGCGTGGCTGTGCGGGCTGGAGACCGTTGGCGAGGCGATGCAGGATGCTGATGTCCGCCGCTTTGTCGAGCGGGCGATTAGTGAGGAGATTATTCCGGTGTTGGATCTCCCGGCGGACGAATTGCGTGAATTTGCCGATGCGGTGAGCGGGCGTTTTCAGAACCCCTACATTCGCCACCAGTTGCTTTCCATTGCGCTTAACGGGATGACCAAATTCCGCACCCGAATTTTGCCGCAGCTGCTGGCGGGTCAGCACAATGGGCGCTGGCCCGTGCGGTTAACGTTTGCCCTCGCTGCGCTGCTGGCGTTTTATCGTGCAGAGCGCGACGGGGAACGCTATCCGATACAGGATGATGAGCAGTGGGTAAGCCTGTATGCCAGCCTGTGGCCGCGAGTTGGCAACGATTTAACGTTGCGTGAACTGGTGGATGCCGTGCTTGGCGATGCGGCACACTGGGGAGAGGATTTGACGTTGTTACCTGGGCTTGCCGGGCAGGTGACGGCCAATCTGGAGATGATTCTGGTGCAGGGTATGCGCCAGGCGGTGAACGGTCTGGAATAAGGTTGCCATGCAGCGCCCGGTGTGGTGTTGGGCGCTGTTTTTTTTCAGACAATACATTCGGTTTACGATAGGCCTGATAGGCAAAGCGCTATCAGGCCTTTCATGTTACGAACCCTGAGCCACGACTTTGATTTCAACCATCCCGATCCCCAGCTTACGCGGTGAGTGACCGAGAATATTGCCCTCGTTGGTGGCGACCGGATCGGGTGGAACAATTACCAGCGTATCGGCATCCGCCGGGTTATCAAAATGTAAGGTGGTGGTGCTGACGTCATGACCTAACACCAGCGTCTGCTCCTCGTTGCCAACGCGCACGGGGATCGGACGATTGGCATTGTCACCGAAGGCTTTCGCGGTAATGACCAGATCGAATTTCTTCGGTAGCGGGGCTTTGTACTCAATCGTTACTTCTTCGCTGAGCTGCGCATTGGACCAGCGTCCCCAGGATTCGGGGCGTGAAATGCCGCTAAACTGTTTGACCTCTTCCGGCGCGCCCGCCACGTTGAAAACGAAGCTATCTGCTTTGTAGCGAATGTCATTATCGACAATTTTCAGCGTATCGACGTTACCTTTATAGCGCTCCATGTCGATCACCGTGTCTTTAAATACGGTTTTACTTTTCCACTTGGCTTTATCGACGTGCTGTACGATTTGCTGTCCGCCCAGTTGCCCCTGTGATACGCACCAATCGGTAGAGAGTGCCAGCTCCGGCGCCCACAGTTGCGCCATTTTGTAGCAGCGATCGACCCAGACGAAGTTATCGCGTGGGGCGAAATCTGCCAGCTGGAAGCGCAGCGGGGCCGAGTATTCGCTTTCCGGCAGCGGCTCGACGCGTTTGTCCGATACGCGCAGCAGCAGCGGCAGGCGGAAATGACTGCCGGAGAAAGAGATCATATTTTTGTCCTGGTCGACGGTGAACTCTTTCATCTCTTTCGGGAAATTCCACAGGCGAATGATATCGGGCTTCCACGCCAGCATTTTTTCTTTGATGTTCAGGAACACTTCCGAGACGGATTCGCTCGACAAGCTGCTGCGGCCAAGGCCGATAAAGTTATCGCCGCCGAGAATATCCAGTACCGTTGCGCCGTTATCCATCGTGTTACGCTTTACCGCCAGCGTGTCCTGTTGCGGTTGATCGCCGCGCAGTACGAAGAACAGGTTGTTGCGGTCCTGCTTGTTCAGATACTTCCATGCGGTGTTGTTCATCGCCAGATGATCGGAAGACACCACGATAACGGTATCTTTAAACCACGGCGATGCTTTGATTTTATTGATAAATTCGGCAATGTTTTCCTGGCTGCAGCTGACCGCGCTGAACGATTGGTTGGCCTTCCCGTCGATGTCATAACGTTTACGGTTGCAGCTACGGGAGATAAATCCATCCGGATGATGGGTATCCACGGTCAGGGTAAACAGTGAAAAACGCTGGCCCGAGCGCGAAAGCTCTTCGAATTTTTTCCACGCTTCGTCCAGCACGGTATCGTCGTAGAAGCCCCAGTCGTTACGATAGGTCGGGTCCGCTACCACGCTTTTTAACTCTTCCGCACCATACAGATGGTCAAAGCCGTGAGATTTCAGGAACACGTCTTTGCCAGCAAAGCGCAGGTTGGCACCCTGCACAAAGTAGTTCTGATAGCCGGAGTTTTTCAGGATATCGCCCAGACAAATATTGTTAGGGAAGAAACTTGAAACCGACGCAGAGGCGTTGCCTTCAAACGGCGCAAACAGCGGAATACCGCACTGGGAGGCGACCATGCCCGCGATGGTGTAATCCGTACCCGGCAGCTGCATGGTATTGCTGAAATCCAGACCTTCGTTTTTCAACGCGCCGAGTTCCGGGGTCAGATCCGGGAACGCGTCGTTATTAAAATAGGTGCGTTCGAGGCTCTCACCGTAGATATACACCAGGTTCAGCTTCGGATTGGGAATGGTTTTCGATGGCTCTTTATAATACGTCGGGAAATCCGGGTCGCCATCGCGTGACTGCGACTTCACCAGTTCGGTTATCTGGTGAAACGCCGGGCTGGCGTCAACGGAGGCCAGCGCCAGCAGCAGGGCCAGCAGACTGTAACCCACATGATGTGGATGATGGCGACGGCGGCGTAGGATCCAGCCGAGAGCGACAAAAACGGTAGTCAGCGCCAGCGCGATCCCAACGCCCGGCAGGATATATTTGCCGATGCCTGCGCCGGTCAGGCTGTTGGTCAGCGTATAGAGAACCGCGTCATTGATCCCGTCGCCGGTGAAATAGTCACTGGCATAAAGCGTGATATTCAAGACAATAAAAATCCCCAGCACCGTTAACGTGGCGGCAAACCACCAGGTGTTGCGACCCGCTTTCCAGGCATAAATCAGCACTGAAGCGAGAAACAGAGTGATGGAGATTAATTCTGACAACGGTCGATCCTCAGTAAACCGGGCAATTGCCTGGCAGGCTAATCATTTGGTGAGAGAACAATGTAATAGCGTTGTTACATTGCTGCAATTGTAGTGACATTAAATTACGTTGTTATTCAGAATTGGTTTAGATATGCGCGTTTTTGTGGAGAAATACTGTTTATTTGGAATGTGAATGTATTGTCGAAAATAAATAGATGCCGCGCAGGTTATACGCGGCATGTCGTGCGTCAGGAAATGAAGTTCATGCCCTGTTTTAACACCAGATCGCAAGCCTTGGTTTTTACCTGCTGTGCCAGTGAGCTGTTACCGATCGTGCTCAGGTTCAGCTGTTGACCATCTTTGGCGTTGAGCAGACCCTGAATACCGTCCATATAGTTGGTATCTTGTTTCTGCTCTGGCGCGCTGAGTCCCAGTTTATCCAGCACCTGGTTTTTGACGTTTTGCGCGTCGGTGACCGAGGCCAGTTTCTGTTTAGCGCAGTATTCCAGGATCCCGGCGACGTTATTCATGCTGCTGGAGGTCAAAGACTGATTGCTGCCGTTCAGCAGGCTGGTCAGGGAAGAGAGCGACGAGCTGCTTTGCGAGCCGGAGCTTTGTTTGCTCAGCTCACTGGCCGCGCTGGAGAGCGAATCCTGCCAGGAGGCGGCGAAAACGCTGGTGGAGATGAGCGTGCTGGCGGCAAGCGCACAGCACAGCAGACGTTTGGTAGTTTTCATCATTATATGCAACTCGTGTTATGCCTTTTCAGCGCAGTATAGCGCTGGCAGTCTTAGGAGTGGTCCTAATACGTTAATACTCTTTACCGGTTACCCGACTACGGTAGCTTTCCCAGTTAAAAATGACCCACAGACTGTTGCCAAGGCGCATACGATCCATCACGCGCTCACCCAGCAGCTTGTTCATTTCATCCATATTGCTGTTAGTTAACATACCGGTCGGACGTTTTGAGGACGAACGGCGATCGACAATCTGATTAATGATCACTTTTTCATAGCGGGATTCGGTCTGCATGCCGATCTCGTCGATCACCAGCAGATCCACATTGCTCAGATCGTTGAGCAGCTGTTCTTCGCTGGTTTCACGATTACTGAACGTTTCTTTCATCGCCGACATGATATCGGCCACGGTAATGATCAACACTGACTTACCACGCAGCAACAGTTCGTTGCAGATGGCGGCGGCTAAATGGTTTTTGCCGGTGCCGGGTTTGCCGGAGAAGATAAAGCTGGCGATGTTGCCGTCAAACTCTTCAACATACTGGCGGGCTTTGCTCAGGGCGTTCATCTGACCTTCGCACTCTACCCGATAGTTTTCGAACGAACAGTTCTGATGCAGCGGACGGATACCGGAGCGGTTGAATGTGCGCTGCATTTTCATCGCCCGGTTTTCGCGGGCCAGCGCTGCGGCACGAATTTCACCTTGCTCTTTTTGCCATGCCAGCAGCTCTTCGCCCGTTTTAAAGGCGGGCTCGACATTAGGTGGCATCATTTTTTGCAGACGTTTCATCAGGTCGCCAACGTTTTTCATCGTTATCCTCTAAAACCCGGTGGAATGTGGCTGTCAGGTTCACTGACGCTGTTCACATCGCGCTTTGGCATTCCGCCATTGCTGGCCCGTCCAATCTGAATGCTGCGCGCCAGTTTTTGCTGCCACTGAATATGGTGAAAGACTTTTCCTTCAGCCTGCCAGTAGGCAACAAATGAGGCCAGCTCTTCAGCAGTAACCGGCTCTTTCAACGCTACGCCCCATAAAGCAGCCTGACGCTGAAAGTCGGCATCAGGCTGCCAGGCAGCGTACATCGCAAATTTCCCCATTGGTACGGCAACGGGAGCGGCTTGCGGCTCTTCATAAAATTGATCATCCAATGTCACATCGCTTCCCGGGCGTGACAGTTTCTCCTCAAGCGCCAACAGCTCAGCCAGTCTCGCAGGCGTCACCGCGTAAAACGCTGGCGCATTGTTAGCGAATACGGCTACGGCGCCACCCGCAGACTTGGCCAGCACGGCGTGGTGATCGTGTAGTAAGGCGTCAATGCTAGTGACGTCTGGCGTCAAAATTTTGCAGGGCATAATGTTTCTCAATACTGAACAACAACCGAGAAGGGGACTGCTTTTATAGTAACACAGAGAAGAAGGAGAGCAGCAGATGAGGGGGAGATTCCCCTCTCTGCAGGGTATTAAAGAAAGTGCACCGTCAAACGCGTGGGCGTTTGCGATACAGCCATAATCCTGGCACGGATAGTCCGATGGAGAGCGCGCCGACGATCGATGAGGCTTTCAGGAAATTGGTCAGCAGGGTGATCATCAGCGCTTCGCTGTAGCCAAAATGACCGATTTTTACCGCCGAGATCATGGCGGTGTAGGCGGAGATCCCTGGGAACATCGGGATCACTGCCGCAACGGTAAAGACTTTCGGATGTGCCAGATACCAACGCGACCACTGGATCCCAATGCAGCCGACCAGCAGCGATGCCATAAAGGTCGACCATTCGATATTAAACCCTGCGCTCATCATCACCATTCGCGAACCGTGGCCGAGCGCGCCGAGTAACGCACACCAGGGGAGCGCCCGATGAGGGACATTAAATACCATGGCAAAGCCTACCGCCGGGATCGCCGACAGGATCATGTCCTGCATTAACGCCAACATGAAATCGATCACGCCCATCCGCGCAGCCCCCATAAGGTCATCGACATGACTACGCCAATGCAGGTCGCCAGTGTAAGCAAACTGGCAATTGCCCAGCGGGCGAGCCCGGTATTAATGTGTCCCTTAAACATATCCGCGACGGAGTTGATCAGCGGAAAGCCCGGAACCAGTAGCAGCACGCTGGCGGCCATGGCGATGGTCGGGGTGTGGCTAAACGTCGGTAGCGTCAGCAGCAGACCAGAAATCGTTGTCGCCACAAACGCGGTGATGCAAAAGTTAATTTGTGGGTGCAAATGCCGGGATGCCAGAATCTGACGGATATACATTGCCACCTTGCTGGCGAAAAAGGTGATCACCGCACCATCCCATCCGCCGTTATTGAGTTTACAAAAGCAGGCGCAGGACAAACCGACCATGAAGGCGACCAGCCATCTTGGATAGCGTAGCGGCTTAATCTGGCTAAAGCGTTTCTCTACCCCTTTAATATCCAGCAGTTTATGTTCCGCCAAAATGACAATGTGCTGCACTTCCGTCACGACGTGCATATTAATGCCGCGATCCTGATTTTTTCGCGTTGATGTCAGGCATTGCCCGTCTTTAATGGTGGTCAGGACGATAGCGTTAGAGGAGATGGCGCTTTCTACGCTATCCATGCCAAGTGCCAGCCCGAGTCGGGTGGATAACTCGTCAACCAGAGCGCTTTCTGCCCCATGCTGAAGTAAAAAAAGTCCGCATTGAATACATAACCGTGTAACCGTTCGCTGTGACGACTGCTCTGTTTGCATGGCTCGCTCTGACTGAAAAGGATCTCTTTGAGTGACGAATGTCTTCTTTTTATCATGAAGCGTGAGCCCGCTGGCTCTGGCTAAGATCAATCTTTGTGTCGAAAAAAGACACAGGTGATACGGTTGTGGCATCTTAACGCTCCCGTTCGCTAAGTTACGAGGGGGAGACATGATTGAAATGTAGCGTTATTTTCCCGGATGGCAAATACGTAAGCCATGCTAACGATCTATTGTAGTTATTATAATTGTACAGATAATGTATTTATACGTAATTGTGCAATAATAGCTTAGAATTTGGCGCTATTTGGATGGTGCCGTCAATACTTATTTGAAATAAACACCAAGGATAACAATTCACCCCGCTTATTGTTCGGAGTATTTTCCTGTGAGTTAAGATTATTAATCCTCCCGGGAGAATTTAATTAAGTACGATTGCGGACTGGTGAGTGTGGAGGGGATATGTTGCCAGGACGCTGCAAAAACGCAATTATTATTAGTAAATCACCGATTATACAAACTGGGCTTAAAGGTATAATGCAGGGAAAGTTCTCCGATTACGAACTTACCTACTGTCGTTCTGTTGAAGAACTGACGTTATTACAGCTACGGTGTGCTGATTTGGTAATTGCTGATTTAACCGGAGACTGCAATCATCCACGTGCAGTTTGCGAACAATATTATTCTTTATTATCTCAATACCGTGATATTCACTGGGTATTTCTCGTATCTCGTATCTTTTATCCTCTGGCGGTTGAACTACTGATGTGTCCTGTCAGCTCGCTGCTCTCTGACGCCGAGCCGATTGAAAGTTTAGTAAATGTTATTCACGCGGGAAATACACGAGCAGAGAGAATAAGCAAGGCGCTGCTCTCTCCGCCTGCTATGCCGCAATTGTTAGACCATAGCGCACGATCTATCGTTCTCACTCTCTCTGAAAGAAAAGTATTGCGCCTCCTTGGGAAAGGATGGGGGATTAACCAGATTGCGGCGTTGCTGAAAAAAAGCAATAAAACAATCAGTGCCCAAAAGAATAGCGCTATGCGTCGCTTGTCGATAAATAGCAATGCAGAAATGTATGCCTGGATAAATAGTTCTCAAGGATCGCGAGAACTTAATTTACCTTCAGTTTATGGAGAAACCACGGAATGGAAAGCAGAATCATCAAAAGAAACGTTGCACTGGTAGAAAAGTGCACGATGAGCAGCGTGGGTATTAAGAGTTTATTTAATACCATGCCGGATGACCAATATAAACTTCATCTCTTTTCAAACCAGCCCGCTTTTAGCCAGGCAATGTTAAAGATGTCGTTTTCGGCAGTTATTTTTTCCCTCTCTGCAATCAGAACCGATCGAAGAGCAGGGTTGACCTATTTAACGGAGCTGGCGATAAATTATCCGCGGATTCGCCGTGTGGTGATTGCCGATGATGACGCTGAAGCGCGTTTAATTGGTTCCCTGTCCCCCTTGCCGTTAGATGGCGTTGTGAGTAAAGCTTCTTCGTTAACGGTGTTGCAGGACGCGTTATTTACGGCGTTAAGCAGCCCTGGCCGGGGAACCGAAGGTACGAAAAACCATTGGTATATTAATCAAAGCCGTATGCTCAGCCCGACAGAACGAGAAATACTGCGCTTTATGTCGAATGGTTATTCGATGCCACAGATTGCTGTTCAGCTTGAAAGGAACATCAAAACCATTCGGGCACACAAATTTAATGTGATGTCCAAACTGGGGGTCAGCTCGGATGCCGGGTTATTGGATGCCGCCGACATCCTGTTGTATCTGCGTGCCGGCGAGCCAGCGCCTTTTATGCAGGCGGTTTCGTGACGGGCAACGTTGACGTGTTTCTTGCCGGGCTTGGCAGCCGGTTTAGCGCGTGGAACATTACTGACACACGTCAACCCAGGTGGCAGAAGTCAGTTCAGCCATCCTTTCAGGCGTGATGCGAACCGCGCTGTGGATGGCACCAGCGGCAGGCAGCACTTCAGCGTAGTGTTTCAGAGAAACATCACAGTACACTGATATCGGTGTTTCTAATCCGAAGGGGCAAACGCCGCCAACGGGGTGCCCCGTCGCGTTCACGACCTCATCACTACTTAACATTCGGGCTTTGGCACCGAACGTACTCTTAAGCTTTTTATTATCCAGTCGGGCATCGCCTTTTGCCACGACCAGGATGATATCGTTCTTCACCTTTAGCGAAAGTGTTTTCGCTATTTGGCCAGGTTCAACGTTATGGGCTTTTGCTGCCAGATCAACGGTTGCTGTGCTCTGGTTTAATTCGATGATCTCGATATCTGGTGCATGTTGCGCCAGGAATTGGCGTACTGATTGCAAACTCATTCTTCTCTCCCTATCGCTTACAGATAGCCCTGCACAGCAGAAAACTGCAGGATGTAATTTGTCATAGGGGCAACCACACTGTAAATATTTTATTGTAACAACATAGCAACATTAGCAGTTTTTCGATCGTCTTCACAATCAAAGAAACCGGTTACAGTAACCGGTTGCAGAATGCTGAAATGACGATTAATACTGAAGTTGTCACTTCCTCTGTATCACATAATAAGAGCCATCTATGAAACTTAACTCGAAAAGCGGTAGCGCTGGTGTTCCTCCCGGCACGGTTGCGAAAAGTGGTAATGGGCTTTACGTGGTGGCGGTGTTGATGCCAGCACGGTTGCAGGGTTTTGCACAACGGGAGAACGGCTATGTCTACTAACCATGCTGTGTTTAACGTGATTTTCCGCTTTGTTGAAAATTACGTCAGCCCTGTTGCCGGGCGCATCTCTTCGCAACGACATGTAATGGCCATTCGCGACGGTTTTATTTCGGCGATGCCTTTTATGATTGTAGGCTCTTTTCTGCTGGTTTTTGCCTACCCGCCTTTTTCTCCGGATACCACCTGGGGATTTGCTCGCGCGTGGCTGGATCTGGCAAAACAGTTTGAAGGCCAAATCCTCACACCGTTTGATATGACGATGGGGATTATGTCGGTCTACATATGTGCGGCTATTGCTTATAACCTGGGCAAGCACTATGTGAAGTCGCATCAGTTAGATCCGTTTATGTGTGCGATGCTATCAATCATGGCTTTTTTGCTGATTGCCGCGCCAAAAACCAAAGGCACAATGCCGGTTGATAGCCTGGGAGGAACGGGGATTTTCACCGCCATCCTGGTGGCCATTTACTGTGTTGAAATGATGCGCTTCCTGAAGGCGCACAACATCGGCATCCGTTTACCCGATCAGGTGCCGCCGATGATCAAAAACTCTTTCGATCTGCTGATCCCGGTGCTGGTGGTAGTACTGACGCTGTACCCGCTGAGTCTGGTGATACAGTCGCAGTTTGACATGCTGATCCCGCAGGCCATTATGGCCATTTTTAAACCATTGGTGTCGGCTGCAGATTCTCTGCCGGCGATACTTCTGGCGGTATTGATTGGACATCTATTGTGGTTTGCGGGTATTCACGGCGCGGCAATTGTGTCGGGAATGCTGCAAATGTTCTGGCTAACTAATCTTGGGGTGAACCAGTCGGCGCTGGCGCAGGGCGCGCCGTTACCGCATATCTTTATGGAAGCGTTCTGGACGTTCTTTATTGTGGTCGGAGGGTCAGGTGCAACAATGGGGTTGGTGATTTGCTATCTGCGTAGTCGTTCGGCTCATCTACGCTCGATTGGGCGTCTGAGCGTAGTCCCCAGCATTTTTAATATTAACGAACCGGTGATTTTTGGTACGCCGATTGTCATGAACCCGGTGTTTTTTATCCCTTTCCTGCTGGCTCCAATGGTGAATGCGGTACTGGCCTGGGCGGCGATGAAACTGGATTTAATTGGGCGGGTCATTTCAGTGGTTCCCTGGACCGCACCGGCACCGGTTGGCGCGGCATGGGCATTAGGCTGGGATTATCGTGCAGCTATTCTGGTGGTGCTGTTGGCGCTGGTGTCGGCCGTTATCTACTTCCCGTTCTTTAAGGTCTACGAAAAGCAGCTATTGGCGCAGGAAAAAGAAGAGGCGCAGCGTATGGAAGAGGAAAACCAGCAGGTTGCATAAATATCTGGCGAGGGGCTACGGCTCCTCGCTTACTTCAGCGTGCAGTCTCCGCATTGCTGAACGTCAGGCAGGCGATAGCGTTGGCAGCAGGTTCTGCGTACTAACAGCCCCTCACGCGGAACAACGGTTCGCCATAGAGGGTTATCCTGACCGCAGGAGAGTTGTTTCTCAAAAAAGCAGGTCTGGCGCAGCGTGGTCAGCAGTTCCTCACCTAGCAACGGCTTCATTTCCGTTAAATACCAGTGAATTAAATATCCGGTGTTGCTCCAGATAAGCTTCGCGTTGATCTCGCCCGTCGCTTCCAGCGCCTGCACAACCGGCGTCAGCGCTGAGAGAATCAGCGTTTCCATGCGTTGTTGAGGGGACAGAGTTGTTGTCTGGTGATCCTGATGGACGTCGATCCAGAAGCAGGCCGCACGGCCCGTTTCGTGAAACTCTACGCGCATATGTTCAGGAGAGACGTCGATAGCCTCTTTTTGCGTCAGTAGGGCCACCATTAACGGAGGCATCATCAGGCCGATATACCATTGCGCCCAAAGAGAAATCAGGGGCTTATTTTCGCGGGGTAGCGTGGGTTGGTTGCGATAGATATGGTCTGAATAAACGGCCAGCAGCGAGCTAAGCGTCGCCGGTTGCGTCCATTCATGCAGCGTCATTGCACCTGGCACAGGCGTTTCGTCAAAACGAATGAAGTCCAGCAGGTGCTCGCGAGTTTTGGCTATCGTTGCGCGTACGGCAGCAGCCAGCGAGGGCATCTCTGAGGGGAGATGGCTACGCCAGATGACATCTTCAACGATCGGTGCGGAACGATAAGCCATGTCGATATAAGGATGTTAATCTTAATGATAATGATTGCTAATCCTATAATTGACATTGAGCGATGGCAAGATCTTTGTCGCCATCCCGAGCGGTAGCGCACAGAAAGCTCAGGTAGAGGGGCAGTTTACCCGCAGCTCATCGCTGACCAGCGTATTGTTACGTCCAAGATTCTTGGCCTCGTAAAGGGCTTTATCTGCTTTGGCGATAGCAGCATCAATATCCTGTTCTACCAGAGGTGCAATGCCGATACTGACGGTTACGTTGGTTGCCACGCTCTCATTAAACATGTGAGGGATTTTAAGATCGTACACTTTCTGGCGGATACGTTCGGCGGCAGCCTGGGCCTGCTGTGGATCGACCGCGGTCAGCAAAATCATAAACTCTTCACCGCCAAAACGCGCCACCACGTCCCGGGAGCGTACGGAGTCTCGGATTGCGGCAGAAACACGGATCAACGCCTGGTCGCCCATCATATGTCCGTAATGATCGTTATAGGATTTGAAATGGTCGATATCCAGCAGCAGAACGAAGTGCCTCGAATTACTCAGAGCCAACAGCGTATCGAGCCGGTGTTGCAGCCCCCGGCGATTATACAAACCGGTTAGCGGGTCGAGCATGCTGAGCCCGTTCAGGGTTTCCCTTTCCTCCAGCAGTTTGTACATCAGTTGCTGAGCGAATCCATCGTAGCGCTTTTGTATCACATGCTGGATGGCGATACCGGCCATAGGCAGCGCCATAAAATAGAAAATCCGCAAACCATGTTCGCTGCCGTTAAGCCATAAACAAACGGCGACGGAGGGGAGTGAGTGGAGCGTAAACGCGATGATATTATTGGCAAAAGCGATAGAGCCAATAAACAGTACGCTGAGCAGCGCTATTAACAGGAAATAATAATCATTCTGACCTAGAGCGTTATATTTCAAGAATATATGTAACGCCCATAACAAGCCAAAAACGATTGAAATAAAAGGGAGATTAATTCTTTTATCCGCGTATTTCCCATGCCATACCAGCAGCAGTGTACTCATCACCAGCATCAGCAACGCCGGTACTGATAAGGCTTTGACCGCAAACAGTGGGAAAAAAAGCGTAAACAGCGCGGAGACTGCGTTGAGCAGTAGAAACAGTCGTAAAGAGAGTTGGTATTTTTTTGTGCGCAGAGTTCGCCAGGATTGTACTGTCATAGGTAAATATTGTTAGTTATCTGCAATGTACGAAGGTGTGTTGGTAAATAAAACAAATAACGAACGGGGTATCATTCGCAGAGGTTTTTATTGTTTTTAGTTGAAGAGCTAACCGGTGAGCAATTTATCACCTTGGATTATTCATGTCATCAATCGTTAAGTAAAACTCATATAATTGATAGTGCTTCACGGCTGACAAATGAGAAATTTTATCATATGATATTGGTTATCATTATCAGTGTTATAGGTGAAATCATGTTGCAACGTACGCTGGGCAGTGGATGGGGTGTTCTGCTGCCGGGAATGCTGATTGCCGGGATGGCATATAGCGACCTGTCGGTCTACGTATGGAAGGTGATGATTGTATTAGGATTACTGCTGACTTCGCTCATGCTGTACCACAAACGTTTACGTCACTTTGTTTTGTTACCTTCATGCGCGGCACTGATTGGTGGCATTGTTTTGGTAATGATGAACTGGAATCAGGGATGAACAAAACAGAGAAGGAAATCGAGAGGGAAATAAGATAATTGGTGCGAGGGGGGGGACTCGAACCCCCACATCCTAAGGACACTAACACCTGAAGCTAGCGCGTCTACCAATTCCGCCACCTTCGCACAGTCATCTTATTTTTTTGATATCGCCTCGTTGGTGCGAGGGGGGGGACTCGAACCCCCACATCCTAAGGACACTAACACCTGAAGCTAGCGCGTCTACCAATTCCGCCACCTTCGCCCAGTGCGAGCAATATCAACGTGGATTATGGTGCGAGGGGGGGGACTTGAACCCCCACGTCCGAAAGGACACTAACACCTGAAGCTAGCGCGTCTACCAATTCCGCCACCTTCGCATACCATCGACACTCAAAAAGTATCGTTACCACGGGGGCGAATTCTAGAGATTTTATGCAGGGCGTCAACAGTTAATTTTCGAACTTAACGTGATTGCCGAAAAAAAAGGCGTTTCTTCGGTTTTTGGCGTTTTATGTAGGCCGGATAAGCGATAGCGCCATCCGGCGTTGCTCGGTGTCACGCCGGATGGCGGCGTAAACGCCTTATCTGGCCTACAGCCGTTAGGCTTTTTTCGCCTGGCGCGTCATCACGGTGCGATAGACCTTGAAACGTCCGGTCTGCGCGATAACTTCATGGAAGCCAAACACTTCATCCAGTACCTTCGGATAAGGCAGGAAGGCGTTCGCCACAATACGCAGTTCACCACCGCTGTTGAGATGACGCACTGCGTCACGTATCAGCGTTTGTGCGGCATCAAGGCTGGTCTGCATACCGTCGTGGAACGGCGGGTTGGAGATGATCATATCAAAACGACCCGTCACGTCAGAAAAGACGTTACTGGCGATGACGTCACCTTCAATGCCGTTGGCTGCAAGCGTTGCGCGGCTGGCTTCAACGGCGGCGGCGCTAACATCGCACAGGGTTAAGCGCACTTTCGGCGAGTGGTTGGCTAAGGCGACGGAGAGAACGCCTGCGCCACAGCCGACATCCAGCACTTTGCCTTTGGTGTGCGGCGTCAGCGTGGAGAGCAGCAGTTGGCTGCCAACATCCAGACCGTCACGGCTGAAGACGCCCGGCAGCGTTTTGATGGTCAGATTTTCTGTCTGGTATTCATCCCAGTATTTTTCTGCATCAAAGACCGGCTGTTTTTCCAGACGACCGTGGTACAGGCCACAGCGACGTGCGCTGTCGACTTTGTTTAACGGTGCGTATTCGGCAAGCATCTGCTCTGCGCTACGTACGCCGCTGCGATTCTCACCGACAACAAAAATATCGGTGCCCACCGGTAACAGCGACAGAATGTTCATCAACTGGAACTGGGCTTCTGGCTTATTCTTCGGCCAGTAGTAGATCAGCGTATCGCTATCGGCAACGTCATCGGCCTGCGCGACGAGGCTGAAACGGACGTTGTCGCCCATCTGGCGGTTAAGCACCTGCCAGTGGTGAAGTTGCTGGGTGTGCGCACGGCTGGCGGCGCTTTCAAAATGGGCAGGCAGGTCATCCTGCAAATCACCGGCAAACAGAATACGGCTTTGTTCGAAATCATCACTGTGGCGCAGCAAGACTTCACTTGCCGGGGTAAAAGCAGACATGGAATGCTCCTTAAATTGTACAGCGGGGGATTATAGTTGTTTGATGGCACGGATTCGACAAATTTGCTATATTTGCGCCCCTGATAGACAGGAGTGTTTCGCTATGACATCCCGACGAGACTGGCAGTTACAGCAACTGGGCATTACGCAGTGGTCGTTGCGTCGTCCTGGCGCACTGCAGGGCGAGATCGCGATTTCCATTCCTGCGCATGTCCGTTTGGTGATGGTTGCTGCACAGTTACCCGCGCTAACCGAACCGTTGATCAGCGATATTTTACGTGCATTAACCGTTAGCCCGGATCAGGTTTTACAACTGACGCCTGACCGTGTCGCCATGCTGCCGCAAGGCAGTCGCTGTAATAGCTGGCGGCTGGGAACCGAAGAGCCGCTGCTGCTGGAGGGCGCTCAGGTCGAGAGTCCTGCGTTTAATGAATTACGGGAAAACCCAGCGGCACGCGCCGCGTTATGGCAACAAATCTGCGCATATGAACACGATTTCTTCCCTCGAGCCGACTGATTTACCCGCAGCATTTCAGATTGAAAAACGCGCCCACGCTTTTCCGTGGAGTGAAAAAACATTTGCCAGCAACCAGGGCGATCGCTACCTCAATTTTCAGTTGAGGGTTGACGACGTGATGGCCGCCTTTGCAATTACGCAGGTCGTACTGGATGAAGCGACGTTGTTCAATATCGCCGTCGATCCTGACTTTCAGCGCCGGGGCCTGGGGCGTGAGCTGCTGGAGCACCTGATCGATGAGCTGGAAAAGCGTGGCATTTTGACCCTGTGGCTTGAAGTGCGCGCCTCGAATGCGGCCGCTATCGCGCTGTACGAAAGCTTAGGCTTTAACGAGGCGACGATCCGTCGCAACTACTATCCAACGGCCGATGGTCACGAAGACGCCATCATCATGGCGTTGCCAATCAGCATGTAAGACAAGGTGTAATGATGAAGAAGTGGGACTGGATTTTCTTTGATGCCGACGAAACGCTGTTTACGTTTGACTCGTTTACCGGCTTACAGCGGATGTTTCTCGACTATAGCATTACCTTTACCGCTGAAGATTTTCAGGACTACCAGGCCGTGAATAAACCGCTGTGGGTGGATTACCAAAACGGCGCGATTACCTCATTACAACTGCAGCATGCCCGTTTTCAGAGCTGGGCCGAACGCCTGAAGGTTGAACCGGGCCAGCTTAATGACGCATTCATCAATGCGATGGCGGAGATCTGCTCACCGTTGCCGGGGGCAGTTTCTCTGCTCAATGCGATTCGCGATAAAACGAAAATCGGCATCATTACTAACGGCTTTACCGCGTTGCAGCAAATCCGCCTTGAGCGGACGGGGCTGCGCGACTATTTCGACCTGCTGGTGATTTCTGAGCAGGTTGGGGTGGCAAAACCCGACCCCCGTATTTTTGACCATGCGCTGGAGCAGGCGGGTAATCCTGACCGTTCTCGCGTGCTGATGGTGGGTGACACCGCAGAGTCCGATATTCTTGGCGGCATTAACGCCGGGCTATCCACCTGCTGGCTAAATACGCACCACCGCGAGCAGCCAGCGGGCATTCAGCCGACCTGGACCGTAGCGTCATTAAGCGAACTGGAGCAGCTCCTGTGTAAACACTGATTGCCTCCCCCCCGTTGATGGGTAAAATAGCCGCAATTTTTCGTATTCAACTTGCCCGGCCCGTTGCCGTGCTTACCTAAGAAGATTTGACTATGACGTTGTCTCCTTATTTGCAAGAGGTGGCCAAACGCCGCACTTTTGCCATTATTTCTCACCCGGATGCCGGTAAAACGACAATTACTGAAAAGGTACTGTTATTCGGACAGGCCATTCAGACCGCCGGTACGGTAAAAGGCCGTGGCTCCAGCCAGCATGCAAAATCTGACTGGATGGAAATGGAAAAGCAGCGTGGTATCTCCATTACCACCTCTGTGATGCAGTTTCCGTATCATGACTGCCTGGTGAACCTGCTGGACACCCCGGGGCACGAAGACTTCTCCGAAGATACCTATCGTACTCTGACGGCGGTGGACTGCTGCCTGATGGTTATCGATGCCGCAAAAGGCGTCGAGGATCGTACCCGTAAGCTGATGGAAGTTACCCGTCTGCGCGATACGCCGATCCTGACCTTTATGAACAAACTCGACCGTGACATCCGCGATCCGATGGAGCTGCTGGATGAAGTCGAGAACGAACTGAAAATCGGCTGTGCGCCAATCACCTGGCCGATTGGCTGCGGTAAGTTGTTCAAAGGTGTCTATCACATTTATAAAGATGAAACTTACCTGTATCAGACCGGTAAAGGCCACACCATTCAGGAAGTGCGTGTTGTTAAAGGTCTTAACAACCCGGAACTTGATGCTGCCGTGGGTGAAGACCTGGCGCAGCAGCTGCGTGACGAGCTGGAGCTGGTGCAGGGCGCGTCCAATGAGTTCGACCATGAGCTGTTCCTCGCGGGCGAAATCACCCCGGTCTTCTTCGGTACCGCGCTGGGTAACTTCGGCGTTGACCATATGCTGGACGGCTTAGTGGAGTGGGCGCCTGCGCCGATGCCGCGTAAAACCGACACCCGCGTCGTCGAAGCCTCAGAAGAGAAGTTCACCGGTTTCGTGTTTAAAATTCAGGCCAACATGGACCCGAAACACCGTGACCGCGTGGCGTTCATGCGTGTGGTATCCGGCAAGTATGAGAAAGGCATGAAAATGCGCCAGGTGCGCATTGGTAAAGACGTGGTGATCTCCGACGCACTCACCTTTATGGCCGGTGACCGTTCTCATGTGGAAGAAGCGTATCCGGGCGATATTCTCGGTCTGCATAACCACGGCACTATCCAGATCGGTGATACCTTTACCCAGGGCGAAATGATGAAGTTCACCGGTATTCCGAACTTCGCACCGGAGCTGTTCCGTCGTATTCGCCTGAAGGATCCATTGAAGCAGAAACAGCTGCTGAAAGGGCTGGTTCAGCTGTCAGAAGAGGGCGCTGTGCAGGTATTCCGTCCGATCGCCAATAACGATTTGATCGTGGGCGCGGTGGGTGTGCTGCAGTTTGACGTGGTGGTTTCACGTCTGAAGAGCGAGTACAACGTTGAAGCGATTTATGAATCTGTCAACGTGGCGACTGCGCGCTGGGTAGAATGTTCTGACGTGAAGAAATTCGAAGAATTTAAGCGTAAGAACGAAATTCAGCTGGCGCTGGATGGCGGCGATAACCTCACCTATATCGCACCAACCATGGTTAACCTAAATCTCACCCAGGAACGTTACCCGGACGTTCAGTTCCGTAAAACACGCGAACACTAATCGACCTTCCAGGGCACGGTATCCGCCGTGTCCTGCAACTTTTCCTGTCTTTTAAATCCCTTGCGGAATGTTCTTAAAACCTCGCGTTTTTCTTTTGTTTGCCTGTTTTTTAATCAATTCTGACTGCGATCACGAAATCGTGAACTATATTTAACAATGTGATGACATAAATATCGGCGTTAAATGCTTTTTAGGCTGCCTGTTGCAGCGTCTATTGCTGATATTTATTCCACTTACAAGATTAGTTGCTGGTTCAGGCCGTGTAACGGCAGAGCATAGCTTTTAGCAAAACATACAGGAATACATCGATGACAATGACAGGACTTAAGATTTCTAAAACGCTGCTGGCCGTGATGCTGACCTCCGCTGTTGCAACGGGTTCTGCTTATGCAGAAAACGCCACGATGGATAAAGCGCAATCCGGCGTCGAAAGTGCGGGGCAGAAAGTCGATAGCTCTATGAACAAAGTCGGTAATTTCATGGATGACAGCACCATCACCGCGAAAGTAAAAGCCGCGCTGGTGGACCACGAAAGCATTAAGAGCACCGATATTTCCGTCAAAACAGATCAAAAGGTGGTGACACTAAGCGGGTTTGTTGAAAGCCAGGCACAGGCCGAAGAAGCGGTGAAAGTGGCGAAAGGCGTTGAGGGTGTGACCTCCGTTAGCGACAAACTGCACGTGCGTGATAGTAAAGAAACCTCCGTTAAAGGCTATGCGGGCGATACGGCAATCACCAGTGAGGTAAAAGCCAAGCTGCTGGCCGATGATATCGTCCCTTCCCGCAAGGTGAAAGTTGAGACCACCGAGGGCGTAGTGCAACTTTCAGGCACCGTCGATTCACAGGCTCAAAGCGATCGTGCTGAGAGCATCGCCAAAGCGATTGATGGCGTGAAAAGCGTCAAAAACGATCTCAAAACTCAGTAATTAGACTTAATTCGTCCTCCTGACGTTTGTCGGGAGGCGTGTTGTGCACCACACTGAAAATATCGCCGATGGGCAGCCTGAGCGCTCATATCAAGCGGTGAAATTAACTATGGTAAAGGAGAAGCATATGTTTCGATGGGGCATCATATTTCTGGTTATCGCGTTAATTGCCGCTGCACTGGGTTTTGGTGGACTGGCGGGTACCGCAGCCGGCGCTGCGAAAATTGTGTTTGTGGTGGGGATCATTCTGTTTTTGGTCAGCCTGTTTACCGGGCGTAAACGACCCTAGCCCATAGCCGTAAAGAAAAATTGCTACTAAGCCAGTCCATTGGACTGGCTTTTACGGTTTTAGCGTCAGGCAATTTGCGTTACTTTGTTGCTCTATTACAAAAACAACAGGAAGGCAGAGGTGGGGCAGAGAATACCCGTCACGCTCGGTAATATTGCGCCGTTATCGTTACGTCCGTTTCAACCAGGCAATATGGCGCTGGTGTGCGAGGGTGGGGGACAAAGAGGTATCTTTACCGCTGGCGTACTGGATGAATTCATGCGCGCGCAGTTTAATCCTTTTGAGCTCTTCTACGGGACGTCCGCTGGCGCGCAAAACCTTTCAGCCTATCTCTGTAACCAGCCCGGTTACGGCCGCAAAGTTATTATGCGATACACTACCCGACGCGAATTTTTTGACCCGGTGCGCTTTGTGCGCGGGGGAAACTTAATCGATCTCGACTGGCTGGTGGATTCGACTGCGTCCCAGATGCCGCTGGCAATGGATAACGCCGAGCGTCTGTTTGCCGCAGGGAAAGCGTTTTATATGTGCGCCTGTCGGGGCGATGATTACACGCCCGGCTATTTTTCGCCGAACCGGCAAAACTGGCTCGACCTCATTCGAGCCTCCAGCGCGATTCCCGGGTTCTACCGCACAGGGGTTGTATTGGACGGCGTGAACTATCTGGATGGAGGAGTTAGTGATGCCATACCTGTGCAGGAGGCAGCGAAGCAGGGGGCAAAAACGTTGGTAGTGATTCGCACTGTGCCTTCGCAAATGTACTACACCCCGCAGTGGTTCAAACGTATGGAGCGCTGGTTGGGTGAAAGTAGCCTGCAACCGTTTCTGAATCTGGTGCAGCATCATGAGACCAGCTATCGTGCTATCCAGAGCTTTATTGAGAAGCCGCCGGGCAAGCTGCGTATTTTTGAGATCTATCCGCCAAAACCACTCCATAGCATGGCGTTGGGCAGCCGTATTCCGGCACTGCGGGAAGATTACAAAACCGGACGCCTGTGCGGTCGTTACTTTTTGGCGACAGTTGGCAAACTGTTGGCGAAAAATGCGCCGCTGCCTCGTCAGACGCCGAAGATTGTAGTGCCGGGACCGGTGGTAGTTCCTCCCGCACCGGTGGCCAACGATGCCCATGTGCCAGTGGTGACCGATGCGCCTCAGGCGAACGACACGACGTTTGATAATGAGGATTTGGCGTGAGTTATCGTTTTATCGATACGCATTGTCACTTTGATTTCCCGCCGTTTACCGGAGATGAATCTGCCAGCATTCAGCGCGCGGTGGAGGTTGGTGTACAGAGCATTATCGTTCCGGCCACCCAGGCGGCGAATTTTCCCCGCGTACTGGCGTTAGCGGAAAATTATCCTCCATTGTTTGCCGCGCTTGGTCTGCATCCCATTGTTATTGAACAACATAGCGATGACTGCCTGGACCAGTTGCAACAGGAGCTGGATAAGCGCCCACAAAAGCTGGTGGCGGTAGGCGAGATTGGATTGGATCTGTATCGGGACGATCCGCAATTCGATAAGCAAGAGCGGGTGCTGGAAGCGCAGCTAAAGCTGGCGAAGCGGTATGAATTGCCGGTGATCCTGCATTCGCGGCGCACCCATGACAAGCTGGCGATGCACTTGAAACGTCATGCTTTGCCGCGAACGGGCGTGGTGCATGGTTTTTCCGGGAGCGTGCAGCAGGCAGAGCGCTTTGTGCAACTGGGATACAAAATTGGCGTGGGAGGCACCATTACCTATCCGCGCGCCAGTAAAACCCGCGAGGTAATAGCGCAACTGCCGCTGGAATCGCTGTTGCTGGAAACCGACGCGCCGGATATGCCGCTCAACGGCTTTCAGGGGCAGCCTAACCGCCCGGAGCAGGTAGTCAGAGTCTTCGACGTCTTATGCGAACTGCGCCCGGAACCTGCGGACGTGATCGCTGACGCGCTGTATCGTAATACCACGGCGCTGTTTAACGTGTGATTGGGTGGCGTAGCCAGCCGACAAAAGTGTCCGCTTCGTAGGCCTGATAAGCGAAGCGCATCAGGCATAACTTCGCCGGATGGCGGCTGCGTCTTATCCGGCCTACAAAAGTATGCGCTTCGTAGGCCTGATAAGCAAAGCGCATCAGGCATAACTTCGCCGGATGGCGGCTGCGCCTTATCCGGCCTACAAAAGTAGGCGCTCCGTAGGCCTGATAAGCAAAGCGCATCAGGTATAACTTTGCCGGATGGTGGCTGTGTTTTTTCCGGCCTGCAAATGATGTAGCCGCATCCGGCAATCACAGGTACAGCGCCGGGAAGATCAAATTATCCACCCTGCGCTCGCGCAATCTTTGCGCCAGGTGTTCCACATCCTTCGGCGTGGCGCTCGGCCAGTCCTTCGCTTCGCCATACACCCCGTGCGCATGAAAGGCATTCAACCGTACCGGTACGTCGCCGGTGCGTTTGATAAACGCCGCCAGCGCATCGATATGCTGTAGATAATCTTCCTGACCAGGAATAACCAGCAGGCGGAGTTCCGCCAGTTTTCTCTGCCCGGACAAAAAGGTAATGCTTTGTTTAATCAGCGTGTTATCGCGGCCGGTAAGCTGCCGATGACACGTGCTGTCCCAGGCTTTTAAATCCAGCATTACGCCGTCGCACACCGGTAGCAGCTTCTGCCAGCCGGTTTCGCTCAGCATGCCGTTGCTGTCGACCATGCAGGTCAGGTGTTGCAACTGCGGATCGGTTTTTATCGCGGTAAATAGCGCCACAATAAAGGGGAGCTGGGTAGTCGCTTCACCGCCACTAACGGTTATCCCTTCGATAAACAGTGACGCTTTACGAATATGTTGCAGCACTTCATCAACGCTCATACTCTGCGCCATCGGCGTGGCCTGCTGGGGGCACATATGCAGGCAGGTGTCACACTGCTGACACACATCGGACTGCCACCACACTTTCCCTGCGCTCAGGCTCAGCGCCTCATGCGGGCAATGCAGCACACACTCCCCGCAGTCGTTGCAGCGTCCCATCGTCCACGGATTGTGGCAATTTTTACAGCGCAGATTACATCCTTGCAGAAACAGAGCCAGGCGACTGCCCGGCCCATCGACGCAGGAGAAAGGAATCAGCCTACTGACTAAAGCGCATCTGCTGTTCATGGCTAATCACGCGAGGTTGTCGTTCCAGAATGCGCGTATTGCGCGCGGCTTCTTCGCCAAGCCAGGTGGTGTTGGTTCGTGACCCTTCGGCGCGATACTTTTCCAGATCTGACAGGCGCACCATGTAACCCGTAACGCGAACCAGATCGTTGCCGCTCACGTTGGTGGTAAACTCGCGCATTCCGGCTTTAAACGCCCCGAGGCACAACTGCACCAGCGCCTGAGGATTACGCTTGATGGTTTCATCCAGAGTGAGAATGTCGCTGATCCCGGCGTGATAAAACGCGTGATGTGGCGCGACGGTTTGCAGATGGGTGATCGGGTCCGGCTCATCGCCGTAAGGCAGGCGTGCCCCTGGCGTGGTGCCGATGTCAGAACTGATGCCCGACTGTGCATGCAGCATCGCGCGCTGCTTCCAGCCATATTTCACCGGGGTGTTTTCGACAAACTCCGCCAGGTAGGCGCTAATACGATAGCCGAGCTGATTGGCGAACTCATCTTTCCCATAGCGCGCATTCTGTCCCGCCTTATCGCACAGCAGGTTAACCGCCTCCGCCAGACCATACATCCCGAACATAGGCACAAAACGTTCGGGATCAATCAACCCTTCCTGCACGAGGAAGCTATTCTCAAAGAAATGTGATTTCTCATAGAGGAATTCACATCGTGAATCAATGATGGCGATTTGCTGCTGGCAGTAGTGCGGTAGGGTGCGCGTAAAGAAGTCATCGACAGAGGCGCTGCGCTCTGCGATGGCTTTCAGATTAAGCCTGACCAGCGTGCTTCCCCCCCCGGCGAGCGGCAAAGAGTTGTAACAACTGACGACGCCATACTGACCTTTTGTGAAAATTTTATCATTTTCAGGGCCGTTGGAAATATGCGGCTTACTGCACTCGCAGATATTTTGCGCCACGTTGAGCAGCAGATCGTCAGGTGTGATTTGCGGGTCATAAATGAATGTAAGATTAGGAGAAACCTGCTTTAACTCTGCATCTGCGCGTAAAATTGCACGGGTGACTGGTGTATCGGCGGGGCCGATATTGGCATGCATAAACGCGTCTGGCAGGGTTCTGTCGAGATAACGCCAGAAACGTTTTATTCGAATATCGATCTCGTCTTGTGTTAGAATTCTAACATGCGGTTGCAGCAAGGCATCGAGCTGGCCGAGATAAACCGGCATCGACGTCACTGACGGAACATGGTGGTAAAGAATAGTGAGTAAGGACAACGCGTCATCAAGATCCTTGGCGCCTTCCAGCTCCAGCCACGATGAGCCATTGGCCAGAAAACGCGCGTAATCGGGTAAAACATAGCGCGGTTTGAACGGGGCATGACCTTCGTACATATCGCAGATTACCCCATCATCCAGCGCCTGACGTGCCTGTGCAGGCAGTTGCGGGTAAGGCAGCGCGTTTTCAGCTTCCAGCGCCAGAAAGTGGCGTTTCTGCTCAGGGCTGAGCACTGGGCTGGTCACGATTTGTTGGCAACGCTGTTGCAGCGCGAGTTCGCTTGAAGTGGGCATCGTTGATTCCTTTTTATCCCGAAGGTGTAACGCCATTGTAGAAAGCAACGCCGCCACAACCTTTGATCCGGATGCGCCTGATGCCACCGCATCCCTTTATAAAAGGTGATTTATTTGAAGTAGATCTCATTAGAGTAATGCAAATCTGTATGTGGTTTTCATTAACTGTGATGTATATCGAAGTGTAATAGCGAGCGGATGTTAGAATACTAACAAACTCGCAAGGTGAAATTTTATACGGCGATGCCGTTGGAGAATGTTATGACCGATTTAACAGCAAGCAGCCTGCGTGCACTGAAACTGATGGACCTGACCACCCTGAATGACGACGACACCAATGAAAAAGTGATCGCGCTGTGTCATCAGGCGAAGACCCCGGTTGGCAACACTGCCGCAATCTGTATCTATCCGCGTTTCATCCCTATTGCGCGTAAGACCCTGAAAGAGCAGGGCACGCCGGACATCCGCATTGCAACCGTAACCAACTTCCCGCATGGCAACGACGACATCGAGATTGCGCTGGCTGAAACCCGCGCGGCGATTGCTTACGGCGCAGATGAAGTTGACGTGGTGTTCCCGTACCGTGCGCTGATCGCCGGTAACGAGCAGATTGGTTTCGATCTGGTTAAAGCCTGCAAAGACGCGTGTGCGGCGGCAAACGTGCTGCTGAAAGTCATCATCGAAACCGGTGAGTTGAAAGAAGAAGCTCTGATTCGCAAAGCGTCTGAAATCTCCATCAAAGCTGGTGCTGATTTCATCAAAACCTCTACCGGTAAAGTGCCGGTCAATGCGACGCCGGAAAGCGCACGCATCATGATGGAAGTGATCCGCGACATGGGTGTTTCTAAAACTGTAGGTTTCAAACCGGCTGGTGGCGTGCGCACTGCAGAAGATGCACAGCAGTTCCTGGCGATTGCCGATGAACTGTTTGGCGCTGACTGGGCTGATTCTCGTCACTACCGTTTTGGCGCATCCAGCCTGCTGGCGAGCCTGCTGAAAGCGCTGGGTCACGGCGACGGCAAGAGCGCAAGCAGCTACTAAGCCTTATATTGCCGGAGCTGTAGCGACGTAGGCCGGATAAGGCGTAGCCGCCATCCGGCATTAAGACGACTGCCGGGTGGCGCGTTGCTTGCCCGGCCTACAACGGCCTTCTACTCTTTTCCCCTGGGGGTTACCGTGTTTCTCGCACAAGAAATTATTCGTAAAAAACGTGATGGTCATGCGCTGAGCGATGAAGAAATTCGTTTCTTTATCAATGGTATTCGCGACAACACCATCTCTGAAGGGCAAATCGCCGCCCTGGCGATGACCATTTTCTTCCACGATATGACAATGCCTGAGCGAGTTTCGCTGACCATGGCAATGCGTGATTCAGGAACCGTGCTGGACTGGAAAAGCCTGCAGCTGAACGGCCCGATTGTGGATAAACACTCTACCGGCGGTGTAGGTGACGTAACGTCACTGATGTTAGGCCCGATGGTCGCAGCGTGCGGCGGCTATATTCCGATGATCTCCGGGCGTGGCCTGGGGCATACCGGCGGTACACTCGATAAACTGGAAGCGATTCCTGGATTTGACATCTTCCCGGACGACGCGCGCTTCCGTGAAATTATTAAAGACGTGGGTGTGGCGATTATTGGGCAAACCAGCTCGCTCGCACCGGCGGATAAACGTTTTTATGCCACCCGCGATATTACCGCGACGGTGGATTCCATCCCGCTGATTACCGGTTCCATTCTGGCGAAAAAACTGGCGGAAGGGCTGGATGCGCTAGTGATGGATGTGAAAGTGGGCAGCGGCGCCTTTATGCCGACCTACGAGCTTTCTGAAGCTCTTGCTGAAGCGATTGTCGGTGTGGCAAACGGTGCGGGTGTACGTACCACCGCGCTGTTAACCGATATGAACCAGGTGCTGGCCTCCAGCGCAGGTAACGCGGTCGAAGTTCGCGAAGCGGTGCAGTTCCTGACCGGTGAATACCGCAATCCACGTCTGTTAGACGTCACCATGGCGCTGTGCGTGGAAATGCTGATCTCCGGTAATCTGGCGAAAGATGACGCCGAAGCCCGTGCGAAATTGCAGACCGTGCTGGACAACGGTAAAGCGGCAGAGATTTTTGGTCGCATGGTTGCGGCGCAAAAAGGCCCGACCGATTTCGTCGAAAATTATGCGAAGTACCTGCCGACGGCAATGCTCAGCAAAGCGGTATATGCTGATACCGAAGGCTTTGTCAGCGCGATGGATACCCGCGCGCTGGGGATGGCGGTCGTTTCCATGGGCGGCGGTCGTCGTCAGGCTTCGGACACCATTGATTACAGCGTTGGCTTTAGCGATATGGCGCGTCTGGGCGACAGCGTAGACGGACAACGCCCGCTGGCGGTGATCCACGCGAAAGACGAAGCCAGCTGGCAGGAAGCGGCGAAAGCGGTCAAAGCGGCAATTAGCCTTGACGATAAAGCGCCAGAAATTACACCGACAGTCTATCGTCGTATTACCGAATAACTGTATACTGATCTGATCGCTTTTTTGCGGCGCAGATGTATGGAGAACAAGATGAAACGTGCATTTATTATGGTGCTGGACTCCTTTGGTATTGGTGCGACTGAAGATGCGGATCGCTTTGGCGACGTAGGTTCAGACACTATGGGACACATTGCAGAAGCCTGTGCGAAAGGTGAGGCTGACAATGGTCGCAAAGGTCCACTGAATCTGCCTAACCTGACCCGTCTGGGCCTGGTGAAAGCTCACGAAGGTTCTACCGGTAAAATTGCTGCTGGTATGGACGGTAACGCGGAAGTGATTGGTGCCTACGCATGGGCGCATGAACTTTCTTCCGGGAAAGACACGCCGTCTGGCCACTGGGAAATCGCGGGTGTCCCGGTTCTGTTTGATTGGGGTTATTTCTCCGATCATGAAAACAGCTTCCCGCAGGAACTGCTGGATAAACTGGTAAAACGTGCCAACCTGCCAGGCTACCTCGGCAACTGCCACTCTTCCGGTACCGTGATCCTGGATCAGCTGGGTGAAGAGCATATGAAAACCGGCAAGCCGATTTTCTATACCTCCGCTGACTCCGTGTTCCAGATTGCCTGCCACGAAGAGACGTTTGGCCTGGATAAACTCTACGAGCTGTGCGAAACCGCACGTGAAGAGCTGACCGAAGGTGGTTACAACATCGGTCGTGTTATCGCACGTCCGTTTATCGGTGATAAAGCCGGTAACTTCCAGCGTACCGGTAACCGTCACGACCTGGCCGTTGAGCCGCCAGCACCGACCGTGCTGCAGAAACTGGTCGACGAAAAAGACGGTCACGTGGTTTCCGTCGGTAAAATTGCGGATATCTACGCTAACTGCGGCATCACCAAAAAAGTGAAAGCCACCGGTCTGGACGCGCTGTTCGACGCCACCATCAAAGAGATGAAAGAAGCAGGTGATAAGACCATCGTCTTCACCAACTTCGTTGATTTCGACTCTTCCTGGGGACATCGTCGCGATATCGCCGGTTATGCTGCGGGCCTGGAACTGTTCGACCGCCGTCTGCCTGAGCTGATGGAGCTGGTGGGTGAAGATGACATTCTGATCCTGACCGCTGACCACGGCTGCGACCCAAGCTGGACCGGCACTGACCACACCCGTGAACACATCCCGGTACTGGTCTACGGCCCGAAAGTGAAACCAGGTTCTTTAGGTCACCGTGAAACCTTCGCGGATATCGGTCAGACGCTGGCGAGCTACTTTGGTACGTCACCGATGGACTACGGTAAAAACATGCTGTAATACCCGTTGTCTTTCGCGCTGTAGATGCGTTGACTTCATTCGCTCACCCCGGTCACATAGTGAATCTATGCTCCCGGGGATTCACGAATTCGTCGCCTTCCTACAACGCGAAATCCTTAGGGTATTTCACTGTTTTGCATACGTTTTGTAGGCCTGATAAGGCGTAGCCGCCATCAGGCAATAACAACGAAATAAGGACAAAAAATGGCAACTCCACATATTAATGCAGAAATGGGTGATTTCGCTGACGTCGTATTGATGCCGGGCGACCCGCTGCGTGCAAAGCATATTGCTGAAACTTTCCTCGAAGATGTTCGTGAAGTGAACAACGTTCGCGGCATGTTAGGTTTTACCGGTACTTACAAAGGCCGTAAGATCTCCGTTATGGGTCACGGTATGGGTATCCCGTCCTGCTCCATCTACACCAAAGAGCTGATCACCGATTTCGGCGTGAAGAAAATCATTCGCGTAGGCTCCTGCGGCGCTGTGCGTATGGACGTTAAACTGCGTGACGTGGTTATCGGTATGGGCGCTTGCACCGACTCCAAAGTTAACCGTATCCGTTTTAAAGATCATGACTTCGCTGCTATTGCTGACTTCGACATGGTGCGTAACGCGGTTGATGCGGCAAAAGCACTGGGTGTAGACGCGCGCGTGGGCAACCTGTTCTCTGCTGACCTGTTCTACTCTCCGGACGGTGAAATGTTCGACGTGATGGAAAAATACGGCGTGCTGGGCGTGGAAATGGAAGCGGCGGGCATCTACGGTGTTGCTGCGGAATTTGGTGCAAAAGCGCTGACCATCTGCACCGTTTCCGACCATATCCGTACTCACGAGCAGACCACTGCCGCTGAACGTCAGACGACCTTCAACGACATGATCAAAATCGCGCTGGAATCCGTTCTGCTGGGCGATAAAGAGTAAGGGTTGTTATGGCCCGGTGGCGCTTCGCTTACCGGGCCTACGGGAATGCCGCTATTAATGCCTGATGGCGCTTCGCTTATCAGGCGTACAGGAGCGGTCTTGTAGGCCGGATAAGGCGCAGCCGCCATCCGGCAATTCGCCACTAATCGCTTAACGCACGGCCTTCGCCACCCACGCCGCCAGTTCACGCAGCTCGTTTTCCTGATCCGCATATTCCGTAACCAGCGCTTCGCAAGTCTGCTGTAAAACATCGGCGCGATACTGGCAGCCCTGTAGCCGCTCCGCCAGCGCTTCTAACGGCGCGGGATTGAGACTGTCGGTAAACACCTGTGTGCGCGTGATATGACCTTTTTCGACGTCGAAATGCAGCTCAACGCCACCCCAGGTGAAACGCTCGTCCAGCAGATGCGAGAAAGCAGGTGCCTGACCAAAATTCCATTCCCAACTGCTCTGGCGGGCAAAGGTTTCGGCAAAATTTGGCAGGTCCGGCGTTTTATCTGGTGAGATCACTTCCGCTTCAACGCGTTCGCCATAATGAGCAAAAAAGGCTTCCGTGATGGCCTGACAGACCTGTTCATGGGTGATGCCCGGTAACAGCTCCGTCAAATTCGCCACCCGTGAGCGGACAGAGGTGATCCCCTTTGCCGCGAGTTTCTTTTTGTCGGGATTGAGATAATTTGCTAGGCGGCTGAGATCGGCATTTAGCAGCAGCGTGCCGTGGTGGAAGCCGCGATCTTTCGTTTCCCGATAAGCAGAGCCTGAAACCTTGCGATCGCCGTCTGGCGTTTTCACAACCAGATCGTTACGCCCGGAGGCGTCCGCCGTCACTCCCAGAGAATTCAATGCGTTGAGGACAATCGCGGTGGAAATGGTTTTGTCGTACTCCGGTTTACCGGCCATAAAGGTAAAGCAGGTATTACCTAAGTCATGGAACACCGCGCCGCCGCCGCTGCTACGGCGGGCGAGCCGCACGTTGTCTTCCTCCATACGGCGGGTATTACACTCTTTCCACGGGTTTTGCGCCCGGCCAATCACCACCGTATCGGCGTTACGCCACAAGAACAGGACGCGCTGCGTGGCGGGCATCTGGCGAAAAATGCACTCTTCGACCGCGAGGTTAAACCACGGATCGTAAGAGTCTGAGATAAGCAGGCGTAGTGTAGTCATGGTTGATTTCCCTTCTGTTTTACAGTTTTTACTGCTTTTACTCTTTTTTCTCGTTGTCTTCTTCCTGCACCGGTTTGTTGGCGGTCAACAGGAAAGGGGATTGCTGCCAGCGGGTACGCTTGCCTTGCAATAAGGTACGGGTGAGCACGACGCCAATCGCCAGCGCCAGCAGCAGCATCAGGCGTAAGATATTGGTGGTGTTATCTACCTGCTTCGCCTCGGTGGCGAGGGTGTGGGTATCCAGCGTCAGACGCAAATAGCCCAGCGGACCATTTTTCCCCTGAATGGGTTCGACAATCTGCTGGTTAAAATAACCCCCGGCTTTTTTGCCGTCGAGCGCCAGTCGGTCACGAACGTTGACGCTCTCGCCGGTGCGCGTAATCAGGTCTCCCTGTTCATCGTATACGCCAGCGTCCAGAATACGGCTACTTTCCGTCAACTGTGTGAGTACCGCTTTGATGCGTTTTTCATCCGGCGTTTCGGTACGCATTAGCGGAGCAACATTTAGCGCCACCTGGCGGGCCAGCGTACGGGCCAGCTCTTCGAGCTGCGGATTACGCTGCTGCTGGTGACTTTGACTAAACCAGGATGCGCCCTGCATCAGGGCGACGAGCAGCGCAAGACAGAACAATACAATCACTGCACGATGAAGTCGGAATTTCAGTTTTGCGCGAGCCATATTCCACCTGCTGAAAATTTGAGACTTAATGTTGCCAGAAGCGCTGGTTACAGGGTAGCCTCATGCGTTATTTTCCCCTGATGATTCCGACCCGAACGATTTTACAGGAGCTTTAATGCCTAACATAACCTGGTGCGATCTACCTGAAGATGTTTCTCTGTGGCCAGGTCTGCCTCTCTCTTTAAGTGGCGATGAAGTCATGCCGCTGGACTACCACGCGGGCCGCAGTGGCTGGCTGCTGTACGGTCGTGGGCTGGATAAACAACGTTTAACGCAATACCAGAGCAAACTGGGTGCAGCGATGGTGATTGTTGCTGCCTGGTGCGTCGAGGATTATCAGGTGATTCGCCTGGCGGGTTCGTTAACGCCGCGCGCGGCAAAACTGGCGCATGATGCCAAACTGGATGTTGCCCCGTTAGGCAAAATTCCGCATCTGCGCACACCGGGTTTACTGGTGATGGACATGGACTCAACGGCAATCCAGATCGAATGCATTGATGAAATTGCTAAACTGGCTGGAACCGGTGAGATGGTTGCGGAAGTCACGGAACGCGCAATGCGCGGCGAACTGGACTTTACCGCCAGCCTGCGTAGTCGCGTGGCGACGCTGAAGGGTGCTGATGCCAATATTCTGCACCAGGTGCGCGAAACGCTACCGCTGATGCCAGGCCTGACACAGCTGGTGTTAAAACTGGAGACGCTCGGCTGGAAAGTGGCTATTGCCTCTGGCGGCTTTACCTTCTTTGCCGATTACCTGCGTAATAAACTGCGTCTGACGGCGGCTGTAGCAAACGAGCTGGAGATCATGGACGGTAAATTTACCGGCAACGTGATCGGCGATATCGTCGATGCCCAGTACAAAGCCAATACCCTGACCCGCCTGGCGCAAGAGTATGAGATCCCGATGGCGCAGACGGTGGCGATCGGCGACGGTGCTAACGATCTGCCGATGATCAAAACGGCTGGGCTGGGTATTGCGTATCATGCTAAACCGAAAGTGAATGAAAAGACGGAGATTACTATCCGCCACGCTGACCTGATGGGCGTGTTCTGCATTCTCTCCGGCAGCATGAACCAGAAATGATTAAATTGCCCGATGGCAAGGTGTCCGTAGGCCGGATAAGCGCCTGCGCCATCCGGCAAAAGCGTTAACGAAAGAGGTAAAACGTGGCCAAAGCTCCAAAACGCGCCTTTGTTTGTAATGAATGCGGGGCCGATTACCCGCGCTGGCAGGGGCAATGCAGCGCCTGTCAGGCCTGGAATACCATTACCGAGGTGCGCCTTGCCGCATCGCCAACGGTGGCGCGTAACGAGCGGCTCAGTGGCTATGCCGGGAATGCGGGCGTGGCAAAAGTGCAGAAGCTGTCTGACATCAGCCTTGAAGAACTGCCGCGTTTTTCCACTGGATTTAAAGAGTTTGACCGCGTGCTGGGCGGTGGTGTGGTACCCGGCAGCGCTATTCTGATTGGCGGTAACCCCGGCGCGGGGAAATCAACGCTGCTGCTGCAAACGCTGTGCAAGCTTGCTGAGCAGATGAAAACTCTGTACGTCACCGGTGAAGAGTCACTGCAGCAGGTGGCGATGCGTGCGCACCGGCTCGGTTTGCCGACAGCGAATCTGAATATGCTGTCGGAAACCAGTATCGAACAAATTTGCCTGATTGCCGAAGAAGAACAGCCGAAGCTGATGGTGATCGACTCCATTCAGGTAATGCACATGGCGGATATTCAGTCTTCGCCGGGCAGCGTGGCGCAGGTGCGTGAAACGGCGGCTTATCTGACGCGCTTTGCCAAAACGCGCGGCGTGGCGATTGTCATGGTCGGCCACGTCACCAAAGACGGCTCGCTGGCCGGGCCGAAGGTGCTCGAACACTGTATTGACTGTTCGGTACTGCTCGATGGTGACGCCGATTCCCGTTTCCGTACTCTGCGTAGCCATAAAAACCGCTTTGGCGCGGTGAATGAGCTGGGCGTCTTTGCCATGACCGAACAGGGCCTGCGTGAAGTCAGCAACCCTTCCGCTATCTTCTTAAGCCGTGGCGATGAGGTCACCTCCGGCAGTTCGGTGATGGTGGTCTGGGAAGGTACGCGCCCGCTGCTGGTAGAGATTCAGGCGCTGGTCGATCACTCAATGATGGCGAACCCGCGTCGCGTGGCGGTCGGTCTGGAACAGAACCGTCTGGCGATTCTGCTGGCGGTGCTGCATCGTCACGGTGGCTTGCAGATGGCGGATCAGGACGTGTTTGTTAACGTAGTCGGCGGCGTAAAAGTCACCGAAACCAGCGCCGACCTGGCGTTGCTGCTGGCAATGGTCTCCAGCCTGCGTGACAGACCGCTGCCACAGGATTTAGTGGTCTTTGGCGAAGTGGGGTTGGCGGGCGAAATCCGTCCGGTACCCAGCGGGCAGGAGCGTATTTCGGAAGCGGCGAAGCACGGCTTTCGCCGGGCGATTGTCCCTGCCGCTAACGTACCGAAAAAAGTACCGGAAGGCATGCAGGTCTTTGGCGTTAAGAAGCTTGCGGATGCGTTAAGCGTGTTTGACGACCTATAATCAAATACCCGTACATACTGATTTTGTAGGCCTGATAAGCGAAGCGCCATCAGGCAGTGTTACGCGATTTTTCCAGCAGGAGGCTCTTGTGTCATTTGAATATCTGAAAACCGCCATAAAGCAAAAGGGCTGTACCCTGCAACAGGTGGCGGATGCCAGTGGCATGACCAAGGGATACCTAAGCCAACTGCTGAATGCCAAAATCAAAAGCCCCAGCGCGCAGAAGCTGGAGGCGTTGCACCGCTTTCTCGGTCTGGAGTTTCCGCGCCAGCAGAAAAATATCGGTGTGGTATTCGGCAAGTTTTATCCGCTGCACACCGGCCATATCTATCTTATCCAGCGCGCCTGTAGCCAGGTCGATGAACTGCATATCATCATGGGCTATGACGACACGCGCGATCGCAGCCTGTTTGAAGACAGTGCCATGTCGCAACAGCCTACGGTGCCCGATCGTTTACGCTGGCTGCTGCAAACCTTTAAGTATCAGAAAAATATCCGTATTCATGCCTTCAACGAAGAAGGCATGGAGCCGTATCCGCACGGCTGGGACGTGTGGAGCAACGGGATCAAAAGGTTTATGCAGGAGAAAGGGATCCAGCCAAACTGGATCTACACCTCTGAAGAATCAGATGCCCCGCAGTATCTCGAACATTTGGGGATCGAAACCGTGCTGGTGGATCCTAAGCGGACGTTCATGAGCATCAGCGGCGGGCAAATCCGTGAAAACCCGTTTCGCTACTGGGAGTATATTCCGACCGAAGTGAAGCCGTTTTTCGTGCGCACCGTGGCGATCCTCGGCGGGGAGTCGAGCGGTAAATCGACGCTGGTGAACAAGCTCGCCAATATTTTTAATACCACCAGTGCGTGGGAATACGGGCGTGATTATGTCTTCTCCCATTTGGGCGGCGATGAGATGGCGTTGCAGTATTCTGACTACGATAAAATCGCCTTAGGACAAGCGCAATACATTGACTTTGCTGTTAAGTACGCCAATAAAGTGGCGTTCATCGACACCGATTTCGTGACCACTCAGGCCTTCTGTAAAAAGTATGAAGGGCGTGAACACCCGTTTGTGCAAGCGCTTATTGATGAGTATCGCTTTGACCTGGTGATCCTGTTGGAAAACAACACCCCGTGGGTGGCGGATGGCTTACGCAGCCTTGGAAGCTCAGTTGACAGAAAAGCGTTTCAGACGCTGCTGGTCGAGATGCTGCAGGAAAACAATATCAATTTCGTGCACGTACAGGAGCCTGACTACGACGGTCGCTTCCTGCGCTGCGTGGAGCTGGTGAAAGAGTTGATGGGCGAGCAGCGTTAGGTTTTAATGCCGGATGCGCTGCGCTTATCCGGCCTACAAGTCGCACTAACCTCGTAGACAGGATGGCGCTGCGCTTGTCCGGCCTACAAGTCGCACTAACCTCATAGACAGGATGGCGCTGCGCTTATCCGACCTACAAGTCGCACTAACCTCGTAGGCTGGATAAGGCGTAACGCCGCCATCCGGCACTTAACGCTAATTACTTAGAAATACGCTTGTACTTAATACGTTTCGGCTCCAGCGCATCGGCGCCCAGCGTACGTTTCTTGTACTCTTCGTATTCGGTAAAGTTACCTTCGAAGAACTCAACCTTACCTTCATCCTGGTAATCCAGAATGTGGGTGGCGATACGGTCGAGGAACCAACGGTCGTGCGAGATAACCATCGCGCAGCCCGGGAATTCCAGCAGGGCGTTTTCCAGCGCGCGCAGGGTTTCGATATCCAGGTCGTTGGTTGGTTCATCGAGCAGCAGCATGTTGCCGCCAACCTGCAGCAGCTTCGCCAGGTGCAGACGACCACGCTCACCACCGGACAGCTCGCCGACGCGTTTGCCCTGATCCACACCTTTGAAGTTGAAGCGGCCCACGTAGGCACGGCTTGGCATCTCGGTGTTGCCGATTCGCATGATATCCAGCCCGCCGGAAACTTCTTCCCACACGGTTTTGCTGTTGTCCATGGCGTCACGGAACTGGTCAACGGAGGCCAGTTTGACGGTTTCACCCAGCGTGATGGTGCCGCTGTCAGGCTGTTCCTGACCGGACATCATACGGAACAGGGTAGATTTACCCGCGCCGTTCGGACCGATGATGCCGACAATTGCGCCTTTCGGTACGGAGAAACTCAGATCGTCGATCAAAACGCGATCGCCGTAGGATTTACGCAGATTGGTGACTTCAACGACTTTATCGCCCAGACGTGCTCCAGGTGGAATAAACAGTTCGTTGGTTTCGTTACGTTTCTGGTATTCGGTGTTGTTCAGCTCTTCAAAGCGTGCCAGACGGGCTTTACCCTTAGACTGACGACCTTTAGCGCCCTGACGCACCCACTCCAGCTCTTTCTCAATGGATTTACGGCGAGCCGCTTCCTGAGAGGCTTCTTGGGCCAGACGCTGATCTTTCTGCTCCAGCCAGGAAGAGTAGTTACCTTCCCACGGAATACCTTCACCACGGTCCAGCTCCAGGATCCAGCCCGCAACGTTGTCGAGGAAGTAACGGTCGTGGGTAATCGCCACTACGGTGCCTTCGAAGTCGTGCAGGAAGCGTTCCAGCCACGCGACGGATTCCGCATCCAGGTGGTTGGTCGGTTCGTCGAGCAGCAGCATGTCTGGTTTTTCCAGCAGCAGGCGACATAGCGCAACGCGGCGGCGTTCACCACCGGAGAGATTCTCAATTTTAGCGTCCCAGTCCGGCAGACGCAGGGCGTCAGCGGCACGCTCAAGCTGCACGTTCAGGTTATGGCCGTCGTGCGCCTGGATAATTTCTTCAAACTTGCCCTGTTGTGCGGCCAGTTTATCGAAGTCAGCGTCCGGCTCGGCGTACTTAGCGTAAACTTCATCCAGACCTTTCAGTGCACTAACCACTTCGGCAACCGCTTCTTCAACGGATTCACGAACGGTATGTTCCGGGTTCAGTTTTGGTTCCTGCGGCAGGTAACCGATTTTAATGCCTGGCTGTGGGCGAGCTTCACCTTCGATATCGGTATCAATGCCGGCCATGATGCGCAGCAGGGTAGATTTACCCGCGCCGTTCAGACCGAGTACACCGATTTTGGCGCCAGGGAAGAAGCTCAGTGAGATGTTTTTAAGAATATGACGTTTCGGCGGAACGACTTTGCCGACACGATGCATGGTATAAACGAATTGAGCCACGTGGACTTCGCCTCTTTTATAGTGATGAATAGAGTTTTCAAAGGCGAAGTGTAGCCTTTTTCATTGCTCAATCCCAGCCAGCAGATCCCACTCGCAACAAAAGTAAAAAAGTGTCCGTGACGTGGCGCATTCTGCAATGTCTGGTTAGCATGAATTAATTAAGCGGCATGATGCTGCACAGACGTAACATGAGAAGAGGAAGAGCTTGTGGACAAAGCCAATCAATTTACCTGGCGCCTGCTGGCAGCCAGCGTATGTCTGCTGACGGTCAGTCAGGTGGCGCGAGCCGACTCCCTGGATGAGCAGCGCAATCGCTATGCGCAAATTAAGCAGGCCTGGGATAACCGACAGATGGATGTCGTAGAGCAGATGATGCCCGGCCTGAAGAACTATCCTCTGTATCCCTATCTGGAATATCGTCAGATCACTGACGACCTGATGAATCAGCCGACCATTACCGTCACCAATTTTGTGCGCGCCAACCCGACGCTGCCCCCGGCGCGTACTCTGCAATCGCGTTTTGTGAATGAACTGGCGCGCCGCGAAGACTGGCGTGGACTGCTGGCGTTTAGCCCGGAAAAACCGGGTACCACGGAAGCGCAATGTAACTATTACTTCGCGAAATGGAGTACCGGGCAAACCGAAGAAGCCTGGCAGGGCGCGAAAGAGCTGTGGTTGACCGGGAAAAGTCAGCCGAATGCCTGTGACAAATTATTTGGCGTATGGCGCGCCTCAGGCACTCAGGATCCGCTGGCGTATCTGGAGCGTATTCGTCTGGCGATGAAAGCCGGGAATACCGGTCTGGTGACGGCGCTGGCCGGACAGATGCCCGCACAATACCAAACCATTGCCTCTGCGATCATCTCGCTGGCCAACGATCCGAATTCGGTGATGACTTTTGCTCGCACCACTGGTGCCACGGATTTCACCCGACAGATGGCGGCGGTCGCCTTTGCCAGCGTGGCGCGTCAGGATGTGGAAAACGCCCGCCTGATGATCCCGTCCCTGGTACAGGCGCAACAGCTTAATGACGAGCAAACCCAGGAGCTACGCGATATTGTTGCCTGGCGTCTGATGGGCAATGACGTCACCGACGAGCAGGCCAAATGGCGTGATGATGCGATTATGCGCTCCAATTCCACCTCGCTTGTGGAGCGTCGCGTGCGCATGGCGCTGGGAACCGGCGATCGTCGTGGCCTGAATACGTGGCTGGCGCGTCTGCCAATGGAAGCAAAAGAAAAAGACGAGTGGCGCTACTGGCAGGCTGATCTGCTGCTGGAGCGCGGACGTGATGCGGAAGCCAAAGAGATACTGCACCAGCTCATGCAGCAGCGTGGTTTCTATCCGATGGTGGCGGCACAGCGGCTGGGCGAAGAGTACGAGCTGAAAGTGGATAAAGCGCCAGCGAACGTTGATTCTGCGCTGACTCAGGGGCCAGAAATGGCACGCGTACGCGAGCTAATGTACTGGAACATGGATAATACCGCGCGCAGTGAATGGGCGAATCTGGTTACCAGCCGTACCAAGTCCGAGCAGGCTCAGTTGGCACGTTACGCGTTCAACAATCACTGGTGGGATCTGAGCGTTCAGGCGACGATCGCCGGTAAGCTGTGGGATCATCTGGAAGAGCGCTTCCCATTGGCCTATAAAGACCTGTTTACCCGTTACACCAGCGGCAAGGATATTCAACCAAGTTATGCGATGGCGATAGCGCGTCAGGAAAGCGCCTGGAACCCGAAAGTGAAATCACCGGTCGGCGCCAGCGGGCTGATGCAGATTATGCCGGGCACGGCGACGCATACGGTGAAAATGTTCTCGATTCCAGGTTACAGCAGTCCGAGCCAGCTACTGGATCCTGATACCAACATCAACATTGGTACCAGCTATTTGCAGTACGTATATCAGCAATTCGGCAATAACCGCATCTTTGCGTCGGCAGCCTATAACGCCGGTCCGGGACGCGTTCGCACCTGGCTTGGCAATAGCGCTGGCCGCATTGATGCTGTGGCGTTTGTCGAAAGTATTCCATTCTCAGAGACGCGTGGTTACGTGAAGAATGTGCTGGCTTATGATGCGTACTATCGCTATTTCCTCGGCGATAAACCGGAGTTGATGAGCGACGCAGAATGGCAACGTCGTTACTGATCGTGTCGATTGTGTTATGCTATCGTACTCGTTAAAGAGTACAAAAGGGGGAAGCAAGCACGCTTCCCCCGCAACGATGGCGATATCTTATGACTCAGCAATCACCCTATTCAGCAGAGATGGCAGAACAACGTCACCAGGAGTGGTTACGTTTTGTCGATCTGCTTAAACACGCCTACGAACAAGATTTACACCTGCCACTGCTCAATTTGATGTTAACGCCGGATGAGCGTGAAGCGTTGGGCACGCGTGTGCGTATCATTGAAGAGCTGCTGCGCGGCGAGATGAGCCAGCGTGAGCTTAAAAACGAGCTCGGGGCGGGGATTGCCACTATTACGCGAGGGTCGAACAGCCTCAAATCCGCACCGGTGGATTTGCGTCAGTGGCTGGAGCAGGTGTTGCTGAAAAGTGTCTGATTTTCTCGTAGGCCGGATAAGGCGAAGCCGCCATCCGGCAATGGTGCGCGCTGCTTGCCTGATGGCGCTACGCTTATCAGGCCTACAAATTACAATGACTCATCGTATATCGCGTTATGAAACGGGCTGAGCGCCAGAATCACCGCCTGGTGATAGACGCTTGAGCGCGTCAGCTTGCCCGCGGTAAAAACGCCGATTGCGCCTTCTTTACGGCCAATTTCATCAATACCCGTATAGTCCGACATCACCGGGCCGAGTGCTTCACCTTTGCGGACTCTGTCGAGAATGACAGTCGGCAATGGCAGCGTGGCTGAACGGGCTTCACCGCGCTGAATGCCGTTATCAATCACCACCCAACTAAAGGTGGCATCGTCGTCAATTCCTGCTTCAATGGCGACCCAGAAATCAGCCTGCGGGTGCAGGCGGCGAGCGTTATCAACGCGATTTCGTGCGCCAGTGCGCGTTTCCTGGTTTCCGAAAGGTTGTTCCGGCACGCCACTCTCGACGGCGACGGGTTCAATATGGCAGGATCCTTCCCCGAAAATCTCTTCAAATGCCCGCAGAATTGCCTGAATTTTGGCAGGATTGGTGGTCGCAGAGATAACCTTGTGCATAATTAAGCTCAGTTTGAAAATTCATCGCAGAGTCTACTCAACGTATGACGAGTATATAACGGAAAAAAAGCATGTTACAGGTATACCTTGTTCGCCATGGCGAAACGCAGTGGAACGCCGAGCGACGTATTCAAGGCCAGTCAGACAGCCCACTAACCGCTAAAGGTGAACAACAAGCCATGCAGGTGGGAGAACGCGCCCGCTCGTTTGGTATTACGCATGTCATCAGTAGCGATCTTGGTCGTACACGACGCACCGCAGAAATCATCGCCCAGGCCTGCGGCTGTGATATCACCTATGATTCTCGTCTGCGTGAGCTGAATATGGGGGTGCTGGAAAAACGTCACATCGATACGCTGACGCCAGAGGAAGAGGGCTGGCGTCGCCAGTTGGTGAACGGCACGGTGGATGGTCGTATTCCGGAAGGGGAATCGATGCAGGAGCTGAGCGATCGCGTCAACGCGGCGCTGGCATCCTGTCTGGAGCTGCCGCCGGGAAGTCGTCCACTGCTGGTCAGCCACGGTATCGCGCTGGGTTGCCTGGTGAGCACAATTCTGGGATTACCGGCATGGGCTGAACGTCGCTTGCGTCTGCGCAACTGTTCAATTTCTCGCGTTGATTACCAGGAAAGCTTATGGCTGGCACCGGGATGGGTCGTTGAAACGGCAGGGGACATCTCACATCTGGACGCCCCTGCGTTGGATGAACTACAGCGCTAGCGGCGAATCGGAATCAGGAATTCGCAGCGCAGGTTGATCGGGCGATCTCCCGCTTTGGCATCTTCTGCCGGGTAGTATCGCTCGATATCCTGTCCTTTACGGCGCGTCAGGTTCAGCATCGGCATGCATGTGCCGTAAACCGTCAGGATAAACTCTTGCACGCCGGTTCCCAGCCCTTCGTAGGTAAACATCACGTACTCGCCACCCTGTAACAGGATAGGCTGCGCCGACGGCACATAGCCATTGGCCTGTTCCGGCGTCAGTGCTGTGGTGTAAAACACTTCCTGTTCGTCGTCTTTTTCAATGCTCGGACGCGTTTCGTTAAGCCCGTACAGCACTGGCGGGATCGCCGGAGCCTGAGCAAGGAAGTCGCGCCAGAACTGAATACGCATTTCATGACGGAAATCTGAAATCTGTTCCAGCGAGCAGGAATAGCTTTGCGTGGTGCCGAGCAGTTGCGTATCTTCCAGGGTGACAAACTCGTGCGCAGGCATCGCAAATTCACCCAGTCGCATTGGCGGGCGAATACCGAATGCACTCCATTCCGGTGAACGGCGATACAGCGCTGGTGTCTGCGAAAATTGTTTCTTGAATGCGCGAGTAAAAGTTTGTTGAGAGTCGAAGCGATATTGCAGCGCAATATCCAAAATTGGACGCGCAGTCAGGCGCAGCGCCACTGCGGATTTCGATAAACGACGGGCGCGGATATAGGCGCCAATAGCATGGCCCGTCACGTCCTTAAACATTCTCTGCAGGTGCCACTTGGAATAGCCCGCTTTTGCCGCCACATTGTCAAGCGACAAAGGCTGATCCAGATGACCTTCCAGCCAGATTAATAGGTCGCGAATAATGCCAGCCTGATCCATAAAATATCCTCATCCTTTCAACAACGAGTACCTGACGTCAGGTATGAGGATAATAGCATTTTTTGCTGTTTTAGCATTCAGTGTTTTTTTTGCTCATAAGTGCTTTTTTCGGACATACGAAAGCGTGATTATTGTAATCCTGTGATCTGTATACATTTTATCTTAGAATGTTTAATAATTACGCAGAACAACTTTTAAGAATGGTAACAATATGAAATATAAGAGCTTAGTCATTTCCTCAATTCTGCTGATGTTGGCGCAGGTCGCCCATGCGGAGCAGATTGGATCTGTCGATACGGTGTTCAAAATGTTTGGGCCGGATCATAAAATTGTGGTCGAAGCGTTTGACGATCCGGATGTTACCAATGTGACCTGTTACGTGAGTCGTGCGAAGACCGGCGGCATCAAAGGTGGACTGGGGCTGGCGGAAGATACCTCCGATGCCGCCATCTCTTGCCAGCAGGTTGGGCCGGTAGAACTGAGCGACAGAATCAAGAACGGTAAAGCTCAGGGCGAAGTGGTATTTAAGAAACGTACCTCGCTGGTGTTTAAATCTTTACAGGTCGTGCGTTTTTACGATGCGAAACGTAATGCGCTGGCCTATCTGGCCTATTCAGATAAAGTGGTCGATGGATCGCCCAAAAATGCCATCAGCGCGGTACCCATCATGCCGTGGCGGCAATAACAAGGAAGCACAATGCAACAGCCGTTGATCTGGTTGGTTGAGGATGAGCAGGGAATCGCTGATACGCTTATCTACATGCTGCAACAGGAAGGGTTTAGCGTAGAGGCGTTTGAGCGCGGATTTCCCGTGCTGGAGAAATCTCGCCAGCAATGCCCTGATGCCATCATTCTGGATGTCGGGCTACCGGATATCAGCGGTTTTGAACTGTGCCGACGTTTACTGGAACGCCACCCGGCGTTGCCGATCCTATTTCTGACCGCGCGCAGCGATGAAGTGGATCGCCTGTTGGGGCTGGAAATTGGCGCAGATGACTATGTTGCCAAGCCTTTCTCGCCGCGTGAGGTGTGCGCTCGTGTGCGTACGCTGCTGCGGCGGGTGCAAAAATTCTCCACGCCTTCATCGACGACACGCTGTGGGGATTTTGAACTTAATGAGCTGGCCGCGCAGATTACCTGGTTCAGCATGCCGTTGAACCTGACGCGTTATGAATTCCTGCTGCTGAAAACATTGCTGATGTCGCCGGGACGTATTTACTCTCGCCAGCAGCTGATGGATTTAGTCTGGGCAGACGCGCAGGATACCTTTGACAGAACGGTTGATACTCACATCAAAACGCTGCGCGCCAAGCTGCGGGCTATCAATCCGGAGCTTTCCCCCATCAATACACATCGCGGTATGGGATACAGCCTGAGGAATTGCTGATGCGCATTGGCATGCGTTTGCTGCTCGGCTATTTTCTGATTGTCGCGGTCGCCGCCTGGTTTGTTCTGTCGATCTTTGTGCAGGAAATTAAGCCAGGCGTTCGTCGGGCGACCGAAGGTACTCTAATTGATACCGCCACGCTGCTGGCTGCACTGGCGCGTGATGACGTGCTCTCTGACTCACCGGCTAACGGCAAGCTGGCGCAGGCATTTGCGCAGCTGCATAACCGCCCATTTAACGCCAACATCAGCGGCATTAACAAAGTGCGTAATGAATACCATGTCTACATGACGGACGCGCAGGGCAAGGTGTTGTTTGATTCAGCTAACCAGGCCGTCGGTCAGGACTACTCCCGCTGGAACGATGTGTGGTTAACGCTGCGTGGGCAGTATGGCGCCCGCAGCACGCCGCAAAACCCGAACGATCCGGAAAGCTCGGTGATGTACGTTGCCGCGCCGATCGTAGACGGTGGGCGTATTATCGGCGTGCTCAGTGTCGGCAAACCAAATGCGGCGATGGCACCGGTGATTAAACGCAGTGAACGGCGAATGCTGTGGGCCAGCGCCGTATTGCTGGGCATTGCCCTGGTGATTGGCTTCGGGATGGTATGGTGGATAAACCGATCCATTGCCCGGCTGGCGCGTTATGCCGACTCCGTTACCGAGAATCGCCCCGTCCCACTGCCTGATTTAGGCAGCAGCGAGTTACGCAAACTGGCGCAGGCGCTGGAAAGTATGCGTCTGAAGCTCGAAGGCAAGAACTACATTGAGCAGTATGTCTACGCGTTAACGCATGAGCTGAAAAGTCCGCTGGCGGCCATTCGTGGCGCGGCAGAGATATTGCGCGAAGGCCCGCCGCCAAACGTGGTAGCGCGTTTTACCGATAATATTCTGACGCAAAATGCGCGCATGCAGGCGCTGGTCGAAACTTTGCTGCGCCAGGCGCGACTGGAGAATCGACAGGACATTACGTTGACGGCGGTGGAGGTAGATACGCTTTTTGCTCAGCTCAAAGAGGCGCGTAGCGTGCAGCTGGCGGCAAAAAACATTACGCTGACCATTCTGCCTTCATCGCTTAGCGTCGCTGCCGATCCCGCGTTACTGGAGCAGGCATTGGGGAACTTGCTCGACAACGCTATCGACTTCACGCCACAGGGCGGGACGATTACGTTGAGCGCGCATCAGCAGGAGGAGCTGGTCACATTGCAGGTTACCGACAGCGGTAGCGGGATCCCTGATTTTGCGTTGCCGCGTATTTTTGAGCGCTTCTACTCGCTGCCCCGCGAGAATGGACACAAGAGCAGCGGTTTGGGGCTGGCGTTTGTCAGTGAAGTTGCACGACTGCATGAAGGTACGGTGACATTATCTAACCGACCAGAGGGCGGTGCACAGGCCTCGTTTACGCTTCACCGTCACTTCACATAACTTCAAATTCTCCGCACATAGCTGTTCTACCTTGCTGATATTGCAAAGGAGAACGCTATGTTTAAATCACCCCTGTTTTGGAAAATCGTCACCTTAGGCGGCGCAATATTACTGCTGTTAATTCCACTGACGATGGTCAGGCAGATAATCGTTGAGCGATCGGATTATCGTGATGAAGTCGAAGATGCTATTCGTCAGAGCACCAGCGGGCCGCAAAAGATGGTCGGGCCGCTGATAGCCATTCCGGTGACAGAGCTTTACACCTCGCTGGAGGATGGCAAAGAGATCCAGCGTAAGCGCAGCTATATCCATTTCTGGCTGCCGGAGTCGTTGGTGGTTGAGGGGAATCAGAACGTTGAAGCACGTAAAATTGGTATTTATGAGGGCCAGGTCTGGCACAATGACCTCTCGGTGAAGGCTGAGTTTAACGCCGAACGCTTGCGCGATTTAAACCATCCCAATGTCAGCGTCGGCAAACCGTTTATCGTGGTTGGCGTGGGGGATGCGCGCGGGATTGGTGTGGTGCAAGCGCCGCAGGTCAATGGGGAATCGCTGGCCGTTGAGCCAGGGACGGGGCTGGATGGGGGAGCTCAAGGGATCCACATACCGCTACCTGACGCGAGCTGGGCGGAGCAAAACCTGAGCATGGTGCTGTCGTTGAATTTGAGCGGAACCGGAGATTTCTCCGTTGTTCCGGTTGGCCGTAACAGTGAAATGACTTTAACCAGCAACTGGCCGCATCCCAACTTTCTGGGGGATTTCCTCCCGGCGAAGCGCGAAATCAGCGAGTCAGGATTTAAGGCCCAGTGGCAAAGCAGCTGGTTCGCGAATAACCTCGGCGAACGCTTTGATGGCGAAAAGATTGGCTGGAAGGGAATGCCTGCATTTAGCGTTGCCGTCGCCACGCCAGCGGATCAGTATCAGTTAACGGACAGGGCTACCAAGTATGCCATCCTGCTGATTGTACTGACCTTTATGTCTTTCTTCGTGCTTGAAAGTATGACCAGCCTGCGTCTGCACCCGATGCAGTATCTGCTGGTGGGGCTATCGCTGGTGATGTTTTATCTGCTGCTGCTGGCATTGTCTGAGCACATTGGGTTTACGGCGGCGTGGATTACAGCAAGCCTGGTAGGCGCGTTAATGAACGGGGTGTATCTGCAGGCGATATTACAGAGTTGGCGGAACAGTATTTTATTCACCGTGGCGCTGCTGGGGTTGGATGGGGTGATGTGGGTGCTACTACGTTCACAGGACAGCTCTTTACTGCTGGGAACCGGCGTGCTGTTGGTCGCGTTGTGTGGCGTGATGTTCCTGACGCGTCATCTTGACTGGCACTCGCTGGCACAGCCAAAACCAAAACCGACAGAAATTCCGGAGCCTCTGCCTGCGCAGAGTGACGAGTTTCGCTTATGGAAATAGGGCGGAGGGGAAATGAAAAACGGCGCATAATGCGCCGTTTTTTTACCTGTGAGGATTGAATTAATCCTGCAGGTCGCCGCAGAAACGGTAGCCTTCACCGTGAATGGTGGCGATGATTTCTGGCGTATCCGGCGTAGATTCGAAATGTTTACGAATGCGGCGGATAGTCACGTCAACGGTACGGTCATGCGGCTTCAGTTCGCGACCGGTCATTTTTTTCAGCAGTTCTGCGCGAGACTGGATTTTGCCCGGATTCTCACAGAAGTGAAGCATTGCACGGAATTCGCTGCGTGGCAGTTTATACTGCTCGCCGTCAGGACCAATCAGAGAGCGGCTGTTGATGTCCAGCTCCCAGCCGTTGAACTTGTAGCTTTCGACGCTACGGCGTTCTTCGCTGACAGTACCCAGGTTCATGGTACGGGACAGCAGGTTACGAGCACGGATAGTCAGTTCGCGCGGGTTAAACGGCTTGGTGATGTAATCGTCTGCGCCGATTTCGAGGCCGAGAATTTTATCGACTTCGTTATCACGGCCCGTCAGGAACATCAGCGCAACGTTAGCTTGTTCGCGAAGTTCGCGCGCTAACAGTAGGCCATTTTTCCCAGGCAGATTGATATCCATAATCACAAGGTTGATGTCATATTCAGAGAGAATCTGATGCATTTCCGCGCCATCTGTCGCTTCGAATACATCATAGCCTTCTGCTTCGAAAATGCTTTTCAACGTGTTGCGTGTTACTAACTCGTCTTCAACGATAAGAATGTGCGGGGTCTGCATGTTTGCTACCTAAATTGCCAACTAAATCGAAACAGGAAGTACAAAAGTCCCTGACCTGCCTGATGCATGCCGTAAATTAACATGATCGGCGTAACATGACTAAAGTACGTAATTGCGTTCTTGATGCACTTTCCATCAACGTCAACAACATCATTAGCTTGGTCGTGGGTAGTTTCCCTCTGGACCCGACAGTGTCAAAAACGGCTGTCATCCTAACCATTTTAACAGCAACATAACAGGCTAAGACATGCCGGACACCCAATAAAACTACGCTTCGTTGACATATATCAAGTTCAATTGTAGCACGTTAACAGTTTGATGAAATCAACGTATCCAAATGTTTGCTTTCATCACAAAATTGCAATATTACAACTAGTTGCACGAGCTAATTAATAAATGTAATGAATCCAACCAATGCGATCCATTTTAAAATAAATTATCATGGATAAACAGAGGGATATACAACTTTTGTTAACATAAAAAGCAATAGTACAGTTTGGAAATAGTTTAGCATTTTTTACCGGATGCGAAATCCTTTTTCAGTGACTTCTGTTAAAAAAATGTAAATTTGCGCTGCGTAATATGTTGACGTGCATCACATTATTACTTGCAGACTGACCAAAAAGAGTATCGAAATGCGTTTAACAATTATTCTGGTTGCCCCTGCCAGAGCGGAAAATATTGGCGCGGCTGCCCGTGCGATGAAGACCATGGGATTCACTCAATTACGTATCGTTGACAGCGAGGCGCACTTGGAACCCGCCACGCGATGGGTCGCGCATGGATCGGGCGACATTATTGATAATATTAATGTTTTTCCAACGTTAGCCGATGCGCTTCACGACGTTGATTTTACCGTTGCGACCACCGCGCGTAGCCGGGCGAAGTTCCATTATTACGCCACCCCGGTCGAACTGGTTCCCCTGTTACAGGAGAAATCCACGTGGATGGAACATGCAGCGCTGGTGTTTGGTCGTGAAGATTCGGGGCTGACCAATGAAGAATTAGCGCTGGCAGATGTACTCACTGGTGTACCGATGGTCGCTGACTATCCTTCACTCAATTTGGGGCAGGCGGTGATGGTGTATTGCTATCAATTAGCAGGTTTAATACAACAACCGGCCAAAAACGTTGAGGTGACGGATGAGCTTCAGCTGCAGGCATTGCGCGCACGCGTTTTGCGTTTATTAGCCACGCTGAACGTTTCTGACGACATCAAGCTGACGGACTGGTTGCAACAGCGAATGGGTCTGTTGGGGCAGCGAGACACGGCAATGTTGCACCGTTTTTTACATGATATTGAAAAAAACATCACAAAATAAAATGTCGAACAATTTTTGTTGTGTAGTGTTTTGTTCTTGGTTCAAGTGGGCTCGACATGCTGTATTGGTTGAAAGTAAAAGGGCAAGCAGTCGCTCATGAACAAGTTTCGGAATGTGATCAATTTAAAAATTTATTGACTTAGGTCAGCAGATACTTTAACCCTAAAAGAATACAGGACAGATAATAAATAATTACAGAGCACACAACATCATGAAACGCATCAGCATCACCATTACTACAACCATCACCATTACCACAGGTAACGGTGCGGGCTGACGCGTACAGGAAACACAAGAAAAAGCCCGCACCTAAACAGTGCGGGCTTTTTTTTCGACCAAAGGCAATGAGGTAAACCATGCGAGTGTTGAAGTTCGGCGGTACATCAGTGGCAAATGCAGAGCGCTTTCTGCGGGTTGCCGATATTCTGGAAAGCAATGCCAGACAGGGGCAGGTCGCGACCGTTCTCTCTGCCCCCGCAAAAATTACCAACCATCTGGTGGCAATGATTGAGAAGACCATCGGTGGTCAGGATGCTTTAGCTAATATCAGCGACGCCGAACGCATTTTCTCCGAGCTGCTGGTGGGTCTTGCCGCCGAGCAACCAGGTTTTCCGCTGGCGCAGCTCAAAGCCTTTGTTGAACAAGAATTTGCCCAGATTAAGCACGTCCTGCACGGCATCAGCCTGCTGGGACAGTGCCCGGACAGTATCAATGCCGCGCTTATCTGCCGTGGTGAAAAAATGTCGATTGCTATCATGGCCGGCCTGCTGGAAGCACGCGGGCATAACGTAACGGTCATCGACCCGGTGGAGAAATTGCTGGCTGTCGGCCATTACCTCGAATCTACCGTTGATATCGCCGAATCTACGCGCCGCATCGCCGCCAGCCGTATTCCTGCGGACCACATGATTCTGATGGCAGGGTTTACCGCTGGAAATGAAAAAGGTGAGTTAGTGGTGTTGGGGCGTAATGGCTCTGACTACTCTGCCGCCGTACTGGCCGCCTGTTTGCGTGCCGATTGTTGTGAAATCTGGACCGATGTCGACGGTGTATATACTTGCGATCCGCGTCAGGTACCCGACGCCCGACTGCTTAAGTCGATGTCTTATCAGGAAGCGATGGAGCTTTCTTACTTCGGCGCTAAAGTGCTGCACCCGCGCACAATTACCCCTATTGCCCAGTTCCAGATCCCGTGCCTGATTAAAAATACCGGCAATCCGCAAGCGCCCGGTACGCTGATCGGTGCCAGCAGTGATGACGATGATTTGCCGGTAAAAGGTATTTCTAACCTCAATAACATGGCGATGTTTAGCGTTTCCGGCCCTGGAATGAAAGGCATGGTGGGCATGGCGGCGCGCGTTTTTGCCGCAATGTCGCGTGCGGGCATCTCGGTAGTGCTGATCACCCAATCCTCTTCTGAATACAGCATCAGTTTCTGCGTCCCGCAGGGCGACTGCGCGCGTGCGCAACGTGCTATGCAGGATGAATTCTACCTCGAGCTGAAAGAAGGCCTGCTGGAGCCGCTGGCGGTGACTGAGCGTCTGGCCATCATCTCTGTTGTTGGCGATGGTATGCGCACCCTGCGCGGCATCTCGGCGAAGTTCTTTGCCGCGCTGGCTCGGGCGAACATCAATATTGTAGCGATCGCCCAGGGCTCGTCTGAGCGTTCTATTTCGGTGGTGGTGAATAACGATGACGCGACCACCGGCGTACGCGTGACCCATCAGATGCTGTTCAACACCGACCAGGTGATTGAAGTGTTTGTGATTGGCGTAGGCGGCGTGGGCGGTGCGCTGCTGGAGCAGCTTAAACGTCAGCAAACCTGGCTCAAAAAGAAGCATATCGATCTGCGCGTGTGCGGCGTGGCGAACTCGAAGGCCCTGCTGACCAACGTCCACGGTCTGAATCTGGAAAACTGGCAGTCGGAGCTGGAGAGCGCGAAAGAGCCTTTCAACCTTGGGCGCTTAATTCGTCTGGTGAAAGAATACCATCTGCTCAATCCGGTGATTGTCGACTGTACGTCAAGCCAGGCAGTAGCGGATCAATATGCCGACTTCTTGCGTGAAGGCTTCCACGTGGTTACGCCGAACAAAAAGGCCAACACGTCGTCGATGGATTACTATCATCAGCTGCGTTTTGCCGCCGCGAAGTCTCGTCGTAAATTCCTGTACGACACCAACGTGGGCGCGGGCTTGCCGGTTATTGAAAACCTGCAAAATCTGCTCAGCGCAGGTGATGAACTGCAACGTTTTTCAGGCATCCTTTCTGGCTCACTGTCGTTTATTTTCGGCAAGCTGGATGAAGGCATGAGCTTCTCGCAGGCCACCACCCTGGCGCGTGAGATGGGCTATACCGAACCCGATCCGCGTGACGATCTTTCCGGTACGGACGTGGCGCGTAAGCTGCTGATCCTGGCCCGTGAAACTGGTCGTGAGCTGGAGCTTTCTGACATTGTCATTGAGCCGGTCCTGCCAAAAGAGTTTGATGACTCCGGTGATGTTTCCGCGTTTATGGCGAAATTGTCGCAGCTGGATGACGTCTTTGCCGCGCGCGTGGCGAAAGCCTGTGATGAGGGAAAAGTATTGCGCTATGTTGGCAATATCGAAGAGGACGGTGTTTGTCGCGTGAAAATTGATGCAGTAGACGGCAACGATCCGCTGTTTAAAGTGAAAAACGGTGAAAACGCGCTGGCGTTCTATAGCCACTATTATCAGCCGTTACCGTTGGTTCTGCGCGGATATGGCGCGGGTAACGATGTGACGGCGGCGGGCGTCTTTGCCGACCTGCTACGCACCCTTTCATGGAAGTTAGGAGTCTGACATGGTGAGAGTTTATGCCCCGGCTTCCAGTGCCAATATGAGCGTCGGGTTTGATGTACTCGGTGCGGCGGTAACTCCGGTGGACGGTTCGCTGTTGGGTGATGTGGTGTCCGTTGAGGCGGCTGACCAGTTCAGCCTGAACAACCTTGGGCGCTTTGCCAACAAACTGCCGTCCGAGCCACGTGAAAATATTGTCTACCAGTGTTGGGAGCGATTCTGCCAGGAGCTGGGTAAAACCGTTCCGGTGGCGATGACGCTGGAAAAAAATATGCCGATTGGCTCCGGGTTAGGCTCCAGCGCCTGTTCCGTCGTGGCGGCGTTAGTCGCTATGAACGAACATTGCGGTAAGCCGCTCAACGATACGCGCCTGTTAGCGATAATGGGCGAACTTGAAGGGCGTATCTCCGGCAGCATTCATTACGATAACGTCGCTCCGTGCTTTTTGGGCGGTATGCAGTTAATGATTGAAGAAAACGGCATTATTAGCCAGCAGGTGCCAGGCTTTGATGAGTGGCTGTGGGTACTGGCGTATCCAGGGATTAAAGTGTCGACGGCTGAAGCGCGGGCGATTCTCCCAGCGCAGTATCGCCGTCAGGACTGTATCGCTCACGGGCGGCATCTGGCGGGATTCATCCATGCCTGCTATTCCCGTCAGCCTCTTCTGGCCGCGAAGCTGATGAAAGATGTCATTGCTGAGCCGTATCGTACCCGCTTGCTGCCAGGCTTTAGCCAGGCGCGTCAGGCGGTCGCAGAAATTGGCGCACTGGCCAGCGGTATATCTGGGTCTGGGCCGACGCTGTTCGCTTTGTGCGATAAGCCGGATACGGCACAGCGCGTAGCAGATTGGCTGGGTAAAAATTACCTGCAAAATCAGGAAGGCTTTGTTCATATTTGCCGGCTGGACACGGCGGGCGCACGGGTACTGGGATAATCAATGAAACTGTATAATCTGAAAGATCACAACGAACAGGTCAGCTTTGCACAGGCTGTTACGCAAGGACTAGGCAAGAATCAGGGATTGTTTTTTCCGCACGATCTACCGGAATTCAATCTGACAGAAGTGGATGAGATGCTGAACCAGGACTTCGTTAGCCGCAGCGCGAAGATCCTGTCCGCATTTATTGGTGATGAGATCCCTCAGGAAATTCTGGAAGAGCGCGTGCGTGCGGCATTTGCCTTTCCGGCTCCGGTTGCCCAGGTTGCCGCGGATGTCGGCTGTCTGGAACTGTTCCACGGCCCTACGCTTGCATTTAAAGACTTTGGCGGGCGCTTTATGGCGCAGATGCTGACGCACATCAGTGGCGACAAACCGGTAACGATTCTGACGGCGACTTCCGGAGACACCGGGGCGGCGGTTGCGCATGCCTTTTATGGCCTGAAAAATGTGCGCGTGGTGATCCTCTATCCGAACGGCAAGATCAGCCCATTACAGGAAAAACTGTTCTGTACGCTGGGCGGTAACATTGAAACTGTGGCGATTGATGGCGATTTTGATGCCTGCCAGGTGCTGGTGAAACAGGCGTTTGATGACGAAGAGCTGAAGGTGGCTCTGGGACTGAACTCGGCTAACTCAATTAACATCAGCCGTCTGTTGGCGCAAATCTGTTACTACTTTGAGGCTGTGGCCCAACTGCCGCAAGAGGCGCGTAATCAACTGGTGATTTCCGTTCCCAGCGGTAACTTTGGCGATCTGACTGCCGGATTGCTGGCGAAATCACTGGGCTTGCCGGTGAAGCGTTTTATCGCGGCGACGAACGTTAACGATACGGTTCCGCGTTTCCTTGCAGAAGGTGAGTGGGCGCCGAAAGCGACCCAGGCAACGTTGTCGAATGCGATGGATGTCAGCCAGCCGAACAACTGGCCGCGCGTGGAAGAACTGTTCCGCCGTAAAATCTGGCGTCTGAATGAGCTGGGTTATGCCGCTGTTGACGATGCGACGACTCAGGACACGATGCGTGAGTTACATGAGATAGGCTACACCTCAGAACCGCATGCGGCGGTGGCTTACCGAGCGCTGCGTGACCAACTGAATCCTGGCGAGTACGGCCTGTTCCTTGGTACTGCGCATCCGGCGAAGTTTAAAGAAAGCGTTGAAGAGATTCTTGACCTGACGCTGGCGTTGCCAAAAGAACTGGCGGAACGTGCGGACCTGCCGCTGCTTTCTCATCACCTGCCAGCTGATTTTGCTGAACTGCGCAAGCTGATGATGACCCGCGGTTAACGGTTGTGCCCGCTGGCGCTTTGCATAGCGGGCCGACAAAACCTGTAGGCCGGATAAGGCGTTAGCCGTCATCCGGCCTTTTTACTATTGCTCGTGGCGTTTAAACACCAGTTCGCCGTTTCCTGATGCTTCTTCATCAAAGAAGTAGCCTTCGCTGTTAAATGCGGTCAGCTGCTCCGGTTGCGTTAAGCGGTTCTCAATAATGTAGCGACTCATCAGGCCGCGCGCTTTTTTGGCATAGAAGCTGATGACTTTAAACTTACCGTTCTTCTCGTCGAGGAAGACCGGTTTGATAAGCTCAGCGTTGAGTTTTTTCGGCTTCACGGATTTAAAATACTCATCCGAGGCGAGGTTGATCACCACGCTGTCGCCTTGCGCTTCCAGCGCTTCGTTAAGTTTATCGGTGATGGTATCTCCCCAGAACTGGTAGAGATCTTTACCCTTCGCATTGGCCAGACGAATGCCCATCTCCAGACGGTATGGCTGCATCAAATCCAGCGGACGCAAAACGCCGTACAACCCGGACAGCATCCGTAAATGCTGTTGAGCGAAGTCGAAATCCGCCTCGCTGAAGGTTTCAGCCTGCAACCCTGTATAGACGTCGCCTTTAAACGCCAGAATGGCCTGACGTGCATTGTCCGGCGTGAAGTCAGGCTGCCAGTCATGGAAACGGGTGGCGTTCAGATCCGCCAGCTTGTCGCTAATCCCCATCAGCTTGCCAATCTGCGGTGCAGAGAGCTGGCGTGCCACGTGAATAAGCTGCTGAGAGTGATCCAGCAACTCGGGCAGCGTATGACGTGTCGTTGCCAGCGGGCTTTGGTAGTCGAGCGTTTTTGCAGGTGAAATCAGAATCAGCATATCCAGTCCTTGCAGGAAATTTACTGCGACTTTAGCAAAAAAAACGACTGAATTGATCGATGGTTGCGATTGCCGCGCTATTCGCGCGGCGTTTCATCCCAGCTATCGGGCGCAAGCTGTTGTCTGATATCAGGATAACGGCGCGGATCGAATTCCGGGCGCACCCCGAGTTTTCGCTGGCGCAGATAATCGCTGGCGATGGTATGGACAACCGGAGAAAGCAGCAGAATCGCCGTCAGGTTAGTAATGGCCATACAGGCCATGATGATGTCGGCAAGTTGCCAGACCAGCGGAAAACTGATTAACGTACCACCAATGACGGTGCAAACGGTGGCGATTCGTAATAGCCAGATAACCCGGATGTTGTCCAGTTTCAGGAATATGAGGTTGTTTTCCGCATAAATGTAGTTGGCGACGATAGAGCTAAAGGCAAACAGAATCACTATTAAGGCAACGAATCCGGCCCCCCATTCACCCGTCAGCGAGACCATGGCTCGTTGCAGCAACTGGATGCCTTCCATTGGCACATAAGTGGTGCCATTACCCGCCAGTAAAATGATCATTGCGCTGGCCGTACAAAGAATTAGCGTATCGCCCAATACACCAATCATTTGCACAATGCCTTGTGCTGCAGGGTGTGGCGGCCAGGATGCTGCCGAGGCGGCTGCGTTCGGAGTTGAGCCCATTCCGGCTTCATTAGAGAACATACCGCGCTGAAAACCGCTGGCAATGGCCTGGCTTAGCGTATACCCGGCTGCACCGGCCGCGGCTTCCTGCCAGCCAAAGGCGCTTTTTATGATGGTCATGATAATGCCGGGGAGCTGTCCGAAATGCCAAAGGCAGATGACGAGGCTACAACCGATCCACAGCAGCGCCATCATCGGAACAAACCATTGCATCAGGCGGGCAACGCCTTTAATGCCGCCGACAATGACCAGTAATGACACTATCGCCAGTGCGATACCGGAGAAGAGGGGAGGAATGTCAAAAGCAAAGGTCAACGCACGAGAGACTGAGTTTGCCTGCACGCTGTTAAAAATCAGGCCATAGGCAATGAGTAAAAAGATGGCAAACAGCACGCCCATCCAGCGCATGCCCAATCCACGGGCCATATACCATGCAGGACCGCCGCGAAACTGTCCCTTGCTGTCGCGCTCTTTATACAGCTGGGCAAGGGAACATTCGGCGAATGAGGTTGCCATACCAATGACCGCCGAGACCCACATCCAGAAAATGGCTCCCGCGCCGCCGGCGGCGATCGCCAACGCCACACCCGCCAGATTTCCGCTACCGACGCGCGCGGCAAGACTGGTGCACAGAGCCTGAAAAGAAGTTAAACCGCCCGGCTGCGGGCTGATGCTGTTTTTAAGACTTTTGCCAAACTGGCGAATATAGCGGAACTGCACAAACCCTGTACGCCAGGTGAACCAACATCCTGCGCCAAGCAGGAGGTAGATCATCACCGATCCCCAGAGTATTTCATTAATAAATGAGAAAAAATCAGGCATTAACATCCCTCTTGTTGATGCCGGTAAGCGCGAATAATCCCGTGTAAGCGCTACCAATTATCGACCAGTATATACCTTATAAGGTGATTGATTGCGGGAGTTTACCATAACAATAGGTATATCCTTAATTGCGCATCACGAGCTGTGAGATGCGTAATCAGGGCTGAGCGGCGGGTCGGACAATCCAGGCGGTTGCGCTGAGAGTGCGTCGTGCTATCATCAGGGAAGATCGGTTACATCCCCCTAACAAGCTGTTTAAAGAGAATCGCTATCATGACGGACAAATTGACCTCCCTTCGTCAGTTCACCACAGTAGTGGCCGACACCGGAGACATCGCGGCAATGAAGCTGTATCAGCCTCAGGATGCCACAACTAACCCTTCTCTCATTCTTAACGCAGCGCAGATCCCAGAATACCGCAAGCTGATTGATGACGCTGTAGCCTGGGCTAAGCAGCAGAGCAACGACCGCGCACAGCAGATCGTCGACGCGACCGACAAACTGGCAGTAAATATCGGTCTGGAGATCCTGAAACTGGTTCCGGGTCGTATTTCTACTGAAGTTGACGCTCGTCTGTCCTACGACACCGACGCGTCCATCGCGAAAGCAAAACGTCTGATCAAAATGTACAACGATGCTGGCATCAGCAACGATCGCATTCTGATCAAACTGGCTTCAACCTGGCAGGGCATCCGTGCCGCTGAGCAGCTGGAAAAAGAAGGTATCAACTGTAACCTGACTCTGTTGTTCTCCTTCGCGCAGGCGCGCGCATGTGCAGAAGCTGGCGTATACCTGATTTCTCCGTTTGTTGGTCGTATTCTGGACTGGTACAAAGCCAACACTGACAAGAAAGAGTATGCACCGGCAGAAGATCCGGGTGTGGTTTCCGTAACGGAAATCTATGAGTACTACAAACAGCACGGTTACGAAACCGTGGTGATGGGTGCGAGCTTCCGTAACGTCGGCGAAATCATTGAGCTGGCAGGCTGCGATCGTCTGACTATTGCTCCGGCACTGCTGAAAGAACTGGCGGAAAGCGAAGGCACTATCGAACGTAAACTGTCCTTCTCTGGTGAAGTGAAAGCGCGTCCTGCACGCATCACCGAAGCTGAGTTCCTGTGGCAGCACAACCAGGATCCGATGGCTGTAGACAAACTGGCGGACGGTATCCGTAAGTTTGCTGTAGACCAGGGTAAACTGGAAAAAATGATCGGCGATCTGCTGTAATCATTAATGCGTGGCCCTGATATGGGTCACGCTACCTCTTCTGAAACCTGTCTGTCCTTCCCTTCGCAGTGTATCATTCTGTTTAACGAGACTGTTTAAACGGAATAATCATGAATACTTTACGCATTGGCCTGGTTTCCATTTCTGACCGTGCTTCCAGCGGCGTTTACCAGGATAAAGGTATCCCGGCCCTTGAAGAGTGGCTGGCATCTGCCCTTACCACCCCTTTTGAGCTGCAAACGCGACTGATCCCGGATGAACAGGCGATCATCGAACAGACCTTATGTGAGCTGGTGGATGAAATGAGCTGTCATCTGGTGCTGACTACCGGCGGAACGGGTCCGGCCCGCCGCGATGTAACGCCTGATGCCACGCTGGCCGTAGCCGACCGCCAGATGCCGGGCTTTGGCGAGCAGATGCGCCAGATAAGCCTGCACTTTGTGCCAACGGCTATTCTCTCCCGCCAGGTTGGTGTGATTCGCAAACAGGCGTTGATTCTGAATCTGCCAGGGCAGCCGAAATCGATCAAAGAAACGCTGGAAGGCGTGAAAGATGCCGACGGTAAGGTTATCGTGCCGGGTATTTTTGCAAGTGTACCGTATTGTATACAGTTGCTGGATGGGCCGTATGTGGAAACTGCACCGGCTGTTGTAGCATCTTTTCGTCCTAAAAGCGCAATCCGCGATACAAACGCCTGAAAGTAGCCCGATCGTGACATAAGTGCCAATGACAGTGGAGTATTGAATTGTTTACGATATAGTAATTTTTGCTTTACATATATCGACAGACAGATTCAATAACTCCACTGACTCATGGTTTGCTATGTCACAACACACTCGACCGCTGAATCGCCAGGATTATAAAACTCTTACGCTTGCTGCCCTCGGCGGTGCGCTTGAGTTTTATGATTTCATTATCTTCGTCTTCTTTGCCGCTGTTGTTGGCGAACTCTTCTTCCCGGCAGACATTCCTGAATGGCTACGTCAGGTGCAAACCTTCGGCATTTTTGCCGCCGGATATCTGGCGCGTCCACTGGGTGGCATCATCATGGCGCACTTTGGCGATCTGGTCGGGCGCAAGAAAATGTTCACCCTGAGCATTTTGCTGATGGCGATACCGACGCTGGCGATTGGTCTTTTGCCTACCTACGCCTCAATGGGGATCCTCGCGCCGCTGCTGTTACTGCTGATGCGTATTTTGCAAGGCGCTGCCATCGGCGGAGAAGTGCCCGGCGCGTGGGTGTTCGTGGCAGAGCACGTACCGGAGCGCCGCATCGGCATTGCCTGTGGCACGCTGACCGCCGGGCTGACGGTGGGGATTCTGCTGGGATCGGTGGTTGCGACGCTGGTGAATACCAGCCTGACGCAACAGGCTGTGCATGACTATGGCTGGCGTATCCCGTTCTTGTTGGGTGGCGTGTTTGGGCTGGTGGCGATGTACCTGCGTCGCTGGTTGCAGGAAACGCCCATCTTCCTCGAAATGCAGCAGCGTAAAGCGCTGGCGCAAGAGCTACCGGTGAAGTCGGTGGTGAGCAAACATAAAAAAGCGGTGGTCATTTCCATGCTGCTGACCTGGCTGTTATCGGCCGGGATTGTGGTGGTGATCCTGATGTCGCCAGTCTGGTTGCAGAAGCAGTATGGTTTTGCACCGGCGTTGACGTTACAAGCCAACAGTGTCGCGACCATTATGCTGTGCGTCGGCTGTCTGCTGGCCGGGTTTATTGTCGACCGGGTCGGCGCCAGCAAAACCTTTATTGTCGGCAGCCTGCTGCTGGCCTGTTCAAGCTGGTTTTTCTATCATCTGACCGGCAGCCATCCTCAGCACTTGTTCTTGCTATACGGGCTGGTAGGGTTGTGCGTTGGCGTGGTGGGGGCTGTGCCTTATGTGATGGTGCGGGCGTTTCCGGCGGAGGTCCGCTTTACCGGAATCTCCTTTTCTTACAACGTGTCGTACGCCATTTTTGGTGGTCTGACGCCAATCGCCGTGACGATGTTAATGAGCGTGTCGCCAATGGCTCCGGCCTGGTATGTGCTGGCGTTATCGCTGGTGGGATTAGGTCTGGGGATTTGGCTGCGACAGGATATTTATCATCGCGATACGAGCGTGCAGGGAGAGTTACAGCGCTTGTAAGGAATATCCCCCCGTTCGGGGGGATAGCGTCAGATTAGTGCGCTTCACCGATCGGCAGGATGGTACGGCCAAACTGTTCGTTCAGCACTTCACCCATCGCCAGGTAAATGGCGCTTGCGCCACACACTAAGCCAATCCTGCCAGCAACGTGAATGATCGCTTCGTTACCTGCAATGTTGCCGACCGCCAGCAGTGCGAACAGCACTGTCAGGCTCAGGAAGACAAACTGCAACGCGCGGTTAGCTTTCAGCGTGCCGAAGAACATGAACAGTGTAAACACGCCCCACAGACCCAGGTATACGCCCAGGAACTGACCATTGGTTGCATCCGCCAGGCCCATTTTCGGCATGATCAGGATTGCAACCAGCGTCAGCCAGAACGAACCGTAGGAGGTAAAGGCGGTTAAACCGAAGGTGTTGCCTTTTTTATATTCCAGCAGACCGGCAAATATTTGCGCGATACCGCCGTAGAAAATGCCCATCGCCAGAATAATAACGTCAAAGGCGAAGAAACCCGCGTTGTGCAGGTTAAGCAGAATGGTGGTCATGCCAAAGCCCATCAGGCCCAGCGGTGCCGGATTAGCCAACTTAGTGTTGCCCATAATTCCTCAAAATCATCATTGATTGAATGGTGAAATAGTTTCCCCAAATAACGATCACTGTCTTCGGGGCGCGGCATGATAATCAGGGGAGAGGGCACTGTCTATGATCTAACGAAGGGAAAATGAATTATTTTCCCTGTGATGGGCATCACGCTTACGCGTGGTTGATCATTTTGCTAAGACAGACGATTTGAAGTACCGCCGGGATCTGAGGGATTTGGTGGACGATCTGGTGAGAAATACCCATCGCCAGATGGCGCTGCGTCATGGGCGCGGCAGTGGTTATTCTAGTTCAAAGGCTTTCGCATCAACCGCGTGTCGGCCCCGCATGTTTTCTATGGCTTCTGAATCAAAATGTGCGGAATTAGTCGTCGCCAATAACTTTCAGCGTTGCCATGTCAGAGGAGTTTACTGACTGGCCTGAGAAGGTGATTTTAGACACGCAACGTTTATTGTCATTATCGCTATTAATAGTGATCCAGTTGGTCGTTTGTCCCTCTTTAATGGATGACGGGACGTTCAGGCTTTGGCTGGAAGTGCGTACTGCTTTGAAGTAGACGGATGCGCCGTTAAGTTTAATATCGCCGCGATCGGCGGTGAGCTGAATGCGCTTCACCACCCGGCAAACGGGAATTCTCAGCGTAAGGTCGTTGGTTGCATTGCGGGGCATCGCAATCATACCCAGAACTTTATGATCGTTAGCGTGCGCGGCGCTGCTCAGCAGCAGGCCCATAAGCAGGCTGGTGGAAAGGGTTAACGCGGATTTCATGGAATTTCTCTTTGACGGCTGTAAAAGGGTGTGACATCAGACCATCTTACCGCCGACGGGAAACCGTTTCATGGTCGTAATCTTTTCTTTTTATTACAATTTTCACATGAATGACCGTGCTGGTTTTGATTTGTTTTGTGAATTGATTTTGATTGGAAACTATTCGTTTTTTTGCCTTTCTGCCTTTTTACCTTAATTTTATCGCCACTGTGCTAAAAAAAATTTTCATGCCCCCCTTGATGACGTGGGTTACGACCCCATCTTGTAGACAACCGCAGTGGTGAGTCTGAAAAAAAACGATTCAGGGTAGTTGAAACCGCACGTTTCGCCCTTATTACAGATTCACAACCACATGATGACCGAATTTTTAGTGGAGACGTTTAGATGGGTAAAATTATTGGTATCGACCTGGGTACTACCAACTCTTGTGTAGCGATTATGGATGGCACTACTGCACGTGTGCTGGAGAACGCCGAGGGCGATCGCACCACGCCTTCTATCATTGCTTATACCCAGGATGGTGAAACTCTGGTTGGTCAGCCGGCTAAACGTCAGGCAGTGACAAACCCGCAAAACACCCTGTTTGCGATTAAACGCCTGATTGGCCGCCGCTTCCAGGACGAAGAAGTACAGCGTGATGAAGCCATCATGCCGTACAAAATCATCGGTGCTGACAACGGTGATGCATGGATTGACGTAAAAGGTCAGAAAATGGCACCGCCGCAGATTTCTGCTGAAGTGCTGAAAAAAATGAAGAAAACGGCTGAAGATTACCTGGGCGAACCGGTAACTGAAGCGGTTATCACCGTACCTGCATACTTCAACGATGCTCAGCGTCAGGCAACCAAAGATGCTGGCCGTATCGCAGGTCTGGAAGTAAAACGTATCATCAACGAACCGACCGCAGCGGCACTGGCTTACGGTCTGGATAAAGAAGTCGGCAACCGTACTATCGCGGTTTATGACCTCGGTGGTGGTACTTTCGATATCTCTATTATCGAAATCGACGAAGTTGACGGCGAAAAAACCTTCGAAGTTCTGGCAACCAACGGTGATACCCACCTGGGTGGTGAAGACTTTGACAGCCGTATGATCAACTACCTGGTTGACGAATTTAAGAAAGATCAGGGTATCGATCTGCGTAATGACCCGCTGGCGATGCAGCGTCTTAAAGAAGCCGCTGAGAAAGCGAAGATCGAACTGTCTTCCGCTCAGCAGACCGACGTGAACCTGCCGTACATTACTGCAGACGCGACTGGTCCGAAACACATGAACATCAAAGTGACCCGTGCGAAACTGGAAAGCCTGGTTGAAGACCTGGTTAACCGTTCTATCGAGCCGCTGAAAGTTGCTCTGCAGGATGCTGGTCTGTCTGTTTCCGACGTTCAGGACGTTATCCTGGTCGGTGGTCAGACTCGTATGCCGATGGTACAGAAGAAAGTTGCTGAGTTCTTCGGTAAAGAGCCGCGTAAAGACGTTAACCCGGACGAAGCAGTGGCAATCGGTGCTGCCGTTCAGGGTGGTGTATTGACCGGTGATGTGAAAGACGTGCTGCTGCTGGACGTTACCCCGCTGTCTCTGGGTATCGAAACCATGGGTGGCGTGATGACTCCACTGATCGCGAAAAACACCACTATCCCGACCAAGCACAGCCAGGTGTTCTCTACCGCTGAAGACAACCAGTCTGCGGTAACTATCCACGTGCTGCAGGGTGAACGTAAACGCGCCGCTGATAACAAAGATCTGGGTCAGTTTAACCTGGATGGTATCAGCCCGGCTCCGCGCGGTATGCCGCAGATCGAAGTTACTTTTGACATCGATGCCGACGGTATCCTGCACGTTTCCGCGAAAGACAAAAACAGCGGTAAAGAGCAGAAGATCACCATCAAGGCTTCTTCTGGTCTGAACGAAGAAGAAATTCAGAAAATGGTTCGCGAAGCAGAAGCGAACGCAGAATCTGACCGTAAGTTTGAAGAGCTGGTTCAGACTCGTAACCAGGGTGACCATCTGCTGCACAGCACTCGTAAGCAGGTTGAAGAAGCAGGCGACAAACTGCCAGCTGACGACAAAACTGCCATCGAGTCTGCACTGACAGCGCTGGAAACTTCTCTGAAAGGCGAAGACAAAGCGGATATCGAAGCGAAAATGCAGGCGCTGGCACAGGTTTCCCAGAAACTGATGGAAATCGCTCAGCAGCAGCACGCACAGCAGCAGGCTGGTGCAGCAGGCGCTGATGCTTCTGCAAACAACGCGAAAGATGACGACGTTGTCGATGCCGAGTTTGAAGAAGTGAAAGACAAAAAATAATCGCCCTTTGAACGGGTAATTACTGGCACGGGCGAAGAGGTTTCCTCTCCGCCCGTGCACGCATGTTAGGGGCAGATAAAAAGAGATGGCTAAGCAAGACTATTACGAGATTTTAGGCGTTTCCAAATCAGCGGAAGAGCGTGAAATCAAAAAGGCCTACAAGCGCCTGGCCATGAAATTTCACCCGGACCGCAACCAGGGTGATAAAGAGGCCGAAGCCAAGTTTAAAGAGATCAAAGAAGCGTACGAAATCCTGACCGATGCGCAAAAACGTGCGGCTTACGATCAGTACGGTCATGCTGCGTTTGAGCAAGGCGGCATGGGCGGCGGCGGCGGTTTTGGCGGCGGGGCTGACTTCAGCGATATCTTTGGTGACGTGTTTGGCGATATCTTTGGCGGCGGTCGTGGTCGTCAGCGCGCCTCACGTGGTGCTGATTTACGTTACAACATGGATCTCACTCTGGAAGAAGCCGTGCGTGGCGTCACCAAAGAGATCCGTATTCCGACTTTGGAAGAGTGTGACGTCTGCCACGGTAGCGGTGCGAAGGCAGGTACTCAGCCACAGACCTGTCCAACCTGTCACGGTTCTGGTCAGGTACAGATGCGTCAGGGCTTTTTTGCCGTACAGCAGACCTGTCCACACTGCCAGGGCCGCGGTACGCTGATCAAAGATCCGTGCAACAAATGCCACGGTCATGGTCGCGTTGAGAAAAGCAAAACGCTGTCCGTTAAGATCCCGGCAGGGGTTGATACCGGCGACCGCATTCGTTTAGCGGGCGAAGGTGAAGCCGGTGAACATGGTGCGCCAGCAGGTGATTTGTACGTTCAGGTGCAGGTAAAACAGCACCCAATTTTCGAACGTGAAGGCAATAACCTGTACTGCGAAGTACCGATTAACTTTGCGATGGCTGCGCTGGGCGGCGAGATTGAAGTCCCAACGCTGGACGGTCGCGTGAAGCTAAAAATTCCGGGCGAAACGCAAACTGGCAAACTTTTCCGCATGCGTGGAAAGGGCGTCAAGTCTGTACGCGGTGGCGCTCAGGGCGACCTGCTGTGCCGCGTGGTGGTTGAAACCCCAGTGGGCCTGAACGACAAGCAGAAGCAACTGCTCAAAGATCTGCAGGACAGCTTTGGCGGCCCGACCGGCGAACAAAACAGTCCGCGCTCCAAAAGTTTCTTCGACGGTGTGAAGAAGTTCTTTGACGATCTGACTCGCTAATTCGCAGTTTTATCTCGAATAAAAAGCCTGGGACTGAAAAGTCTCAGGCTTTTTTATTTCTGTTTTCCGCTCGGAAAATCTTTATCGACTTACTCTGTATAGATCGTAAAAACCGATTTATCCATCATGAATAATCTAATTTTAACGAGCTTTTTGAGGGTGTAAGATAGTATTTACGAAGTATTCACCCAATAGAGAGAATAAAAGTGAAACATCTGCATCGTTTTTTTAGTAGTGACGCCTCGGGGGGCATCATTCTGATCATCGCAGCCGTGGTCGCTATGCTGATGGCAAATATCGGGGTTACCAGTGGATGGTACCACGCCTTTTTGGAAACGCCCGTTCAACTGCGGGTTGGCGCGCTTGAGATCAACAAAAATATGCTGTTGTGGATCAACGACGCGTTGATGGCGGTGTTCTTCCTGTTGATTGGTCTGGAAGTAAAGCGCGAGTTAATGCAAGGTTCGCTGGCCAGTCTGCGTCAGGCGGCGTTCCCGATCATTGCTGCTATCGGGGGCATGATTGTCCCGGCGCTGCTGTACCTGGCATTCAACTATGCCGATCCCATCACCCGTGAAGGGTGGGCGATCCCGGCGGCAACGGATATTGCTTTTGCGTTAGGTGTGCTGGCGTTGTTGGGCAGTCGTGTACCACTGGCGTTGAAAATCTTCCTGATGGCGCTGGCGATTATTGATGACCTCGGCGCTATCGTAATCATCGCACTGTTCTATACCAGCGACCTCTCGCTGCTGTCGCTGGGCGTTGCCGCGTGCGCAATCCTTGTTTTGGCAGGATTGAATCTGTGCGGAGTGAGACGCACCGGTATTTATATTCTGGTCGGCGTAGTGCTGTGGACTGCCGTACTGAAGTCTGGCGTGCATGCAACGCTGGCGGGCGTGATCGTGGGCTTCTTCATTCCATTGAAGGAAAAACACGGGCGTTCACCGGCGAAGCGACTGGAGCATGTTCTGCATCCATGGGTGGCATACCTGATCCTGCCACTGTTTGCTTTCGCCAACGCGGGCGTTTCACTGCAGGGCGTCACTATTGATGGACTGACCTCGATATTACCGCTGGGGATCATTGCAGGTTTGTTGATCGGTAAGCCGTTGGGTATCAGTCTGTTTTGCTGGCTGGCGTTACGCCTCAAGGTGGCGCAATTGCCGGAAGGAACGAATTTCCAGCAGATTATGGCGGTCGGTATTCTTTGCGGTATTGGCTTTACGATGTCGATTTTTATTGCCAGCCTGGCGTTTGGCAACGTCGATCCTGAGCTGATTAACTGGGCAAAACTGGGGATCCTGATCGGCTCCTTGTTGTCGGCAGTGATAGGTTACTGCTGGTTACGTGCCCGGTTGAACGCATCAGCCTGACGGGATAACCCTTTCGTGACAATTTTCAGGGAGAGAGTATGTCTCATATAAATTACAACCATCTGTACTACTTTTGGCATGTCTATAAAGAAGGGTCAGTGGTTGGTGCAGCAGAAGCGCTTTATCTGACACCGCAGACCATTACCGGGCAGATTAAAGCGCTTGAGGAACGCTTACAGGGAAAATTGTTTAAGCGGAAGGGGCGTGGGCTGGAGCCCAGTGAGTTAGGCGAATTGGTTTTTCGTTACGCGGATAAGATGTTCACCTTAAGCCAGGAAATGCTGGATATCGTGAACTACCGCAAAGAGTCTAATTTGCTGTTCGATGTCGGCGTGGCGGATGCGCTATCGAAGCAGTTGGTCAGCAGCGTACTGGATGCCGCTGTGGTTGAAGATGAACAAATCCATCTGCGTTGTTTTGAGTCAACGCACGAGATGCTGTTGGATCAACTCAGCCAGCATAAGCTGGATATGATTATCTCCGACTGTCCGATTGATTCTACGCAGCAGGAAGGGTTGTTCTCAGTGCGGATAGGCGAGTGCAGCGTGAGTTTTTGGTGCACCAAACCGCTGCCTGAAAAACCATTCCCGGCCTGCCTTGAGGAACGTCGGTTGCTGATCCCTGGACGTCGTTCGATGCTCGGACGTAAGCTGCTGAACTGGATCAACTCACAAGGATTGAATGTCGAAATCCTCGGCGAATTTGATGACGCTGCGCTGATGAAAGCGTTTGGGGCAACGCATAATGCTATTTTTGTTGCACCTACTCTGTATTCGCACAATTTCTATGCTGATGATTCTATTGTTGAAATTGGACGCGTAGAAAATGTGATGGAAGAGTATCACGCCATATTTGCGGAAAGAATGATCCAGCATCCGGCGGTGCAGCGTATTTGCAATGCGGACTACTCGGCATTGTTCAAGCCACAGTAGACATACTTACCGTAATACTTCCGGCTGCGGTACTCACCCGCAGCCGGTTTCATGCTATAGCCTCAATAAGCTACGATACTGCCCACCTTCGCGGATAAATACCGGAATTCTGTTCAATGGCGCGGCATAGTGCAACGTTTGCCCTCCCGAATAACTCTCGCCGGTCGTAAGATCCGTCCATGTTTCCCCTTCAGGTAGCCAGATATCACGTTCGCGCATACCTTCATGCATTAGGGGGGCAATCAGCAGGTCAGGACCAAAACAGTACTGGTCAGTGATTGCCCAACTTGTTTCCTGTTCGGGGAAATCAAAAAACAGGGGGCGCATCACTGGCGTATTGTGCTTATGGGTTTCCTCCATCAGCGCTTTGATATAGGGCTTCAGTTTCTCTCGCAACGCCAGGCAACCCGTCAGTACGTCGCACACGTCCTCACCGTAGCTCCAGACTTCGTTCGGTGCACCGGTAGGACACTGGGCGATACCATCCCGGTACGGTTGTTCCGGTAAAATCTGCGGATCGCGGTTGCCGTGCAGACGCATCACCGGGCTAAATACGCCCCACTGGAACCAGCGGATCAGCAGTTCATGGAAATGTGGGTCGTGAATATTACCGCCATGAAAACCACCGATATCCGTCGTCCACCACGGGATACCCGCGATTCCCATATTGAGTCCGGCGGCAAACTGGTTGCGTAGCGATCTAAACGAGGAGTGAATATCACCTGACCAGACCAGTGCGCCGTACTTTTGACTGCCGGCCCAGGCGCAACGTAGCAGGTTGATAACCTTATCTTCACCATCGGCTTTCATGCCATCAAAAAAGGTTTTGGCGTACATTCGCGGGTAGATATTGCCCACTTCCAGTACCGGCCCGGCATGGTAGCGATAGTTGTCATAGTCATAAACGCTGAACTCAGGTTCGGCTTCGTCTAACCAGAATAGCTTCACGCCTTTATCATAATAGTTGCGTTTGGCTTTGCCCCAGACGTAGTCCCGCGCACCCGGATGGGTAGCATCAAAGAAAGTGGTGTTGCCGAGGAAATCCATATTGATCGGCAAGCCACGTTCCGTTTGTACCAGCCAGCCGTTTTCGCGCATCTCCCGATAGCTTTCAGTGCGGTTATCCACCGTCGGCCAGACGGAGACCATCAGCTCGATTCCCAGCGATTTCAGCTCGGCAATCATGGCATCAGGATCGGGCCAGTCTCGTGCATCGAACATCCAGTCACCCTGATTCGGCCAGTGAAAGAAGTCGATAACGATCACCGAGATAGGCAGATTGCGGCGCTTATATTCGCGGGCAACCTCCAGCAGCTCTGCCTGCGTACGATAGCGGAGTTTGCACTGCCAGAAGCCCATGGCGTAGTCCGGCATCATCGGCGGTGTGCCGGTAGCCAGCGCATATGCCCGGCTAATTTCTGCTGGGGTATCGCCAGCCGTGATCCAGTAGTCCAGCTGTTCGCTGACCTGTGCTTCCCATTCGGTAACGTTGTGGGCAAAGGTTACGCGCCCGACTGCCGGGTTGTTCCATAAAAATCCGTAGCCCAGACTGGAGAGCATAAACGGTACTGAGGCCTGGGAGTTACGTTGCGCCAGCTCAAGAACGCATCCTTTGAGATCCAGGTTAGCCTGTTGATACTGCCCCATACCATAAATTTTTTCCCCTTCGGTGGCTTCGAAGCGGGCTTTAAGTGAATATTTCCCACCCTGAATAGGTCGGAATTCGCGCCCTTCAAGGTTGAGTGCGCTGACGTACTGGCCGTGAGAAGATTCATCCTCGCCAATTTCGCCCCGCAGGCGCCAGAACTCCTGCAACAGAGGTTTGTGTGGATGGCGGTAAAAGGTAACTTGTCCTTTTTGATTGACGATAGCGATAATTTTGCCGTTGGTCAGCGTCGCCTGGTGGTGCTCATAATCAATGTGGCAGTGGCTTTCTGCGACTGGCTCAGTCAATGCCCAGTCTTCATTTCTCATTACCGGCAGATGACGGCCACTGCGTACGCGCAGGCTGTTCTCGCCCCAGGGTTCAATCCATAAATAGCGATCGTTTTGCTGCCAGACCAGGCGACGCGGGTCATGTTGCATAAATGGCATGGTGGTGCCTCCCATATTTCGAGGGTGAAGGTAAAGATCGTTTTTAGTTGATGGTTTCCAGATCGTGGCGAATCTTCTCTTCCATCGCTTCGTATTTACGAAAGAAAAGTAGTGGGATCGCTGCGAGCGCGAAGAGTAGGGCGGGTGCCCAGATAAAGGCCCAGGTAATTCCCTCCAGACCCGCAGCGCTCTGGGCATGGTTGGGGACATAGCCAAAACTGTTCATGATCCAGGCAGCGAAAGCGGTACCGAGGCCACTACCCATCTTGATGCAGAAGGTGCTGCCGAAGGCGATAAGAATGCCGGTGGCCTTAATACCCGTCTTCCAGGCACCGAAATCGACGGCGAAGCCCAGCATGGCAAACGGCATTGAGCAGGCGATACCGCTGCCGATATTGCCGAGTACCCAGGCGGCGATGAGAAAAGGAATGTTGTCCGCTGCCAGCCACATCATGATGCCGCCAAGCGTGGCGACCAGCAGACCGCCTACCCATATCCACGTTTTAGCCAGGTATTTGCTAAAGAAGGGGATAGCGATGATAAACAGGATCTGAATTGTCGCCAGGCTGTTAATCAGCGGAACCAGATCTTTGCGGTCGAGGTTGTAGGTCAGATAGTAGACAATCGTTGTGGAGCGTTGTTGTAGGGCAATCCAGAAGATCAGGTTTGCCAGCACCATCAGGATCCATGGCCAGTTGCCTTTCATTGCCGCAAAACTCTTTTTCATCGGCAATTTAGGTTCTTGTTGAATTTTATCCGTATTCATTTCTCGGATATTTTTAAAGGCGAAAAGCGTTAACGAACAGGATATTACGGAAAATATAATCGCCGTATAAATAAAACCCGCATGATCATTTCCGTTACCTAAAAAAGCAACTAACGGCAGTGCGGTCGCATTCATTAATAAAACCCCAATTTGCCCACCGGTCATTCTCCAGGAATTTAAAACTAGTCTTTCCTTAGGAGATAAGGTCATCAGGGGTAATATTGCACTGAGCGGTGTATTAAGTCCGGTAAATAGAATGCTGGCAATCATATAAGATATTGCTGCATAGATAGCTTTTCCGGTCATACTGATATCAGGAGACCAAAATGACAGGGCGCTGAATACGGCAAAAGGTAATGGCAACCATAAAAACCAGGGGCGGCATTTACCGTAACGCGAACGCGTTTTATCGATGATGATCCCCCATATAGGGGCGTCTATGCCATCGACAATACGCGCCAGCAGCAGGATGACGCCTGCTACGGCGAGGCTAATACCTGCAACGTCTGTGTAGAAATATAAAATGTAAGTTGAACCGAAACAATACAGCAGATTACCCGCCACATCCAAAGAGCCGTAGCTAATACGCTGTAGTAAAGATAATGATGTTGACCCGCATGACTGGGTATCCTCAATAACAGAACTCATAATAATAACTCCGATACTGGAACGATACGCCCAGAAAAACATCTTCTACTTTCCAAGCAAGTTTTAAATATTATTTTTTATGTCGTTACTGAATTTAACCTCAGATTAAAATGAGTGAGTAAGGTGTACATGAAAAGTAGTTAACCCTACCGAAGCAATCAATTATCAAATCTTACATCAGGATTGCGTTTATTCGTTTTTGAATGAACGATGTTTCTATTTGCTAAGGTGGTCACAGTTTTTTTAATAATGAAATAAAAAAAGGAAAACAGTGAAAGAAAATAACTTTCAAGTATTACGCGACGCGACTGAGGAAGGAATAGCTGAAAAAACAGGCTGGTCAGGAAGAGTGTGAACGAGCGAGAACAACATCAGTGGCTAAAGAGAAAAACGTCAGATAGCAGGCATAAAAAAACCCGCTTGCGCGGGTTTTTTCACAAAGCGACAACAAGCAGGCGATTAAGCCAGTTTGTTGATCTGTGCAGTCAGGTTTGCTTTATGACGTGCAGCTTTGTTTTTGTGGATCAGACCTTTAGCAGCCTGACGGTCCACGATTGGTTGCATTTCGTTAAATGCTTTCAGTGCAGTAGCTTTGTCGCCAGCTTCGATAGCTGCGTATACTTTCTTGATGAAAGTACGCATCATAGAGCGACGGCTAGCGTTGTGCTTGCGGGCCTTTTCAGACTGAACGGCGCGCTTCTTAGCTGATTTGATATTAGCCAAGGTCCAACTCCCAAATGTGTTCTATATGGACAATTCAAAGGCCGAGGAATATGCCCTTTTAGCCTTCTTTTGTCAATGGATTTGTGCAAATAAGCGCCGTTTAAATTGCAGCACTCGTTGCGTAGTGATGGCGCAGGATTCTACCAGCTTGCGTGGCGTGAATACAGCTTTTCCACGAGAAAAATTGCATTGGCGTGCCCGTGAAGGTCTGCAATTTGTTTCATAACAATGAAAACAATCCTCTTTCTGTTTCGTAGAAACAATCGCCGGTTAACGTTGACCGCGGTACAGGGTATACTTTCACGATTTTCACTGTTTTGAGCCAGACATGAAGCTGATACGAGGCATACATAATCTCAGTCAGGCCCCGCATGGGTGTGTGCTGACTATTGGTAATTTCGACGGCGTGCACCGTGGCCACCGTGCGTTGCTGCAGGGTTTACGGGAAGAAGGGCGCAAACGCAATTTACCGGTGATGGTGATGATTTTCGAGCCGCAGCCGCTGGAGCTGTTTGCGACCGACAAGTCACCTGCGCGCCTCACTCGCCTGCGCGAAAAACTGCGTTATCTGGCGGAATGCGGCGTGGACTACGTGCTGTGCGTGCGTTTTGACAGGCGCTTTGCGGCATTAACAGCGCAGACCTTCATCAGCGATCTGCTGGTTAAGCGCCTTGGTGTACAATTTCTTGCCGTTGGTGATGATTTCCGCTTTGGCGCTAGCCGTGCGGGCGATTTCTTGTTATTACAGGAAGCGGGCGCTGAGTATGGTTTTGATATCACCAGCACCCAAACCTTCTGCGAAGGCGGTGTGCGCATTAGCAGCACCGCGGTACGTCAGGCGCTGGCAGAAGATAACCTGCAACTGGCCGAAAGCCTGCTTGGGCATCCTTTTACTATCTCAGGACGTGTCGTTCACGGTGATGAATTAGGGCGCACCATCGGTTTTCCGACAGCAAACTTACCGCTGCGTCGCCAGGTTTCTCCGGTGAAAGGGGTTTATGCGGTTGAAGTGATGGGACTGGGCGATAAACCGTTGCCCGGCGTCGCCAACATCGGCACCCGCCCGACGGTAGCAGGCGTACGCCAACAGTTGGAAGTGCATCTATTGGACGTTGTAATGGACCTGTATGGTCGCCATATAGATGTAGTACTGCGTAAAAAAATACGCAGCGAACAGCGATTTGCCTCGCTGGATGAACTAAAAGCGCAGATTGCGCGTGATGAGTTGACTGCCCGTGAATTTTTTGGGCTAACAAAACCGGCTTAATGCCTATACGAGTTTTAAATACGGAACCGAGAATCTGATGAGTGACTATAAATCAACCCTGAATTTGCCGGAAACAGGGTTCCCGATGCGCGGCGATCTCGCCAAGCGCGAACCGGGAATGCTGGCGCGTTGGACTGATGATGACCTGTACGGCATCATTCGTGCGGCCAAAAAAGGCAAAAAAACCTTCATTCTGCATGATGGCCCTCCTTATGCGAATGGCAGCATTCATATTGGTCACTCGGTTAACAAGATTCTGAAAGACATTATCGTGAAGTCCAAAGGACTCACGGGTTATGACTCGCCTTACGTTCCGGGCTGGGACTGCCACGGTCTGCCGATCGAGCTGAAAGTAGAGCAGGAATACGGCAAACCGGGCGAGAAGTTTACCGCCGCTGAGTTCCGTGCCAAGTGCCGCGAATACGCAGCGACCCAGGTTGACGGTCAGCGTAAAGACTTTATCCGTCTTGGCGTACTGGGCGACTGGTCGCATCCGTACCTGACCATGGACTTCAAAACCGAAGCCAACATCATTCGTGCGCTGGGTAAAATCATCGGTAACGGTCACCTGCACAAAGGTGCGAAGCCGGTGCACTGGTGCGTTGACTGCCGTTCCGCGCTGGCGGAAGCGGAAGTTGAGTATTATGACAAAACCTCCCCGTCCATCGACGTGGCGTTCCACGCCGCCGATCAGGATGCGGTGAAAGCGAAATTTGGCGTTTCTGACGTCAACGGCCCGATCTCTCTGGTTATCTGGACCACTACCCCGTGGACGTTACCGGCGAACCGCGCAATCTCTCTGGCACCTGATTTTGACTATGCGCTGGTGCAGATTGACGGCCAGGCTGTGATTCTGGCGAAAGATCTGGTTGAAAGCGTTATGCAGCGTATTGGCGCGGCTGAATACACCATTCTCGGCACCGTTAAAGGCGCTGAGCTGGAACTGCTGCGCTTTACCCATCCGTTTATGGGCTTTGATGTGCCGGCTATCCTTGGCGATCACGTTACGCTGGATGCGGGTACCGGTGCGGTTCATACCGCTGGCGGTCACGGTCCGGATGACTACGTCATCAGCCAGAAATACGGTCTGGAAATCGCTAACCCGGTTGGCCCGGACGGCGCATACCTGGCGGGTACTTATCCGGATCTGGACGGCGTGAACGTCTTTAAAGCCAACGACAAAATCGTTGCGCTGCTGAGCGAAAAAGGTGCGCTGCTGCACGTTGAGAAGATGCAGCACAGCTACCCATGCTGCTGGCGTCACAAGTCACCGATCATCTTCCGTGCGACGCCGCAGTGGTTCGTCAGCATGGATCAGAAAGGCCTGCGCGCGCAGTCCCTGAAAGAGATCAAAGGCGTGCAGTGGATCCCGGACTGGGGCCAGGCGCGTATTGAATCAATGGTTGCCAACCGTCCTGACTGGTGTATCTCCCGTCAGCGTACGTGGGGTGTGCCGATGTCTCTGTTTGTTCACAAAGACACCGAAGAGCTGCATCCGCGCGCTATCGAACTGATGGAAGAAGTGGCTAAACGCGTTGAAGTTGACGGCATCCAGGCGTGGTGGGATCTCGATCCGAAAGATATCCTCGGTGACGAAGCTGACCAGTATGTCAAAGTCCCGGATACGCTGGACGTGTGGTTCGACTCTGGTTCAACCCACTCCTCCGTCGTGGACGTACGTCCTGAGTTTGCAGGCCATGCGGCAGATATGTATCTGGAAGGCTCTGACCAGCACCGTGGCTGGTTCATGTCATCTCTGATGATCTCCACCGCCATGAAAGGCAAAGCACCTTATCGCCAGGTACTGACTCACGGTTTCACCGTTGATGGTCAGGGCCGTAAGATGTCCAAGTCTATCGGTAACACCGTTTCTCCGCAGGATGTGATGAACAAACTGGGCGCGGATATTCTGCGTCTGTGGGTGGCTTCAACCGACTATACCGGTGAAATGGCCGTTTCTGACGAAATTCTGAAACGTGCTGCCGACAGCTATCGTCGTATCCGTAACACCGCGCGCTTCCTGCTGGCGAACCTGAACGGGTTCGATCCGGTTAAAGACATGGTGAAACCGGAAGAGATGGTGGTGCTGGACAGGTGGGCGGTAGGTTGTGCGCAAGCGGCGCAGGACGAAATCCTGAAAGCCTATGAAGCCTATGACTTCCACGAAGTGGTACAGCGCCTGATGCGCTTCTGCTCCGTCGAAATGGGTTCGTTCTACCTCGACATCATCAAAGACCGTCAGTACACCGCGAAAGCGGATAGCGTGGCGCGTCGTAGCTGCCAGACAGCGCTGTTCCATATCGCTGAAGCGCTGGTTCGTTGGATGGCGCCGATCATGTCCTTCACCGCCGATGAAATCTGGGGCTACCTGCCGGGCGATCGTGAGAAGTATGTCTTTACCGGTGAATGGTACGAAGGTCTGTTTGGCTTAGGCGAAACCGAAGCGATGAACGATGCCTTCTGGGACGAGCTGTTGAAAGTGCGTGGCGAAGTGAACAAAGTCATCGAACAGGCGCGTGCGGATAAGAAAGTCGGTGGTTCTCTGGAGGCTGCAGTGACCCTGTACGCTGAACCTGAGCTGGCGGCGAAACTGACCGCGCTGGGCGAAGAGTTGCGTTTTGTACTTCTGACCTCTGGTGCGACGGTTGCGGATTATGCAGCGGCTCCTGCTGATGCTCAGCAGAGCGAACTGCTCAAAGGTCTGAAAATCGTACTGAGCAAAGCCGAAGGTGAGAAATGCCCGCGCTGCTGGCATTACACTACCGACGTCGGCCAGGTGGCGGAACATGCAGATATCTGCGGACGCTGTGTCAGCAACATCGCCGGTGATGGCGAACAACGTAAGTTTGCCTGATGAGTAAGCCTCTTTGTTCAACAGGACTACGCTGGCTGTGGCTGGTGGTAGTCGTGCTGATTATCGATTTAGGCAGCAAATACCTGATCCTCCAGAACTTTGCTCTGGGGGATACGGTGTCGCTGTTTCCGTCGCTTAATCTGCACTACGCGCGTAACTATGGTGCGGCGTTTAGCTTCTTAGCCGACAGCGGCGGCTGGCAACGTTGGTTCTTTGCCGGCATCGCCATCGGTATTTGCGTCATCCTGATGGTGATGATGTATCGCTCGAAGGCGACCCAGAAGCTGAACAACATCGCGTATGCGTTAATCATTGGCGGTGCGCTGGGCAACTTGTTCGACCGCCTGTGGCACGGCTTCGTGGTTGATATGATTGACTTTTACGTCGGCGACTGGCATTTCGCGACCTTCAATCTGGCCGATACTGCTATCTGTATCGGCGCGGCATTGATTGTTCTCGAAGGCTTCCTGCCGTCGAAAGAGAAAAAAGCCGCATAAAAAAATGCCGGATGGCGCTATGCTAATCCGGCCTACAATATACTGCGATCCTTGTTGGCCTGGTAAGCGTATCGCCACCGGGCAAACAGGCGGCAGCAATTTTAAAGAGCAACCTGCATGTCTAAATCAGTACAGAGTAACAGTGCGGTGCTGGTGCACTTCACCCTTAAGCTCGACGATGGCTCAACCGCAGAGTCAACCCGCAATAACGGCAAGCCTGCGCTGTTTCGCCTGGGCGACGGTTCTCTGTCTGAAGGACTGGAACAACACCTGTTGGGGCTAAAAGAAGGTGATAAAACCACTTTTGCTCTGGAACCGGATGCCGCCTTTGGCGTGTCAAGTCCGGACTTAATTCAGTATTTCTCGCGTCGGGAGTTTATGGACGCGGGCGAGCCAGAAATTGGCGCTATCATGCTCTTTACCGCAATGGACGGCAGTGAGATGCCTGGCGTGATCCGCGAAATCAACGGTGATTCGATCACGGTTGATTTCAACCATCCGCTGGCCGGGCATACCGTTCATTTTGATATTGAAGTGCTGGAAGTCGAACCGGCACTGGAGGCGTAAAATGCAGATCCTGTTGGCCAACCCGCGCGGTTTTTGCGCTGGCGTAGACCGCGCTATCAGCATTGTGGAAAACGCGCTGGCTATTTATGGCGCGCCGATTTATGTCCGTCACGAGGTGGTGCATAACCGCTATGTGGTGGATAGCCTGCGCGAGCGCGGCGCTATTTTTATCGAGCAAATCAGCGAAGTGCCGGATGGCGCGATCCTGATTTTCTCCGCTCATGGCGTATCTCAGGCGGTGCGTAACGAAGCCAAAGGCCGTGACCTCACGGTTTTTGATGCGACCTGCCCGCTGGTAACGAAAGTGCATATGGAAGTTGCCCGTGCCAGTCGTCGTGGTGAAGAATCCATTCTGATTGGTCACGCTGGGCACCCGGAAGTCGAAGGCACGATGGGCCAGTACAGCAACCCGCAAGGGGGAATGTATCTGGTTGAATCACCAGATGATGTGCTGAAACTGAATGTGAAAAATGAAGGAAAATTATCCTTCATGACGCAGACAACGCTTTCCGTTGACGACACTTCTGACGTTATTGATGCGCTGCGTCAACGCTTCCCGAAAATTGTCGGGCCGCGCAAAGACGATATCTGTTATGCCACCACCAACCGTCAGGAAGCGGTTCGCGCGCTGGCGGAACAGGCTGATGTTGTGCTGGTGGTCGGCTCGAAGAACTCCTCTAACTCCAACCGTCTGGCTGAACTGGCCCAGCGAATGGGGAAAGCGGCGTATTTGATTGACGATGCGACCGACATTCAGGAAGCGTGGGTGAAAGAAGCGAAGTGTGTGGGCGTGACGGCCGGAGCCTCGGCGCCGGATATCCTGGTGCAAAACGTGATTGCTCGCCTGCAAGAGCTTGGCGGTGGGGAAGCGAGCCCACTGGAAGGCCGCGAAGAGAACATCGTTTTCGAAGTGCCGAAAGAGCTGCGTGTGGATGTTCGTGAAGTAGAGTAAGTCTTTCCGGTTACGATTATGAGAAGATGCCAGACTTAACGTCTGGCATTTTTTATGGAGAAACCATGCGCTTACCGATCATTCTTGATACCGATCCCGGCATTGATGATGCCGCGGCCATTGCCGCCGCGCTGTTTGCCCCTGAGCTGGATCTGCAACTGATGACCACGGTAGCAGGCAATGTGTCGGTGGAAAAAACCACCCGTAATGCGTTGCAACTGCTGCACTTCTGGAATGCGGATGTTCCGCTAGCGCAGGGAGCATCAATGCCGCTGGTGCGACCGCTGCGTGATGCCGCTTCCGTGCACGGCGAGTCCGGTATGGAAGGGTATGAATTTGTCGAGCACGACCGGCAGGCGATGGCAAAACCCGCCTTCCAGGCGATTCGCGATGCGCTGATGCATGCCCCGCAGCCCGTGACGCTGGTGGCAATTGGCCCGCTGACCAACATTGCGCTGCTGCTGACCCATTATCCTGAATGCGTATTCAACATTCACCGTCTGGTGATTATGGGCGGCTCTGCCGGGCGTGGGAACTTCACACCCAACGCCGAGTTTAATATTGCTATCGATCCCGAGGCCGCAGCGAAAGTCTTCCAGAGTGAGCTGGAGATTGTGATGTGTGGGCTGGATGTGACCAATCAGGCCATGCTCGCCCCAGACTATCTGGCGACGTTGCCTCAACTTAACCAGACGGGAAAAATGCTGCATGCACTGTTTAGCCATTACCGTAGCGGCAGCATGAATACGGGGCTGCGAATGCACGATCTGTGTGCCATTGCCTGGCTGGTGCGCCCGGAACTGTTTACCCTGCAGTCGTGTTTCGTGGCGGTTGAAACCCAGGGCGAATATACCTCGGGTACGACGGTAGTGGACATTGAAGGACGCTTGGGGCATCCGGCAAATGCGCAGGTTGCGCTGGGCCTGAACGTTGAAGGTTTCCAGCAGTGGGTGGCAGAGGTATTTGCCCGCGCGCTGTAATCAGGTGTTGTGCAACGGCACCTTCTCGCTGAGATAATCAATCATCGCCCGCATTCTGGCGGGCATATGTTGATTGCGCGTCCATAGCAGCCACAGTTCCCCGCTGTAGTCGCTGATAAATTCCCATTCTGGCAGTACCTGGACAATCTCGCCATTGGCGAGTGCCTCGCTGGCGGTGAACAGTGGCAGGCTGCCGATTCCCAGATCCTTTTTTACCGCGTCCAGACGTACACCGGTGTGGTTGGCGGCGTAGCGGCCATGAGTCTGAATGGTCTCCATGCGCTCACCGCGTCGAAACTTCCAACGTGAATCCGCAGGTGTCTCGCCAAGACTGATACAGCTATGCTCGCGCAGTGCCTGTGGATGCTCGGGCGTACCGTGCTTGCGTAAGTATTCGGGGGTTGCGCATATCACATGGCTGACCGGCATCAGCGGTTTCCCGTACAGGCCCGGGGAGGGCGACTGACTGATGCGCAGTGCAAGGTCGACGCCGTCGTCGATTAAATCCATATACCGGTCTTCCAGCCGAAGGCAGACGTCCACTTGCGGGTAGCGCGTAAAGAATTCGGCCATCAGTGGATGAATGACAAATCGCCCCACCGCTTTCGGCACGCTGAGGGTCAGTTGCCCTTGCGCGATGGTTTGTCGACTGCTGCCTGAGTCGACGGCCATTTGCGCCGCATGCAGCATTTCCTGCGCGTGTGCATACACAATTTTGCCCGTTTCGCTGAGCGCCAGCTTGCGCGTCGTACGGTGCAGCAGCTTACTGCCCAACGCCTTCTCGAGGCGTGAAGCGCTGCGGCTAATAGCGGAAGGCGTAGCACCCGAGGCTTTGGCGGCAGCGGAGAAGCTCCCCTGGTCGATAATCAACACAAAGGTGGCAAGGTCGGGAAGAAGGTTAGGGTTCATTTGTGCGTACCAGGCAAAGATGCATTGAACCAGCGCAGGATTATCGCCGTCAGTAAAGTGAATATACTCTTCCCATCAATAGGAGAGCAATCATGACTGAACGTCTTTATTACACCAGCGATAACACTGAAGGCCAGGCTAACTTACTGAGTTGCTCGGCTGAGCCGGATGGACGGTACGCGGTGGTACTGGATAGAACCCTTTTTCACCCGCAGGGAGGCGGGCAGCCTGCGGATGCGGGCTGGATTGATGATGAGCGGGTTGAAACAGTCCTCGCGAGTGGTGACGATGTGGTGCACATCGTGGCAAAACCGCTCCTCCCCGGTATCGTGAACCTGCGTGTGGATGCCGCGTTGCGTCAACTACACGCCCGCCTGCACTCGGCAGGACATCTTATCGGCCTGGCGGGTACAGCGTTCGGCTGGATCCCGGTGAAAGCACACCATTGGCCCAATGAGGGGCGCATTACTTTCGCCGCCGGTGAAAACGGTACGTTACCGGATACGCTATCGCTGCAGGAGAAAATCAACGCCTGGCAGGCAGACAATCTCTCCAGACAAGTGACATTCACCGACGGGTTGCGGCAGGTTGGATTTGGTCCTCTCCTCGCTTATCCCTGCGGAGGGACGCATGTTGCCCATCTCTCTGAGATTGGACCGGTGACGATTACTCAGGTGAAGATGAAAAAAGGGCAAATGATCGTCAACTACACGCTCGTGCTATAAAACCACACTCGCGAAAATATCTACGCAGACTGGCTGATTTATGCTCGTATTTCCGTCGTTTTCCCATCATTTTGCGCCATACTGAGTAAGTTTGACTTCTTTCCTGTGCTCCAGCAATGATTCATCCTGCGGGATGAATCATGTCTTTTACTGATATTCCCCTCTGTTTATCATTAAATTCTAATTATGGGTGTTTTCAGCTAGCGGCCTCCGGGCGCGCTGGTTACTCTGAAAACGGTTTACGCAATTTTTATAAAAGAGAATAGCTATGCATGAAGCACAAATCCGTGTCGCCATTGCCGGCGCCGGTGGCCGCATGGGACGGCAGTTAATCCAGGCCGCCATGGCGATGGAAGGTGTTCAATTGGGTGCCGCGTTAGAGCGCGAAGGCTCGTCCTTACTGGGAAGCGATGCCGGAGAATTAGCGGGGGCTGGAAAAACGGGCGTTACCGTGCAAAGCAGCCTTGAAGCGGTGAAAGATGATTTCGATGTTTTCATCGATTTTACCCGCCCGGAAGGCACGCTGGCGCATCTGGCGTTTTGCCGCCAGCACGGTAAAGGGATGGTGATTGGCACCACCGGCTTTGACGATGCCGGTAAACAGGCTATTCGTGATGCCGCGCAGGAGATTGCGATCGTTTTCGCCGCGAACTTTAGCGTCGGCGTGAACGTTATGCTTAAGCTGCTGGAGAAGGCGGCGAAAGTGATGGGCGATTACACCGATATTGAGATTATTGAAGCTCACCACCGCCATAAAGTTGATGCGCCGTCAGGCACTGCGCTGGCGATGGGCGAGGCGATTGCCGGGGCGCTGGATAAAGATTTAAAAGAGTGTGCCGTCTATTCGCGTGAAGGTTACACCGGCGAGCGCGTACCGGGCACGATTGGTTTTGCCACGGTGCGTGCGGGGGATATCGTCGGTGAGCATACCGCGATGTTTGCTGATATTGGCGAGCGTATTGAGATCACGCATAAAGCGTCCAGCCGCATGACTTTTGCCAATGGCGCAGTGCGTTCGGCAATTTGGCTAAAATCAAAGTCAAATGGTCTTTTTGATATGAAAGATGTGCTTGATTTACGCAGTTTATAGCTTTCATTACCCTTCGTGATGTGGTTATTGTAATCATAATTATTTGATTACATAGGGCAATATTTTATTGCCCTTTTATTTTTAGATTTTGAATGTGTATTTTCTTTTAATTGGTTGTTTTTCTATGTTTTGTTGGGTTGTTCTGTTATCTCAATGTAAATTTTGACCAAATGGTCCACTTTTTTCTCTCCCGCATTCTGTTTTTACACTCTTTGCCTGCCGCAAGCGTTTTCCACCCTGAGTTAGCTGATCTTTTTGCCTGTTAAGTCGTGTGTTTTATCCCAGTGGCGCAAAATAATAATAAAAAAAGCCCTTTTGGGTAGACTTTTGTGTGAGCTATCTCTAGAATGCCGCCGTTTGCCAGAAATCCATAGGTAAGCAAATTTGCATTGATTCATGAGGTGTTAATGAATTAATATGCAAATAAAGTGAGTGAATATTCTCTGGAGGGTGTTTTGATTAAGTCAGCGCTATTGGTTCTGGAAGACGGAACCCAGTTTCACGGTCGGGCCATAGGGGCAACAGGTTCGGCGGTTGGGGAAGTCGTTTTCAATACTTCAATGACCGGTTATCAAGAAATCCTCACTGATCCTTCCTATTCCCGCCAAATCGTCACTCTTACTTATCCTCATATCGGTAATGTCGGCACCAATGAAGCCGATGCAGAATCTTCTCAGGTACATGCGCAAGGCTTGGTCATCCGCGACCTGCCGCTGATTGCCAGCAACTTCCGCGATACTGAAGACCTCTCTTCTTACCTCAAGCGCCATAACATTGTGGCGATTGCTGATATCGATACCCGTAAGCTGACGCGTTTGCTGCGTGAAAAGGGCGCACAGAACGGCTGCATCATCGCGGGCGATAACCCGGATGCGGCGCTGGCACTGGAAAAAGCAAAAGCTTTCCCTGGCCTGAACGGTATGGATCTGGCGAAAGAGGTAACCACCGCGGAGCCTTATAGCTGGACGCAGGGGAGCTGGACACTAGCCGGTAACCTGCCGGAAGCGAAATCTGCCGATGAAATGCCGTTCCACGTTGTGGCTTACGATTTCGGTGCCAAACGTAACATTCTGCGTATGTTAGCGGACCGCGGCTGCCGCCTGACGGTTGTACCGGCGAAAACCTCAGCAGAAGACGTTCTGAAGATGAATCCGGACGGTATCTTCCTGTCCAACGGCCCTGGCGACCCGGCGCCGTGCGACTACGCAATTACCGCGATTCAGAAATTCCTCGAAACCGATATTCCGGTATTTGGCATCTGCCTCGGCCATCAGCTGCTGGCGCTGGCGAGCGGTGCGAAGACCATTAAGATGAAGTTTGGCCACCACGGCGGTAACCATCCGGTAAAAGATATTGATAACAATACCGTGATGATCACCGCACAGAACCACGGTTTTGCCGTAGATGAAGCCTCCATGCCTGCCAACCTGCGCGTGACCCACAAGTCACTGTTCGACGGCACCTTGCAGGGGATTCATCGTACCGATAAACCGGCGTTTAGCTTCCAGGGGCACCCTGAAGCGAGTCCGGGTCCGCACGACGCTGCACCGTTGTTCGACCACTTTATCGAGTTAATTGAGCAATACCGTCAGTCCGCGAAATAATCAGGAGTAAAAGAGCCATGCCAAAACGTACAGACATAAAAAGTATCCTGATTCTGGGCGCGGGTCCGATTGTTATCGGTCAGGCGTGTGAGTTTGACTATTCCGGCGCGCAGGCGTGTAAAGCCCTGCGTGAAGAGGGTTACCGCGTTATTCTGGTGAACTCCAACCCGGCAACCATCATGACCGACCCGGAAATGGCCGATGCCACTTACATCGAGCCGATTCACTGGGAAGTGGTACGCAAAATTATTGAGAAAGAACGTCCGGATGCAGTGCTGCCAACCATGGGCGGTCAGACAGCGCTGAACTGTGCGCTGGAACTGGAACGCCAGGGCGTACTGGCTGAGTTCGGCGTGACAATGATTGGCGCAACGGCGGATGCCATTGATAAAGCGGAAGACCGTCGTCGCTTCGATATCGCGATGAAGAAGATTGGTCTCGACACCGCGCGTTCAGGCATCGCTCACACCATGGAAGAAGCGCTGGCGGTTGCAGCTGACGTTGGCTTCCCGTGCATTATCCGCCCTAGCTTCACCATGGGCGGTACCGGTGGCGGTATCGCCTATAACCGCGAAGAGTTCGAAGAAATCTGCGAACGCGGTCTGGATCTTTCCCCAACCAACGAGCTGCTGATTGATGAATCACTGATTGGCTGGAAAGAGTACGAGATGGAAGTGGTGCGTGATAAAAACGACAACTGCATCATCGTCTGCTCCATCGAAAACTTCGATGCGATGGGCATCCATACCGGTGACTCCATCACCGTAGCACCAGCCCAGACGCTGACCGACAAAGAATACCAAATCATGCGTAACGCCTCGATGGCGGTACTGCGTGAAATCGGCGTAGAAACTGGCGGTTCTAACGTCCAGTTTGCGGTAAACCCGAAAAACGGTCGCCTGATTGTCATCGAAATGAACCCTCGCGTATCCCGCTCCTCGGCGCTGGCGTCCAAAGCTACCGGCTTCCCGATTGCGAAAGTCGCTGCCAAGCTGGCCGTAGGTTACACCCTCGACGAACTGATGAACGACATCACCGGTGGCCGTACTCCGGCCTCGTTTGAGCCGTCCATCGACTACGTTGTGACGAAAATTCCACGCTTCAACTTCGAGAAATTCGTTGGCGCTAATGACCGTCTGACCACGCAGATGAAATCTGTCGGTGAAGTGATGGCGATTGGCCGCACCCAGCAGGAATCGCTGCAGAAAGCGCTGCGCGGTCTGGAAGTGGGCGCGACCGGCTTCGACCCGAAAGTAAGCCTGGACGACCCGGAAGCACTGACTAAAATCCGTCGCGAGCTGAAAGACGCTGGCGCTGAGCGTATCTGGTACATCGCCGATGCCTTCCGTGCTGGCCTGTCCGTCGATGGCGTGTTCAACCTGACTAACATCGACCGCTGGTTCCTGGTGCAGATTGAAGAGCTGGTACGTCTGGAAGAAAAAGTCACCGACCTTGGCATCAACGGCCTCGACGCTGACTTCCTGCGCGTACTGAAGCGCAAAGGCTTCGCCGATGCGCGTCTGGCGAAACTGGCCGGCGTTCGCGAAGCGGAAATCCGCAAACTGCGCGACCAGTACAATCTGCACCCGGTCTACAAACGCGTGGATACCTGTGCGGCAGAATTTGCCACCGACACCGCTTACATGTACTCCACCTATGAAGATGAGTGCGAAGCGAACCCGTCCGTTGACCGCGATAAAATCATGGTGCTGGGCGGTGGTCCAAACCGTATCGGTCAGGGTATTGAGTTTGACTACTGCTGCGTACACGCCTCGCTGGCGCTGCGCGAAGACGGTTACGAGACCATCATGGTCAACTGTAACCCGGAAACCGTTTCAACTGATTACGACACCTCTGACCGCCTGTACTTCGAACCGGTCACGCTGGAAGACGTACTGGAAATCGTTCGTATCGAGAAGCCGAAAGGCGTCATCGTACAGTACGGCGGGCAGACCCCGCTGAAGCTGGCGCGTGCGCTGGAAGCGGCAGGTGTACCGGTTATCGGTACCAGCCCGGATGCCATCGACCGCGCGGAAGACCGCGAGCGTTTCCAGCAGGCGGTTGACCGTCTGAAGCTGAAACAACCGGCGAATGCTACCGTAACGGCTATCGAACAGGCTGTTGAGAAGGCGAAAGAGATTGGCTACCCGCTGGTAGTGCGTCCGTCGTATGTTCTCGGTGGTCGCGCGATGGAAATCGTCTACGACGAAGCCGACCTGCGTCGCTACTTCCAGACCGCAGTCAGCGTTTCTAACGATGCGCCGGTACTGCTGGACCGTTTCCTTGATGACGCGGTTGAAGTGGACGTGGACGCTATCTGCGACGGTGAAATGGTGCTGATTGGTGGCATCATGGAGCACATCGAACAGGCGGGCGTGCACTCCGGTGACTCCGCATGTTCTCTGCCAGCGTACACCCTGAGTCAGGAAATTCAGGATGTGATGCGCCAACAGGTGCAGAAACTGGCCTTCGAACTGCAGGTTCGCGGTCTGATGAACGTCCAGTTTGCAGTGAAGAATAACGAAGTTTACCTGATTGAAGTGAACCCGCGTGCGGCACGTACCGTTCCGTTCGTCTCCAAGGCAACTGGTGTACCGCTGGCGAAAGTCGCGGCGCGCGTGATGGCCGGGAAAACGCTGGCACAGCAGGGCGTAACCAAAGAAGTTATCCCGCCGTACTACTCGGTAAAAGAAGTGGTGCTGCCGTTCAACAAGTTCCCGGGCGTTGACCCGCTGTTAGGGCCAGAAATGCGCTCTACCGGGGAAGTGATGGGCGTGGGCCGTACCTTCGCTGAAGCGTTCGCCAAGGCACAGCTGGGCAGTAGCTCCACCATGAAAAAACAGGGTCGTGCACTGCTCTCCGTTCGCGAAGGCGATAAAGAGCGCGTGGTTGACCTGGCAGCGAAACTGCTGAAGTTTGGCTTCGAGCTGGATGCGACGCACGGGACCGCGATTGTTCTGGGTGAAGCGGGTATCAATCCACGTCTGGTGAACAAGGTGCATGAAGGTCGTCCGCACATTCAGGACCGTATCAAGAATGGCGAGTACACCTATATCATCAACACCACCGAAGGTCGTCAGGCGATTGAAGACTCCAAGCTTATTCGCCGCAGCGCGCTGCAGTACAAAGTGCATTATGACACTACGCTGAACGGCGGTTTCGCCACAGCGATGGCGTTGAATGCCGATGCCACCGAGAAGGTAACCTCGGTGCAGGAAATGCACGCGCAGATCAAAAAGTAATAAACAAAAGGTCCGGTGAATATTGCTCTAACCGGATCTGTAATATAATTTTGAAAGGGTTTCTGTAAAGAAACCCTTTTTTTGTCTTGCGTAAGGTCATTCCTGGACAAGTCCGTTTCCGTAACCACATTTTCAATGTAATAAGCACGATATTGCTCACACTAATCAACATTCAAGTCGCATACTATCCTTTATATCCACAATTTTAATATGGCTTAGTTTTTATTAATTTGGACAGGCCGTAGCCAGATTTTTAATTTGTGAAAATGGTGTGCTTATGTGTGAAAAATATGTTGAAAGACCGCTTTATTTGTTAATTGCTGACTGGATGATGGCCGAGGATCGTTGGATCACCGCAAAGGAAATTTCCCGCCATTTTGATATCGAGCACTGCAAAGCAATTAATACGCTCTCTTATATTCTGTCGGAAGTGGGAGAAATTGTTTGTGAAGTTAAGATGATCCCTAATCAGATTGCCGGTCGGGGTTGTCAGTGCCAGCGTCTGGTGAAAGTCGTGAGTATTGACTCTCATCTCTATAGCCGACTGAATCACAATTTGCAGGAGAAAAAGGTGAGCATGGCGAAAACGCCACGCCTGTCTGCCGTTCCTCCAACAGAGCTCAACCGTGAGCAGAAATGGCAGATGATGCTCTCCAAGAGTATGCGTCGCTAATAATCAGTTTGCCTGATGGCGGCATAAACGGTGATTGACGCGTAGGCCGGATAAGCGTGAGCGCATCCGGCATCAATTACTGTGCTGATTTGGGTTTTACGTCCGTTGTGCCTTTCAGGCGTGGCCGGTTTTCTTCGACCCGCGTTAAGGGCAGTGTTTCGTGTAGACCTGTGTGGCAGCGAGTTGCAAGATCCTGATACTCTTTGGTGTTTAGCCGTTTCCAGTGCAGTTCCTGGTCCGTGACTTCACGCAATACGCGAGCGGGTGAGCCAACCAGCATCTGCCTTGCCTCTCCCTGAAATCCGGCTTTGACAAAGCTCATGGCGGCGACAATGCTCTCTTCACCAATCGCTGCGCCGTCCATAATGACGCTGTTCATGCCGATCAGCGCATCTCTGCCCACCACGCAACCGTGCAGGATTGCGCCATGGCCGATGTGTCCGTTCTCATGCACGATGGTATCGGTGTCACAGTAGCCGTGCATGATGCAGCCATCCTGCAAATTAGAACCAGCCTCCAGGATCAAGCGACCATAGTCACCGCGCAATGATGCGTGCGGGCCAATATAAACTCCGGCACCCACTATGACATCGCCAATCAGCACGGCGCTGGGATGGACAAAGGCATCCGGATGTACCACCGGAATCAGGCCCTCAAAGGCGTAGTAGCTCATCGTTTTATCTCGGTTTTATTGCCGGATCAGCGAATCGCTATCCGGCATCGGCTCATTAACGACCTTTCCACACCGGGTCGCGTTTTTCGGCAAACGCCTGCGGACCTTCAAGCGCATCTTCCGAATGCAGTACAGATGGATAGTGTTTCAGCACGCCGCTGCGGATGTAGCGGTAGCCTTCTTCCACCGGCATTTCGCTGGTGGTGCGATAGATCTCTTTCAGTGCGGCGATAGCCAGCGGAGCGCTATTGACCAATTGCTGCGCCAGTTCACGCGCGCTATCCATCAGTTCGCCCTGGCTGACAACGCGGTTGACGATGCCCCAACGCAGCGCTTCTTCGGCGCTCATTCGTCTGCCGGTCATCACCATTTCGTTGACGATTGCCGGTGGCAGCAGCTTAGGCAGACGCAGTACGCCGCCGCTGTCAGGCACGATCCCGAGCTTGGCTTCCGGCAGTGCGAAGCTGGCATTTTCCGCGCAGACAATAAAATCCGCTGCCAGCGCCAATTCAAAACCACCGCCAAACGCATAGCCGTTTACCGCAGCGATGACCGGCTTATCGAGATCGAAAATTTCGGTTAAACCGGCGAAGCCGCCTGGGCCAAAATCGGCATCTGGCGCTTCACCTTCAGCTGCCGCTTTTAAGTCCCAGCCTGCAGAAAAGAATTTCTCACCGCCGCCGGTGATAATCGCTACGCGTAATTCCGGGTCGTCACGAAAATTAAGAAACGCTTCACCCATGGCAAAGCTGGTTTTGGCGTCAATGGCATTGGCTTTAGGCCGGTCGAGGGTAATTTCCAGGATCGGGCCGTTACGGGTCAGATGTAATGAATCACTCATAGTTCATCTCCAGATAAATAGATTTCCCGGCAGGAGGAGTTCCTGTCGGAAGGGTTATTTCAGATTTTTTTTGATTATTTTTCCTGAACAATTGCGCGGCAGGTCGGTTCTTATCTCCATAAAAGAGGGAACCTTGAATTTCGCCATATTGTTTTCGCAGAAGCTGAAGAACTCGGCTTCGCTTAATGTTTCACCTTCATTAAGGACGATAAACGCTTTAATGGCTTCATCACGGATCGAATCTTTAATACCGACAACCACAATGTCCTGAATTTTGGGATGCGCAGAAATAATATTTTCCAGCTCGACGCAGGAGACATTTTCTCCGCCGCGTTTAATCATGTTGCAGCGCCTGTCGACGAAATAAAAATAGCCATCCTCATCCTGATAGCCCGAATCACCGGTATGCAACCAGCCCTCAGGTTCCAGCGCTTTGGCGGTAGCCTCCGGCTGCGCGTAGTACTCTTTGAAGATTGTTTTGCCCGGCACGCCTTTAATACAGATTTCGCCAATTTCTCCGGCGGGCAGGGGACGGTTGTGATCGTCACGGATTTCGGCTTCATAGCTAAATCCCACGCGACCAATGGAGGGCCAGCGTCGTTTGTCACCGGGACGGTCGCCGATAATACCGACGATGGTTTCAGTCATACCGTAGGAGGTCAGCAGCCTGACGCCAAAGCGTTCGGTAAAATCGTCTTTTTCCTGCTCGGATAAATTGAGGTAGAACATCACTTCGCGCAGGTGATGTTGTCTGTCGGTTGGTGCAGCGGGCTGCACCATTAGCGTTCTGATCATCATCGGAATGCATTCGGTAACCGTCGCCTTATATCTATGCACCTGATTCCAGAACGCCCTGGCACTGTACTTCTCTAGCAGCACAAAGGTGCTGCCAGCGGAGAATGCGGGCATTGCGGCGGTACACTGACAGTCGATATGAAACGCGGGCATCACCGTCATGTAGACGTCATCATCGCGCAGGGCGATTTGCCAGGCAGAGTAGTAGCCTGCAAACCGCAGGTTGTAGTGGGTAATTACCACCCCTTTAGGCCGCGAGGTGGTGCCTGAGGTAAACAGAATTTCCGCCGTATCGTCAGTGGATAACGCGGGCGTATAGCACAGCGTGGTGGACTGGCGGGATTGCAGTTGGGTAAAGTGACTCACACCGTCGTCAGCCGGAAGCTGTTCGCCAATCAGACAGATATGATTAAGCGGGGTGCTATTTTCCAGTCGTATCTGGCGGTACATAGGATAAAACTGGGCGCTGGTGACCAGCAGACTTACCTGGCTATTTTGCAGGATCCAGGCACTTTCTTCACCCAGCAAGCGGGCATTAATCGGTACCATGATGGCGCCAATTTTTGCCAGCCCAAACCAGCAAAAAATGAATTCCGGACAGTTATCCAGATGCAATGCGACCTTATCGCCCTTGCGGATCCCTAAGGAATGGAACAGGTTTGCCGTGCGGTTAATCTCTTCATTGAGCGAGGCATAGCTAAACTGCCGAACGATTCCTTCGCAGGATTCGAAAATTAACGCCGTTTTATCTCCGTACACCCCGGCCAGGTCGTCCCACATCTGACGTAAGTTTTGTCCGCCAACGATATCCATATTGCTTTATCCACTGAAATCAGGCGTGAGCGCTAACCATCGAGGGGTCAGCGCGTCGCGTTTATTCCTCAACTCTGGCCAGGCCTTTGCCGACCAGCTCATTTATGTCTGCTTCGCTATAACCAATATTTTTCAGAATGGCGGCAGTATCCATGCCATGTGACGGCATGCCACGCCAGATTTTCCCCGGGTTGTTTTTAAATTTTGGCATGATGTTTGGCCCTTTGCAGGTGCGGCCATCCATTGTTTGCCACTGCGTAATAGATTCACGGGCAACGTACTGCGGGTTGCCTTCCAGTTCAGGAATAGTCAGCACCTTCGCGCAGGCGATGTTCAGCTCAGCAAAGCGCGCCTGGACTTCGGCGATGGTGTGCGTTGCCAGCCAGGCGTCCAGTTTCTCTTCCACAAGCGGGCCGTAAGGGCATTCAACACGATGGATAAGCTGGGTGCCTTCCGGGACTTCCGGTGTGCCAAGAATGTGGGCGAGGCCAATATCCTTGAAGCATTCGTTGATTTGCGTGATGCCGACCAGCTCCATGACGATATAGCCATCGGCGCATTTATACAGGCCGCAGCCAGCGTAATACGGGTCTTTGCCTTTGGTCATGCGTGGGCAAATTTCGCCGCCGTTGAAGTAATCCATCATGAAATACTGACCCATGCGCAGCATCACTTCGTACATAGCGATATCGATGCTTTCACCTTTACCCGTTTCGCGCACTTTGTGCAGGGCCGCCAGCGCTGCTGTCGTTGCGGTCATCCCGGAGAAGTAATCGGCGGTGTACGGGAAGGCGGGCATTGGCTGATCCACGTCGCCGTTTTGGATCAGATAGCCGCTGAACGCCTGTGCGATGGTGTTATACGCCGGAAGATTGGTGTACTCCTCGGTACCAAACTGGCCAAAGCCGGAAAGGTGGGCGATAACCAGTTTCGGGTTATGTTCCCACAGCACTTCATCGGTAATACCGCGGCGGGCAAAGGCCGGACCTTTACTGGCTTCAATGAAAATATCGGTGGTTTCCATCAGCTTCAGAAACGCTTCCCGGCCTTCATCTTTGAAAATATTCAGTGACAGGGCGTGCAGGTTACGGCGTGAGAGCTGCGGATAGTTAGGCTGTACGCGGATGGTATCGGCCCATGCGACGTTTTCAATCCAGATAACCTCAGCGCCCCATTCGGCGAACATCTGTCCGGCGAACGGACCGGCAATTTCGATCCCTGAAAAGACAACGCGTACCCCGGAAAGCGGGCCGAAGGCTGGCATTGGTAAATGATTCATCATTTTTCTCCTGGCATTTATGGGTGTCCATGTAGGCCGGGTAAGGCGCTCGCGCCGCCATCCGGCATTGATTGCCTGATGGCGACGCTAAGGCGTCTTATCAGGCCTACAGGTTGCGTCGTTCTATCGGTATTGCTTGAGTACCGCACGACCCAACGTCAGGATCTGCATTTCGTCAGAACCACCAGAAACACGGTCAACGCGCAGGTCACGCCAGAAACGCGTGATGCGGTGGTTGCCCGCGATACCAACACCTCCCAGTACCTGCATGGCGGTGTCTACCACTTCAAACGCGGCGTTGGCGCAGAAGTATTTACACATTGCCGCGTCACCCGAAGTAATGGTGCCGTTATCCGCTTTCCATGCGGCTTCCAACAGCATGTTTTTCATGGAATTCAATTTGATCGCCATGTGCGCGAACTTCTCCTGGATCAGCTGGAAACGGCCGATCGTTTCGCCAAACTGTACGCGTTGGTTGGCGTAACGCGCGGCGTCTTCAAAAGCGCACATTGCCGTACCGTAGTTGGTCAGCGCGACGAGGAAGCGTTCATGGTCAAACTCTTCTTTCACACGGTTGAAGCCATTACCTTCCCGACCGAACATGTCTTTCTCGTCCAGTTCAACGTCATCAAAGGTGATTTCACAGCAGCTATCCATGCGCAGACCGAGTTTCTCCAGTTTGTTGACCTTGATACCCGCCTTGCTCATGTCAACAAACCACTCGGTATAAACAGGTTTATCCGGCGATGCACTATCTCTCGCCATCACTACGATGTACGGGGTATAGGCGCTACTGGTGATAAAGCACTTACTGCCATTAAGATAAACCTTACCATTTTTGCGTGTATAAGTGGTTTTCAGACTGCCAACATCCGATCCCGCTCCCGGTTCGGTGATAGCAGAGTTCCACATCTGCTTACCGGTGCCCTGGAACGCCATGATTTTATCGATTTGCTCTTGGGTACCTTCACGCAGAAAAGTGTTAAAACCGCCTGGTAATTGGTACAACACGTAAGTCGGTGCGCCAAGACGTCCGAGTTCCATCCAGACGGCGGCAACGGTGACAAAACCGGCTTCCAGCCCGCCGTGTTCTTCCGGGATCAACAGGCTATCGATGCCCATATCCGCCAGCGCTTTTACAAAACGCTCAGGGTAGACGCTGTCGCGATCGCACTCGGCAAAATAAGCTTCCCAGTTCTCACTGGCCATCAGTTCACGAATACCGGCGACAAACAGTTCCTGCTCGTCATTTAAGTTGAAATCCATCTTTCAGCCTCTTGATCAATTGGGTTAATAAGAATTACTTGTCTTTCCAGTGCACTTTGGCGTCTTTAATAAAGGACAGCGTCACCATGATGTTGACGAAGAACAGCGGACATCCCCCGGCGATAATTGCGGTCTGAATAGGCTTCAGCCCACCCAGCGCCAGCAGAACGATGCCGATGACGCCGACCAGAACGGACCAACCGATACGCACCAACAGCGGCGGTTCTTCACCATCACGAACTTCGCGACAGGTGGACATCGCCAGGGTGTAGGAGCAGGCGTTAATCAGCGTGACGGTGGCAATAAAGCAGAGGATAAAGAATCCCCACATGGTGGCGGTGCTGAGCGGTAAAGCAGCCCAGGTTTCGATAATGGCGCGCGCCACGCCGTGTTGTTCAATCAGTTGTGGGATGTTGAGAATGTTTTTATCCATCAGCAGCAGCGTGTTGCTGCCAAGGACGGTCCACAGGATCCAGGTGGAAGCGGTCAGGCCCAGTACCATCCCGAAACACAGTTCACGTACGGTACGACCCCGAGAAATACGTGCCAGGAAGATACTCATCTGGATAGCGTAAATAACCCACCACGCCCAGTAGAAAACAGTCCAGCCCTGCGGGAAGCCGCCTTTGCCGATGGCATCGGTATAGAACAGCATGCGCGGCAGATGCATCAGCAGCATGCCGACCGAGTCGGTGAAGTAGTTCATGATGAAGCTGGCGCCACTGACGATAAACACCCAGCCGAGCATCAGGAAGCTCAGATAACTACGTACGTCGCTGGCGATCTTGACCCCTTTTTGCAGGCCGCAGGCCACGCAAATGGCGTTCAATATGATCCAGCAGGTAATGATGATGGCGTCGAGTTGCAGCGTATGCGGAATACCGAACAGCCATTGCATACACTCGGTTACCAGCGGGGTAGCGAGACCGAGGCTGGTGCCCATCGCGAAGATCAGCGCCACCAGATAGAAGTTATCGACGATGGTGCCGAACAAGCCCTTAGCATGCTTCTCGCCAACTAACGGTACCAGCGTGGAACTGGGGCGGATAACGTCCATTTTGCGTACAAAGAAGAAGTAGGCGAACGCGACTGAAAGGAAGCTGTAGGTCGCCCACGGCAGCGGTCCCCAGTGGAACAAGCTGTACGCCAGAGCTATCTCTTTTGCGCCAACGGAGTTGGGGGCGAGAGCAAACGGCGGGGTAGAGATATAGTAGTAGATCTCGATGGAACCCCAGAACAGCACCGCGGCGGATGTACAGGAAGCGAACATCATAAAAATCCAGCTGGCGGTACTAAACTCAGGTTTTTCGTCGCCTAATTTCTTTTTCGAATACGGGCCAAAGACCAACCAGAACCAGCCGAAGAGCATGACGACCATATACCATTCGAATGCCCAGCCCCAGACGTTGGTGACATAACTGAATACCGCATTAATAACGACGTTAGCGGCATCAAGATCTCTTACTGTTAACCAACAAAGTATCCCAACAATTATTAATGGCGGAAAAAAAACCTTTGGTTCAATTCCCGACTTTCTCTTTTCATTTTTCATAAGTGAATTCCAGTGTGAAAACGAAATTTATTTAGCGTGCCCGTATGTGATCGTTTGTTTATTTATTATTAATGATTTGTTGATAACCTTTTAACCTCTGGGCGCCTCAGTGAGTAACTCATAATGGGTATTCATTTCCGGCTATTCTGTTATCTGCGTCACACTTTCTTATGCTGGTTATTTTGTCTGAAAATACAAATAATTCCCTTGTTAATCATAATGTTGATGTTGCTTTTTTAACTTTTTTAAGTGACTGACGTTCAATATTGTTGAACCAGCAAACAATATTGAAAATTTTCGTGTTTGACATGTTTCTTTCAATATTGGTGAGGTGCATAACACTATTGAAAGTTACGAATATCAATGTGTGACATTTTCAATATTGGTGATTAATGTTTTATTTCCGAATTAAAGAGCGTGATATCTGTATTTAACACCGCCGATATAAATACGTTTCCTTCATGATTTCTGGAGATGCAATGAAGATAATTACTTGCTACAAATGCGTACCTGATGAGCAGGATATTGCGATTAATAATGCTGATGGAACACTCGATTTCAGCAAAGCAGATGGCAAAATCAGCCAATATGATCTGAATGCGATCGAAGCGGCTTGCCAGTTAAAACAGCAGGTGGGAGAGGCTCAGGTTGTGGCCATGAGCGTCGGCGGCAAAGCGCTGACCAATGCAAAAGGGCGCAAAGATGTGCTCTCCCGTGGCCCTGATGAACTGATTGTTGTCATTGACGATCAATTTGAACAGGCGCTGCCGCAACAAACCGCCACTGCGCTGGCTGCCGCCGCACAAAAATCAGGTTTTGATCTGCTTATTTGCGGCGACGGTTCTTCCGATCTTTATGCACAGCAGGTTGGTCTGCTGGTGGGCGAAATGCTGAACGTGCCGGCGATTAACGGCGTGAGTAAAATCCTCTCTCTTACCGACAGCACGCTGACGGTAGAGCGTGAACTGGAAGATGAAGTTGAAACCCTGAGTATCCCGCTTCCGGCGGTGATCGCGGTCTCTACCGACATCAACACCCCTCAAATCCCTTCCATGAAAGCCATTCTTGGTGCAGCGAAAAAACCGGTCCAGGTCTGGTCGTCTGCGGACATTGGGCTGAACGGCGCGCAAGCGTATTCCGAACAACAGGTTGCCGCACCGAAGCAGCGCGAGCGTCAGCGCGTTGTGATTGAAGGTGACGGTGAAGAACAGATTGCCGCGTTTGTCGAGAATCTTCGCAAAATCATTTAATTATCAGGGGATGTTATGAACAAATTTTCCAGTGTCTGGGTATTCAGCGATACCCCTTCTCGTCTGCCGGAACTGATGAATGGTGCGCAGGCTTTAGGTGAAAACGTTAACACGTTTGTGCTCAGCGATGAGGACAGCGCGGCGGCATGCCATTTAGGTGCGGATCATGTCTGGCTGCTCAGCGGCAAACCAGAAGACCGTATGGTTGAAGACTACGCCGATGCGATGGCCGAAACCATTCGTCAGCACAGCGAGGGCGGCGCGGTGCTGCTGCCGAATACGCGTCGGGGCAAGCTGTTAGCGGCAAAGCTGGGCTTTCGCTTGTCGGCTGCAGTCTCAAACGACGCCAGCGCAGTCGAAGTACAGGACGGAAAAGCGGCGGTCAAACATATGGTCTACGGCGGCCTGGCGATGGGAGCAGAAACAATCGCTTCACCGTTTGCCGTGATCACTCTCAGTAGCGGAACGTTTGACGCGCAGCAACCGGATACCGCCCGCAGCGGCGAGGTGCACACCGTTCAGTGGCAGGCTCCGACTATCGCCGTGACCCGTACGGCAACGCAGGCGCGTCAGAGCAACAGCGTCGATCTCGACAAAGCCCGTCTGGTGGTCAGCGTGGGACGCGGTATTGGTAGCAAAGAAAATATCTCGCTGGCCGAAGCGCTGTGCCAGGCGATTGGCGCTGAGCTGGCCTGTTCACGTCCGGTGGCGGAAAACGAGAAGTGGATGGAGCACGAACGCTACGTCGGCATTTCCAACCTGATGCTCAAGCCAGAACTGTACCTGGCCGTGGGGATCTCCGGGCAGATCCAACATATGGTCGGCGCCAACGGCGCGCAGACGATTTTCGCCATCAACAAAGATAAAAATGCGCCGATCTTCCAGTACGCAGATTTTGGCATCGTTGGCGATGCGCTGAAGATCCTGCCTGCGCTGACGGCTGCTCTGGCGCGTTAAACCATTCGGGCAGGGTGCGAAAGTATCCTGCCACTGACAGGAGTACGTATGTCCGAAGATATCTTTGATGCCATCATCGTGGGTGCAGGTCTGGCCGGTTCGGTTGCGGCGCTGGTGCTGGCTCGGGAAGGTGCACAGGTGCTGGTCATCGAGCGCGGTAATTCTGCTGGCGCGAAGAATGTCACCGGTGGGCGCATGTATGCGCATAGCCTGGAACGCATCATTCCCGGCTTTGCTGAGCAGGCCCCCATTGAACGCATAATCACCCACGAAAAACTCGCCTTTATGACCGACAAAGGGGCGATGACCATCGACTATTGCAATGGTGAAGAGGCCGCATCGTCGCAGGTTTCTTATTCCGTCTTACGCAGCAAATTTGACGCCTGGCTGATGGAGCAGGCCGAGGAGGCGGGAGCCCAGCTTATCACCGGTATTCGGGTGGATAACGTTGTGCAACGCGAAGGCAAAGTCGTGGGTGTGGAAGCCGACGGCGATATTCTGGAAGCCAAAGTGGTGATCCTCGCTGACGGGGTGAATTCTTTGTTGGCAGAAAAACTGGGCATGGCAAAGCGCGTTGAGGCATCGCATGTTGCCGTTGGCGTAAAAGAGCTGATCGAATTGCCAAAATCGGTGATTGAAGATCGTTTCCAGTTACAGGGGAACGAAGGTGCAGCTTGCCTGTTTGCCGGTTCTCCAACTGATGGGTTGATGGGCGGGGGCTTCCTCTATACTAATGAAACGACCCTTTCTCTGGGGCTGGTCTGCGGTCTTCATCATCTGAAAGATGCTAAAAAATCGGTCCCACAAATGCTGGAAGATTTCAAACAGCATCCGGCGGTTGCCCCACTGATCGCCGGTGGCAAGCTGGTGGAATATGCCGCGCACGTCGTACCGGAGGCCGGTATGAATATGCAGCCTGAACTGGTGGGTGACGGTGTACTGATTGCCGGTGATGCTGCCGGAATGTGTATGAACCTCGGCTTTACCATCCGCGGTATGGATCTCGCCATATCCGCAGGCGAAGCGGCCGCGAAAACGGTGCTTTCCGCAATGAAGCGCGACGACTTCAGCAAACAGTCGCTGGGCGAATACCGTCAGCATCTCGATGATGGTCCAATGCGCGATATGCGCATGTATCAGAAGCTTCCCGCTTTCCTTGATAACCCACGCATGTTTACCGCCTATCCCGAAATGGCGGTCAGCATCGCGCGCGACCTGTTCACCGTGGATGGCTCTGCTCCGGTGCCAATGCGCAAAAAAATCCTGCGTCATGCGAAGAAAGTGGGCTTCATCAACCTGATGAAAGATGGCCTGAAAGGAGTGACCGTATTATGACATCTCCCGTCAATGTGGACGTCAAACTGGGCGTCAATAAGTTCAATGTGGATGAAGACAGCCCGCACATCATTCTCAAAACCGATCCTGATAAACAGGCGCTGGAAGTACTGATTAAGGCCTGTCCGGCCGGACTGTATAAAAAACAGGACGACGGCAGCGTCCGTTTTGATTACGCCGGATGCCTGGAGTGCGGAACGTGCCGCATTCTCGGACTTGATACAGCGTTGGAAAAATGGGAATACCCGCGCGGGACATTTGGCGTGGAGTTTCGCTACGGCTAATAAGTACGAGGTTGTGCACCCGTAGGTCGGATAAGACGCGGTAGCGTCGCCATCCGGCAATCATGTGGCGCCAATGCCGGATGGCGGCCTAAACGCCTTATCCGGCCTACAGATGACGCTTTGCCCGTGTTGAAACAGGAAGTCGCTATGCAGCAGCCCAGGAACTTTGATGACATCAAATTTACCTCTATTCACCGCCGGATAATGCTGTGGGGAAGCGGTGGGCCATTTCTGGATGGTTATGTGCTGGTGATGATTGGCGTGGCGCTGGAACAGCTCACGCCAGCGTTGAAACTGGACGCTCAGTGGATTGGTCTGCTGGGGGCCGGCACGCTCGCCGGTCTGTTTGTGGGGACGTCGCTGTTTGGCTACATTTCCGATAAGGTCGGGCGGCGAAAAATGTTTATCATCGATATTATTGCCATTGGCGTGATATCGGCGGCAACCATGTTTGTTTCCTCACCCATTGAGCTGTTGGTAATGCGTGTGCTGATCGGCATTGTGATTGGTGCCGATTATCCGATTGCTACCTCGATGATTACCGAGTTCTCCAATACCCGCCAGCGCGCTTTCTCCATCGGTTTTATCGCCGCGATGTGGTATGTCGGCGCCACCTGTGCCGATCTGGTCGGTTACTGGCTGTATGATGTTGAGGGAGGATGGCGCTGGATGCTGGGCAGCGCGGTGATCCCTTGTATTTTGATCCTGATTGGGCGCTTCGATCTTCCTGAATCGCCGCGCTGGCTGCTGCGTAAAGGTCGGGTGAAAGAGTGTGAAGCGATGATGATCAAACTGTTCGGCGAACCGGTGGTGTTCGACGAAGAGGCGCCGCAGGAGACGCGCTTCCTGCAGCTGTTTAACCGCCGTCATTTCCCGTTTGTCCTGTTTGTTGCCGCTATCTGGACCTGTCAGGTGATCCCGATGTTCGCCATTTATACCTTTGGTCCGCAGATTGTTGGACTGTTGGGGCTTGGTGCCGGGAAAAGCGCGGCGTTGGGCAATGTGGTGATAAGCCTGTGCTTTATGCTGGGGTGCATTCCGCCCATGTTCTGGCTCAATAGCGCGGGCCGTCGGCCATTGTTAATTGGCAGCTTTATTATGATGACGCTGGCGCTGGCCGTGCTGGGGTTAATTCCTGATATGGGAGCGTGGCTGGTGGTGCTGGCGTTTGCCGTGTACGCCTTTTTCTCGGGGGGACCGGGAAATCTTCAGTGGCTGTACCCAAATGAACTGTTCCCTACCGACATTCGCGCATCTGCCGTCGGGGTGATTATGTCCTTAAGCCGCATCGGCACCATTGTTTCAACCTGGGCGCTGCCGGTGTTCATTACCAAATACGGGATCAGCAATGTCATGCTGATGGGCGCAGGAATTTCGCTGATTGGCCTGCTGGTGTCCATCGCTTTCGCCCCGGAAACGCGAGGTCTGACGCTGGCGCAAACCAGCCAAATGACGATTCGCAGTAAGCCCGTGACCAGAGCGAGTTATTAGGAGTGTTCTGTATTTTCCCTGCAACTCAGTCAGTTAGCCTACAGTTAACTGGGTATATCACAGAAAACAACTGAAAAGCAGGGAGAACATCATGCAAAAACATATCCTGATCACCTCAATTTTTACCGCAGCAGCACTGTTTACCGTGGCCGGTTGTTCCTCAAACCAGGCGGTTAAAACCACCGATGGTAAAACAATCGTCACTGACGGCAAACCGCAAGTCGATGATGATACTGGCCTGGTGTCGTATAAAAATGCGCAAACGGGTAAGACGGAACAGATTAACCGCGATCAGGTTAAAGATATGAGTGAACTGGATAACTAGTTCAGTTTTCTCCATTCAGCCACTCAATAATATTGACTGTTAGCCTGTGGATTAAGTGACTAAACTCACTGTTATTACAATAATGCAGTGAAACAGGCTAATCATGATCCTCATCATTTATGCGCATCCCTATCCGCAGCATTCGCATGCGAATAAGCGGATGCTTGAACAGGCAAGGACGCTGGAGGGCGTGGAGATCCGCTCGCTCTACCAGCTCTACCCCGACTTCAATATCGATATTGCCGCTGAACAGGATGCGCTGGCACGCGCTGATTTGATCATCTGGCAGCATCCGATGCAGTGGTACAGCACACCTCCATTACTCAAGCTGTGGATGGATAAAGTCCTTTCGCACGGCTGGGCGTATGGCCATGGCGGTACTGCGCTGCACGGTAAACATCTGCTGTGGGCGGTGACGACCGGCGGCGGTGAAAACCACTTCGATATTGGCTCCCATCCCGGATTTGATGTGCTTTCTCAACCCTTACAGGCGACGGCACTTTATTGTGGCCTCAAATGGCTACCGCCGTTTGCGATGCACTGTACGTTTATCTGTGATGATGAAACCCTGCAAGCGCAGGCGCGTCACTACAAACAGCGTCTGATGGAATGGCAGGAGGCACACCATGGATAGCCATACGCTGATACAGGCGCTGATTTATCTCGGATCGGCGGCACTGATTGTCCCCATCGCCGTACGGCTGGGGCTCGGGTCGGTACTGGGGTATCTCATCGCCGGGTGCATTATCGGCCCATGGGGCCTGAGGCTGGTGACGGACGCCGAATCCATCCTGCATTTTGCGGAGATCGGTGTGGTGCTGATGCTGTTTGTCATTGGTCTGGAGCTGGATCCTCAACGTTTGTGGAAACTGCGAGCCTCGGTGTTCGGCGGCGGCGCATTGCAAATGGTGGTCTGCGGAGGCCTGATTGGTGTGTTCTGTATGTTCCTCGGCCTGCGCTGGCAGGTAGCGGAGCTGATCGGCATGACGCTGGCGCTTTCCTCTACGGCTATCGCTATGCAGGCAATGAATGAACGCAACCTGATGGTTTCGCAAATGGGCCGCAGCGCGTTTGCCGTGCTGCTGTTCCAGGATATCGCTGCTATTCCACTGGTGGCGATGATCCCATTACTGGCAGCGAGTGGCGCATCAACAACGCTTGGGGCGTTTGCATTGTCTGCCCTTAAGGTAGCGGGCGCACTGGTGCTGGTGGTGCTGTTAGGTCGTTATGTCACACGTCCTGCCTTGCGTTTTGTCGCCCGTTCGGGCCTGCGGGAAGTGTTCAGTGCCGTTGCGCTGTTCCTCGTGTTTGGCTTCGGTCTGCTGTTGGAAGAGGTTGGATTGTCGATGGCGATGGGGGCATTCCTGGCCGGGGTGCTGCTGGCAAGCTCTGAGTATCGCCACGCGTTGGAAAGCGACATTGAGCCATTTAAAGGACTGCTGCTGGGGCTGTTCTTCATCGGTGTAGGGATGTCTATCGACTTTGGTACGCTGATTGATAATCCCTTGCGCATTATCATTTTGCTGGTCGGTTTCCTGGTTATCAAAACCGTCATGCTGTGGTTGATAGCGAAACCGTTGCAGGTGCCGAACAAGCAGCGTCGCTGGTTTGCCGTATTATTAGGGCAGGGCAGTGAGTTTGCCTTTGTGGTGTTTGGCGCGGCGCAAATGGCAAATGTGCTCGATCCTGACTGGGCGAAATCGCTGACGCTGGCGGTGGCGTTGTCGATGGCGGCTACACCGATTTTGCTGGTGATTTTGACGCGTCTGGAAAAATCGGCGACTGAGGAAGAGCGCGAAGCCGATGAAATCGATGAGGAACAACCTAGGGTGATCATCGCCGGGTTTGGGCGATTTGGCCAGATAACCGGTCGTTTGCTGTTGTCGAGCGGGGTCAAAATGGTGGTTCTTGATCATGACCCGGACCATATCGAAACGCTGCGTAAATTCGGGATGAAGGTTTTCTATGGCGACGCGACCCGGATGGATCTGCTGGAGTCTGCCGGGGCGGCGAAAGCTGAAGTCATTATTAATGCCATTGACGATCCGCAAACCAGTCTGCAATTAACCGAAATGGTGAAAGAGCATTTCCCGCATCTGCAAATTATTGCTCGTGCGCGCGACGTGGATCATTACATCCGCCTGCGCCAGGCGGGCGTGGATATGCCAGAACGTGAAACCTTTGAAGGTGCACTGAAGACCGGACGTCTGGCGCTGGAAGGTCTCGGGCTAGGGCGCTATGAGGCACGTGAGCGGGCTGACGTATTCCGCCGATTCAATACCATGATGGTAGAGGAGATGGTGAAAGGGGAAAATGACGCGACTTCCCGCGCGGCCGTTTATAAACGCACCAGCGCAATGCTGAGTGAAATTATTGCGGAAGATCGTCAGCACTTATCGTTAATTCAACGCCATGGCTGGCAAGGCACGGATGAAGGTAAGCATACGGGCGACGTCGCCGATGAGCCGGAAGTGAAACCGTCAGCATAGGGTAAAAAATGTGATGTTCTGCAAACTTTACTGCTAATTGGCTGTTTTTGAACTACTGTAATGCTGGCGTACCACCTTAAATAGGTCGGTTCGCCAGCAGAACGGAAAATTTTCCTGTTCATCCTCTTTCCGCCAGTCGACGAAAGATTGCGCTTTCCGTATAGTGGCGACAATTTTTTTGTATCCGGGAAATATTCAATGATCAGTCTGATTGCGGCGTTAGCGGTAGATCGCGTCATCGGTATGGAGAACGCCATGCCGTGGAACCTCCCTGCCGATCTCGCCTGGTTTAAACGTAATACCTTAAACAAGCCGGTTGTCATGGGACGCCACACCTGGGAATCCATCGGGCGACCGTTACCTGGGCGTAAAAATATCGTCATCAGCAGTAAGCCTGGCACCGACGATCGCGTGCAGTGGGTGAAGTCTGTGGATGAAGCAATTGCGGCCTGCGGCGATGAACCTGAAATTATGGTAATTGGCGGTGGGCGTGTGTATGAGCAGTTCCTGCCAAAAGCACAGAAACTGTATCTGACGCACATTGATGCGGAAGTGGAAGGGGATACGCATTTCCCGGACTACGAACCGGATGACTGGGAATCGGTGTTCAGTGAATTCCACGATGCCGACGCGCAAAACTCTCACAGCTACTGCTTCGAGATTCTGGAACGTCGTTAATACTGTAAGTGCCGGATGGCGGCGAAACGCCTTATCATCCAGCTTATGTAGGCCGGATAAGGTGCGAGCACCGCATCCGGCAAACGACTATCAGGCGTTGACCGCTTCGCCAGGATCCAGATTCAGATGGCGATTTGACGGCTGCACGAAGTACTGTTTGTCTTCCCAGCGCAGACAGGTGAGATCACCTCCCCAGCAACACCCCGTATCCAGCGCGTAAATACCTTCTGGCGTGCCTTTACCCTCCAGCGATGCCCAGTGCCCGAATGCAATGCTGTATGCTTCACTGACAGGTCCAGGAATGGCAAACCAGGGCTTCAGCGGGGCAGGTGCGTCTTCTGGTGACTCTTTGCTGTACATATCCAACTGACCGTTAGGGAAGCAGTAACGCATGCGGGTAAAGGCGTTGGTAATAAAACGCAGGCGTGCCAGCCCGGTCAGTTCCGGGGTCCAGTTATTGGGCATGTCGCCGTACATCGCATCAAGGAAGAAGGGATACGAGTCGCTCGACAACACGGCTTCAACATCGCGAGCACAGTCTTTTGCCGTCTGCAGGTCCCACTGTGGGGTGATACCGGCATGCGCCATCACCAGCTTCTTCTCTTCATCTACCTGCAACAGCGGTTGACGGCGGAGCCAGTTAAGTAATTCGTCGGCATCCGGTGCTTCGAGCAGCGATGTGACCCTGTCTTTAGGTTTATTACGACTGATACCGGCAAATACGGCCAGCAGGTGTAAATCGTGATTACCCAATACTAACCGCACGCTGTCGCCCAGTGATTTCACGTAGCGCAAAACGTCCAGCGAGCCCGGTCCACGAGCGACCAGATCGCCGGTGAGCCATAGGGTGTCTTTTTCGGAATTAAAGTCTACCTGATGCAGCAAGGCTACCAGTTCATCGTAACAACCGTGAACGTCGCCAATAAGGTATGTCGCCATAGTTATTGTTTTAATGAATGAGTGTTGGAACGGCGAGTCGGAATACGGGAATATCGATGGTAAAGGCGATGCCTTGTTCATCGATCATTTCGTAATGACCCTGCATGGTGCCCAGCGGTGTTTCAATCACCGCACCGCTGGTGTACTGGTACTCTTCGCCGGGTTCGATGTGGGGCTGGACGCCAACCACGCCTTCACCCTGAACTTCGGTTTCGCGGCCATGACCATTAGTGATCAACCAATAACGCCCCAACAGCTGCACAGGCGCTCGCCCCAAATTGCGGATAGTTACGGTGTAAGCAAAAACGTAACGTTCATCATCAGGTGAGGATTGCGCCTCAATGTAGACGCTTTGTACCTGAATGCACACTCGGGGCGAATTGATCATGTTTAACTCTCCTTCGATGGCGCGTTTTCTGACAGATAGTTAGCCATCCGGCAGTATTGCGCGACAGAGATATTTTCCGCTCGCATCGCCGGATCAATGCCCAGCTCTGTCAGTACTTCAACGCTAAACAGGTTGCCGAGACTGTTACGTACCGTTTTACGGCGCTGATTAAACGCTTCAGTGGTAATACGGCTCAGCACACGAACATCTTTAACCGGGTACGGCATCGTCGTATGAGGGACCAGACGCACAACGGCTGAATCAACTTTAGGCGCTGGCGTAAATGCGGAAGGCGGTACTTCAAGTACCGGGATCACATTGCAGTAATACTGCGCCATGACGCTTAATCGACCATACGCTTTACTGTTTGGCCCTGCAACCAGACGATTCACCACCTCTTTTTGCAACATGAAATGCATGTCGGCAATGGCATCAGTATAGGAAAAAAGATGGAACATGAGCGGCGTGGAGATGTTGTACGGCAGGTTGCCGAATACGCGCAGCGGCTGTCCCATCGTTTGTGCCAGTTCGCCGAAGTTCATGGTCATGGCATCTTGCTGATAAATCGTCAGCTTAGGCCCTAAAAACGGGTGTGTCTGTAGGCGTGCTGCCAGATCGCGGTCGAGTTCAATGACCGTGAGCTTGTCCAGACGTTCGCCTACTGGTTCGGTCAATGCCGCCAGACCCGGGCCGATTTCGACCATAGCCTGACCTTTCTGCGGGTTGATAGCAGAGACAATACTTTCGATCACAAACTGATCGTTGAGGAAGTTCTGCCCGAAACGTTTACGGGCTAAATGGCCCTGATGGACTCGATTATTCATTGGTATTAACAATCATTTTGATGGCGAGATTAAGCGCCGTAATAAAACTGCCGACATCTGCTTGTCCACGACCCGCGAGTTCAAGTGCGGTGCCGTGATCGACGGATGTGCGAATAAAGGGCAGGCCCAGCGTGATATTCACACCGCGACCAAATCCCTGGTATTTTAGCACGGGGAGACCCTGATCGTGGTACATTGCCAGCACGGCATCCGCGTGGTCGAGATATTTGGGCTGAAACAGCGTATCTGCGGGCAGCGGACCGTTTAATTTCATTCCCTGCGCACGCAGTTCATCGAGTACCGGAATGATGGTATCTATCTCTTCCGTTCCCATATGACCGCCTTCACCAGCATGCGGGTTAAGACCGCACACCAGAATATGCGGATCGGCAATGCCGAACTTGGTGCGTAAATCATGATGCAAAATGCCGATCACTTCCTGAAGCAGGGCGGGCGTAATGGCGTCGGCAACGGCTCTGAGCGGCAAATGCGTGGTTGCCAGGGCAACGCGCAGCTCTTCGGTCGCCAGCATCATAACAACTTTCTTTGCCTGTGAACGCTCTTCAAAAAACTCGGTATGTCCGGTAAACGGGACGCCAGCGTCATTGATAACGCCCTTGTGAACCGGGCCGGTGATCAGCGCCGCAAACTCACCTTGCAGACAGCCATCGCAGGCGCGAGCCAGCGTATCCACCACATATTGCCCGTTTTCTACCGCCAACTGACCCGCGACAACAGGTGCCCGCAGCGCAATCGGTAACAGCGTCAATGTGCCTGCTGATTGCGGTCTGGCTGGGGTATCTGGAGAGTAGGGGAGGAGTGAAAGCGGTAAACCGAGCATCTCTGCCCGGTCAATGAGGAGTGCTGCATCCGCACAGACAACAAGTTCTACAGGCCAATCGCGCTGGGCGAGCTGAACCACCAGGTCCGGGCCAATCCCGGCGGGTTCGCCGGGAGTGATAACAACGCGATGAGCACGAGTCATTAGTTGCTCAGAACTTTAACGTAAGCGCTGGCGCGCTGTTCCTGCATCCAGGTTGCTGCTTCTTCCGAGAATTTACGGTTCATCAGCATACGGTAAGCTCTGTCTTTCTGCGCTGCGTCAGTTTTATCAACGTTACGTGTATCCAGCAGTTCGATCAGATGCCAACCGAAAGAGGAGTGCACCGGGGCGCTCATCTGGCCTTTGTTAAGTTTGGTCAGCGCATCGCGGAAAGCAGGGTCGAAAATATCCGCTGCAGCCCAGCCCAGATCGCCGCCCTGGTTGGCAGAGCCTGGATCCTGAGAAAACTCTTTAGCGGCTGCCGCGAAGGTAGTTTTACCGCTCTTAATATCTGCCGCGATTTGTTCCAGCTTCAGACGCGCCTGCTGATCGGTCATGATCGGCGACGGCTTAAGCAGAATGTGGCGAGCATGAACTTCAGTCACGGAGATGCTCTGGCTTTGGCCACGCATATCGTTGACTTTCAGGATGTGGAAGCCGACACCGGAACGAATTGGGCCAATGATATCGCCTTTTTTCGCAGTGCTTAACGCCTGGGCAAAGATACCCGGCAGCTCCTGAATACGTCCCCAACCCATCTGACCGCCTTTCAGCGCCTGCTGGTCAGCGGAATAAGTAATAGCCAGTTTGCCGAAATCACTACCGTTACGCGCTTCATCAACAACCGAGCGCGCCTGGCTTTCAGCCGCGTTAACCTGGTCGGACGTTGGGTTTTCTGGTAATGGGATCAGAATGTGGCTCAGGTTCAGCTCGGTGCTGGCATCGTTTTGGTTGCCCACCTGTTGCGCCAGGGCATCTACTTCCTGAGGCAGAATGGTGACGCGACGGCGAACTTCGTTGTTACGCACTTCAGAGATGGTCATCTCTTTGCGGATCTGGCTACGATAGGTTGAATAGCTTAAGCCATCCTGTGCCAGGCGGCTGCGCATCTGATCCAGCGTCATGTTGTTCTGCTTGGCGATGTTGGCAATAGCCTGATCCAACTGCTCGTCAGAGATTTTCACCCCCATCTTCTGACCCATTTGCAGGAGGATTTGATCCATGATCAAACGTTCCAGGATCTGATGACGCAGCGTGGCGTCATCCGGTAATTGCTGACCAGCCTGACCTGCATTCAGTTTTACTGACTGCATTAAGCCATCGACGTCGCTTTCCAGAACGACGCCGTTATTGACGACGGCTGCGACTTTATCGACTACCTGTGGGGCAGCGAAACTGGTATTCGCGATCATGGCGATACCGAGAAGCAGCGTTTTCCAGTTCTTCATACTTTTTCCATTATTAATTAACCGCAATGCGGATTACGTAGTAAATCAATCAGATCATAAAGCGCTTTGATACGGCAAAATGTTCGAACGTAACATTTGAGTCGTGCCGAGACCGTAGTTTGAGCTCAGGCCGCGCAGTTCGATATTAAAGCCGATCGTGTTGTCATAAATCGCGTGCTGCATTTTGTCATCCCAACCGTTCAGCTTACGCTCGTAGCCAAAGCGAATGGCGTAACAGCAGGAGTTGTACTGTAAGCCCAACATTGAATCTGCTTCTTTGTTCACGTTGGTATCGAAGTAGTAAGCACCAACAATCGACCAACGATCGGCGATCGGGAAGCTTGCCACCGCGCCCACCTGCGAAATCCCGTTTTTATACTGCTCTGCCGTAGAGTAGTAAGACGGTAGAGTCGCCTGGATATATTCCGGGCTGGCGTAACGGTAATTCAATTGCAGCATACGATTTTCGTCGCGACGGTATTCGATACTGCTACTGCTGGTTGCAACGCTGTCCAGACGCGTGTCGTACTGGATCCCACTGCGTAAACCCCAACGATCGGAGATGCGCCAGTAGGTATCGCCGGCCCATACCAGTGAACCCGTTTTGTCGTCATTCTCCCATTTGATGTTGTCATCGCCGGTGCGAGACTCGGTGAAATAGTAGATTTGACCCACAGAAATATTAAAACGTTCAACGGCCGCGTCATCATAAACGCGAGATGTGACCCCGGTCGTCACCTGGTTGGCAGAAGCAATACGGTCCAGGCCGCCATAAGTACGGTCACGGAACAGGCCGCTGTAGTCAGATTGCAGCAGGGAGGAGTCATAGTTATAGATATGACTTTGGTCGCGATACGGGACGTAAAGGTACTGCGCGCGCGGCTCCAGCGTCTGGGTATAGCCCGGTGCCAGCATTTGCATGTCGCGCTCGAATATCATTTTGCCGTCAACTTTAAACTGCGGCATGACGCGATTGGCTGACTCGTCGAGCTTGTTAACGTTACTCGGGTTGTTGTTGTACCAATCCAGATTGGTCTGCTGATAGTGTGTCGCCAGCAGCTTCGCTTCGGTATTGATACTGCCCCAGTTATTCGACAACGGCAGATTGATCGTCGGTTCCAGGTGAACACGCGTTGCTTCCGGCATGTTGTCATTGGTATTGACGAAATGGACCGCCTGGCCATAAATACGGGTATCAAATGGACCAACGTCATTCTGGTAATAGTTGACGTCTAACTGCGGCTGCGCAGAGTAGCTATTACTGTTTTGTGCGTCGAAGACCTGGAACTGCTTGGTCGATACCGTAGCGTCAAAGTTTTGTACCGCGTAGCCGACGCTGAATTTCTGCGTGGCGTAGCCGTCGGTACTGGAGCCGTATTTATTATCGAAATCGTTAAAGTAGCTGATGTCGCTGACCTTGGTGTAGTCGACGTTGAAACGCCACACCTGGTCCATTACGCCAGCGTGCTGCCAGTAGAACAGCCAGCGACGTGAATTGTCATCATTCGGATGTTCGTCCTCGTACACTTTATCGGAATTCAGATAGTCGAACTCCATCAAGCCCGCACCCGCCTGGGTGAGGTAGCGGAATTCGTTCTCCCACATGATCCCGCCACGACGGTGCATATAATGTGGCGTGATGGTGGCGTCCATATTGGGCGCAATGTTCCAGTAATACGGGAGGTAGAACTCAAAATAGTTATTGGTGGAATATTTTGCGTTCGGGATCAGGAAACCGGAACGGCGCTTATCGCCGACGGGTAACTGTAAATAAGGACTGTAAAAGACCGGAACCGGACCCAGTTTAAAACGGGCGTTCCAGATCTCCGCGACCTGTTCTTCACGGTCGTGGATAACTTCGCTACCGACGACGCTCCAGGTATCTGAACCTGGCAGACAGGAGGTAAAGCTACCGTTTTCCAGAATGGTATAACGGTTTTCCCCACGCTGTTTCATCAGGTCGGCTTTCCCGCGCCCCTGACGGCCCACCATCTGGTAATCACCTTCCCAGATGTTGGTATCTTTGGTATTCAGATTGGACCAGCCCTTCGGTCCCTTCAGAATAACCTGATTGTCGTCATAATGGACATTGCCCAACGCATCGACGGTACGTACTGGCTCCGGCTGGCCTTCAGCCTGCTTCTGATGAAGCTGTACTTCGTCGGCCTGCAGGCGGCTGTTACCCTGTGCGATATCCACGTTGCCGGTAAACACCGCGTCATCGGGATAATTCCCTTTTGCGTTGTCGGCATTGATGGTGACGGGTAACTCATTAGTCTCGCCCTGTACCAGAGGACGGTCATAGCTCGGCACGCCCAGCATACACTGTGAGGCGAGATCGGCTGCCAGGCCCTGATGGCTATAGAGGGCGCTGGCAATCATGGTGGCCAGAAGAGTGGGAATACGTTTTTTCATACGTTGTATTTATTGTTCCATCATCAGTAGCGTCGCGCGTGACAAACGGTCACAGCCTAACTTATCTCATCTTCACTTCGCTAGTATTAATCCTGCCCATTTTATACCCGCCACCTTTCAAGCTGCATCTTCGTTGTCTTCCTCGTTCACCCCAGTCACTTACATGGGTAAGCTCCAGGGGACTCACTACGTTGCCGCCTTGCTGCAACTCGAAATCCAACGGGTATGGCGTTTGTGGTGTTAGGCACGGCATTGAATGACAGGTATGATAATGCAAATTATAGGCGATGTCCCACAATTGACCGCAGCCGTAAATCGGTAAAAGCACCTTATATTGTGGGACATAGCCTGGCTGAGAGCATAAAGATTTGGGGAGTCTATGCAGTATTGGGGAAAGATAATTGGTGTAGCCGTGGCCTTAATGATGGGCGGCGGCTTCTGGGGTGTGGTTCTGGGGCTGTTAGTTGGCCACATGTTCGACAAAGCCCGCATGCGCAAAATGGCGTGGTTTGCCAACCAACGTGAACGCCAGGCGCTGTTTTTTGCCACCACTTTTGAGGTGATGGGACATCTGACCAAATCCAAAGGTCGCGTCACGGAAGCCGATATACATATCGCCAGCCAGTTGATGGATCGGATGAATTTGCACGGTGACTCGCGAACGGCTGCACAACATGCCTTCCGGGTAGGAAAATCGGATAATTACCCATTACGTGAAAAGATGCGTCAGTTTCGCAGCGTCTGTTTTGGTCGATTCGATCTGATCCGCATGTTTCTGGAGATTCAGATCCAGGCGGCATTTGCCGATGGGTCGTTGCATCCTAACGAACGTGAAGTGCTGTATGTGATTGCTGAAGAGTTGGGGATCTCTCGCACCCAATTTGATCAGTTCCTGCGCATGATGCAGGGCGGCGCACAGTTTGGCGGCGGATATCAGCAGCAGTCTGGCGGCGGTGGCTGGCAGCAGGCGCAACGCGGCCCGACGCTGGAAGACGCCTGTAATGTGCTGGGTGTGAAAACGACCGACGATGCGACCACCATCAAGCGGGCTTACCGTAAGCTGATGAGCGAGCACCATCCGGACAAACTGGTCGCGAAAGGTCTGCCGCCAGAGATGATGGAAATGGCGAAGCAAAAAGCGCAGGAAATCCAAAAAGCTTACGAGCTGATTAAGGATCAAAAAGGATTCAAGTGATTGAATTGCCGGATGCGGCTAGCGCCTTATCCGGCCTACGTTAATGAATGTAGGCCGGGCAAGCGAAGCGCCCCCGGCATAAATTGGCTCAGAATTTAAAAATCCGCCGGGACTTTAAACGTCATACTGTTGCCGTATTCGGGATGCGTGATGGTTAACATCTCTGCATGCAGCAACAGGCGCGGCGCTAACGCCAGAGCTTCCGGCGGAGCATAGAAGCGGTCGCCCAGGATAGGATGCCCTAAAGCCAGCATATGCACACGCAGCTGGTGGGAGCGTCCGGTAATGGGTTTGAGCACGACCCGGGCGGTGTTATCCGCCGCGAACTCCACAGCTTCATACTCGGTCTGCGCCGATTTCCCGGTCTCATAACACACTTTTTGCTTTGGCCTGTTTGGCCAGTCGCAAATCAGCGGTAAATCAACCAGACCCTCGGCCGGAGCAGGATGCCCCCAGACGCGTGCGACATACTGTTTTTTCGGTTCGCGCTCGCGAAACTGGCGTTTTAGCTCGCGCTCTGCCGCTTTGGTTAGCGCGACTACAATCACGCCGCTGGTTGCCATATCCAGACGATGCACGGATTCAGCCTGCGGATAATCGCGCTGAATACGCGTCATCACGCTGTCTTTGTGCTCATCCAGACGACCTGGCACAGACAACAAGCCGCTCGGCTTGTTGACCACCATAATGTGGTCATCCTGATACAGGATGACCAGCCAGGGTTCCTGCGGCGGATTGTAGTTTTCCATCCCCATGTATGGCTCCGTTACTGATGCGTCACGACGATCAGGCGCAGGGCATCGAGACGCCAGCCCGCCTGATCCAGGCTTTCCATCACCTGCTGACGGTTGCTTTCAATTGCGCTAAGTTCGTCATCACGGATGTTCGGGTTAACGGCACGCAGCGCTTCGAGACGGGAAAGTTCTGCCGTCAGCTTCTCGTCAGCTTCTTTACGCGCTGCGTCGATCAGTGCGCGGGCTGATTTTTCCACCTGCGCTTCACCGAGTTGCAGAATGGCATGAACATCCTGCTGCACGGCGTTGACCAGTTTGCTGCCGGTGTGGCGGTTAACGGCGCTGAGCTGACGGTTAAAGGTTTCGAACTCAACCTGTGCAGCAAGGTTATTGCCGTTTTTATCCAGCAGCATGCGTACCGGCGTTGGTGGCAGGAAGCGGTTTAGCTGCAGTTGTTTCGGCGCTTGCGCTTCAACAACATAGACCAGCTCAACCAGCAGTGTACCAACAGGTAATGCTTTGTTTTTCAACAACGAAATAGTGCTGCTTCCGGTGTCGCCGGAGAGGATCAGATCCAGACCATTGCGGATCAGCGGATGCTCCCAGGTAATAAATTGTGCATCTTCACGCGACAGGGCGACATCGCGCTCGAACGTAATGGTGCAGCCATCTTCCGGCAGCCCAGGGAAATCCGGCACCAGCATATGATCGGACGGCGTCAGCACGATTAAATTGTCGCCACGGTCATCCTGATTAATTCCGACGATATCAAACAGGTTCATGGCGAAGGCGATCAGGCTGGTATCGTCGTCCTGTTCTTCAATACTCTCAGCCAGCGCCAGTGCTTTTTCGCCGCCGTTAGAGTGGATCTCCAGCAGGCGATCGCGACCTTGCTCTAGCTGTGCTTTCAGCGCGTCATGCTGTTCGCGGCAGGTTTTGATCAGATCGTCAAAGCCCTCGGTATTTTCTGGTTCAGCCAGGTAGCCGATCAGATTGTTATAGACCGTGTCATAGATAGTACGGCCGGTCGGACAGGTGTGTTCGAATGCATCCAGACCTTCGTGGTACCAGCGCACCAGCACAGATTGCGCGGTTTTTTCCAGGTACGGAACGTGAATCTGAATATCATGCGCCTGACCAATACGGTCCAGACGGCCAATACGCTGTTCCAGCAGATCCGGGTTGAACGGCAGGTCAAACATCACCAGATTGCTGGCGAACTGGAAGTTACGCCCTTCGGAGCCGATTTCAGAACACAGCATTACCTGGGCGCCGCTATCTTCTTCGCTAAACCATGCTGCGGCGCGGTCACGTTCAATGATCGACATCCCTTCATGGAATACGGCAGCACGGATACCTTCGCGCTCGCGCAGAACCTGCTCCAGCTGAAGCGCGGTGGTGGCTTTTGCACAGATAACTAATACTTTTTGCGAGCGGTGGCTGGTCAGGTAGCCCATCAGCCATTCCACGCGCGGGTCAAAGTTCCACCAGGTGCCGGTGTCGCCTTCGAATTCCTGATAAATCTGTTCCGGGTAGAGCATGTCGCGCGCCCGGTCTTCTGCACTTTTACGCGCGCCCATAATGCCGGAGACTTTAATCGCCGTCTGGTATTGGGTCGGCAGCGGCAGCTTGATGGTATGCAGCTCGCGTTTCGGGAAGCCTTTTACACCGTTACGGGTGTTACGGAACAGCACACGGCTGGTGCCATGGCGGTCCATCAGCATCGAAACCAGTTCCTGACGCGCGCTCTGGGCGTCTTCGCTGTCGCTGTTTGCCGCCTGCAATAGCGGCTCAATGTCCTGCTCGCCAATCATGTCGCCTAACATGTTCAGCTCATTGTTACTCAGCTTGTTGCCTGCCAGTAGCATGGCGACGGCGTCGGCGACCGGACGATAATTTTTTTGCTCTTCAACAAACTGGGCGAAATCGTGGAAACGGCTCGGGTCCAGCAGGCGCAGGCGTGCAAAGTGACTTTCCATGCCCAGCTGCTCCGGTGTAGCGGTTAGCAGCAGGATGCCCGGCACACGTTCTGCCAGTTGTTCAATGGCCATATATTCGCGGCTGGGCGCGTCTTCGCTCCACACAAGGTGATGGGCTTCATCGACAATCAGCAGATCCCACTCGGCGTCACACAGGTGCTCCAGACGTTGTTTATTACGACGGGCAAAGTCCAGCGAGCAGATGACCAGTTGTTCGGTTTCAAACGGGTTGTAGGCGTCGTGCTGCGCTTCTGCATAACGCTCATCATCAAACAGTGCAAAACGCAGGTTGAAGCGGCGCAGCATTTCGACCAGCCACTGGTGCTGTAATGTCTCCGGGACGATGATCAGCACGCGCTCTGCGGCGCCGGACAGCAGTTGTTGATGCAGGATCATCCCGGCTTCAATGGTTTTACCTAAACCCACTTCGTCTGCCAGTAAAACGCGAGGCGCATGACGACGACCAACATCATGGGCAATGTTCAGCTGGTGAGGAATCAGGCTGGTACGTTGACCACGCAACCCACTCCACGGCATACGGTATTGTTCGCTCTGAAATTTACGGGCGCGATAGCGCAGAGCAAAGCGATCCATGCGGTCAATCTGGCCAGCAAACAGGCGATCTTGTGGTTTGCTGAATACCAGTTTGCTGTCGAGCAGTACTTCACGCAGCATGACTCCGGTTTCTTCGGTATCCAGGCGGGTTCCGATATAGGCAAGCAGGCCGTTTTCTTCTTTTACTTCATCGACATGCAGTTGCCAGCCTTCATGGCTTGTTATCGTATCGCCAGGATTGAACATCACGCGGGTCACGGGGGAATCACTGCGCGCATACAGACGGTTTTCGCCCGTCGATGAGAAAAGTAAAGTGACGGTTCGCGCATCCATGGCGACAACAGTACCAAGTCCCAATTCGCTTTCTGTATCGCTGATCCAGCGTTGACCAAGTGTAAAAGGCATATATGTTCGGCTCTATATCTTTAATTACAGGCAATACTCGTCATTTTCCGGGCTAATCCCCGTTATTGAGAGCATACGACCCCGCTACCAGGCTAATAAATCAGTGGTAGTGGTGTTAAATGGGTCCAGGAATGGAAAGGGCGCTATGGTACTGGATGGCGGCGGTTTCGTCACGCGTCAAAATAACCCCAGTTGTCCTGTGAGTAGTGTAGCAAAATTATCGTCAATAAAGGGAAGAATTCCCTCAGCAACAGGTTGGATCTGGCGGGTCAGATAATGCTCGTAATCGAGCACAGATAGCTGATAATCAACAGGTTCTGGGCCATTGACCGTCCAGACATATTTTATGGTTCCGCGATTCTGATACTGCGGTGGACGCCCCAGTTTTACATTCTGCTCATCGGCAAGTCGCGCGGCACGAACGTGTGGTGGAACATTTCGCTGGTATTCGCTTAACGGGCGGCGCAGGCGCTTGCGGTACACCAGTTGTTCATCCATTTCACCGGCCATCAGACGGGCAATAGTCTCGCGAACAAACTCCTGATAAGGTTCGTTACGAAAAATTCGCAGGTATAGCTCCTGCTGAAATTGTTGGGCTAGCGGCGTCCAGTCGGTTCGTACCGTTTCCAGTCCCTTAAACACCATACGTTGCTCAGCACCGTCCTGAATCATCCCCGCATAGCGTTTTTTACTGCCGGTATCTGCACCGCGAATGGTCGGCATCAGAAAGCGACAAAAATGGGTTTCAAATTCCAGCTCCAGCGCGCTGGTCAGATTTTGTTGCTTCAGCGATTGCGCCCACCAGGTGTTGACATAGCTCACCAGTTCCCGACCAATTCGGGCTGCATCGTCTTCTGAGTGCGCCTTTTTCAGCCAGACAAAGGTGGAATCGGTATCGCCATAAATGACATCGTAACCCTGAGCCTCAATTAACGCTTTGGTCTGGCGCATGATCGCATGGCCGCGCATGGTAATGGACGAGGCCAGTCTCGGGTCGAAAAAGCGACAGGCGGTGGTGCCCAGCACGCCGTAAAATGCGTTCATGATGATTTTCAACGCCTGCGAGAGTGGCTTATTGCCGCGGCGTTTTGCTTCTTCGCGCCCGTGCCAGATCTGAGTAACGATTTCCGGCAGGCAGTGCTTTTCGCGTGAAAACCAGGCGTCAAGGAAACCTTCGGTGCTGTGTTCCGGATCCGGCTGCGCCATCCCTTCGATAAGCCCCACCGGATCGATTAAAAAAGTACGAATTATTGAGGGATACAGGCTTTTGTAATCCAGCACCAGTACGGAGTCGTACAATCCCGGGCGCGAGTCCATCACATAGCCGCCGGGACTGGCGTGCGCGGGGACTTCACCCAGATTCGGCGCCACATAACCCGCCCGGTGCATGCGCGGAAGGTAGAGGTGGCCGAAGGCGGCAACCGAACCACCGTGACGGTCGACCGGCAGACCGTTGACCGTCGAGCGCTCCAGCAGAAATGGCATGATCTCGGTTTTATGAAAAATACGCGTGACCAGCTCACAGTCTTTGAGATTGTAGGTGGCGAGCGCGGGTTTATCTTGGGCAAACCGACGGTCAATTTCGTCCATTCGGTCCCACGGGTTATCAATCGACTTGCCTTCACCCAGCAATTCTTGCGACACCGTTTCCAGCGAGAATGACGAGAAATTCCAGAACGCTGATTTTAGCGCCTCAATACCGTCGATAATCAGGCGCCCCTTAGCCTGAGCGAAGAATACGCCGTTCTTGAAGCCATGCTCGCGCCACTCAAGCTCGCTGCTATCACGACCAAAACGCAGGGGAATGCGGTAACGTTCGGCGTGCTTTTGCAGGACGCGTAAATCGAATTGCACGACGTTCCAGCCGATTATCACATCAGGATCGTGACGGGCAATCCAGTCATTGAGTTTTTCCAGCAACTGCGGGCGGCTTGCAACGTACTCAAGTTCAAAATCAAGCGTAGAGGCGTCGCCGTTTGCCGGGCCGAGCATATAGACAATACGTTGCCCGCAGCCTTCAAGACCGATGCAATAGAGTTCGCCGTGGCGCGTGGTTTCGATATCCAGCGATACCCATTTTAGCGGTGGTCGATAGTCAGGGTTCGGCTTCAGGCGGGCATTCACCAGCATGTCATTATGTCTGTCGCCTTCGACCCAAACAGGGGAGGTGATAAAGCGCTCCATCAGATACCGCTCAGGTGGGCGTACATCGCCCTCATAGACGGTGACTGCGTTTTCGCGCAGCAGTTTTTCCAACCGCATGAGCTGGCGATGTGAGCGGCAATACAGGCCGGAAACAGGATGGCGGTGGAAGTCTTGCAATTGCAGCGATTTCAGGCGATAGCCGTTTTCAGTGCGTAATAATGACATTACGCGAGGAACCTGACTGGTGGGAATAAACGCGACCGACTCCTGAGGCGCGAGCGTGACCTGCAGCGGCCCATCGTCTGTCGCCAGCCAGAATGAGACCTCAGTTCCCTGCGGGGTGTCCCGCCAGTGCCGGGTTAAAATAAAACCTGCTTGCGCCACGCTGCGTATCCGTCAAAAAACCAGGCATTATTATAGCCTGGTTCTGATAGATTAGCTGTGATTTTATACAGTTGTCATGCTCAGAAGAGGTTACTGCCCGAAATACGCTTTCCTGAGTAAAATAATTATTCCTACCTGACAATGTTATCTTCATATGCAATATATGAATAAAATAGCTTTGATAGGCTACAGATAGATATGTTATAGCTGGTATTTGTACATTAGTTTCCATTAATTACGCTGTTTATGTTTTAATTGTTAATTACAAGTTCGTTTTCATACTTTTTATGATTTTTAGGAATAGTGCTCATTTGATTTTGCTACATATTTCTCGGATTAGTGAAAAAATTATATTTTTATTTGTTTTTATTAGCTGTTAGTGTAAAACTTTCATTCGAAATGTTTGGGTCATTATCTTAAATATAATATATTTAAATGGGATTGTTATTGTTCTAAATAAACAATTTCAATTCAATTTCGTCGGGAAATTCTCTGTGAATATAATTTTATTTTTTTCGATGGCTTGTGCATTTTTTTGTCCTTTTGATATTAATTTTGAAAAAATGGAGTTTTTATGAACGTTCTTTCCAAACATCAGTTTGGCATTAAATATCAGAACTATGTGTTTGTTAACACAATGATTTCTAATCCAGCGATTAAAACTGTGAGCAAATATATTTTATATAAAACATGGGGCGGTAAGTTGTGGAATGCTGAAATTATTGAAAATGGTAGCGCTTTTTTTCACTGGCAGGGTAATGACAAAAGTAAGGGGCACAAAGATACAGTGATTAATTATCTGCTGAACGGGCAGAAGTGGCAGGCGACGATTACAGATTATGTCTTTTTCCATTGTCTGGAAGGAAATAAGTCTCATGGACACTATGATAATGTAATTAATTATATCTGTTCAAATGATTGTGTATACCAAGGTTCATTCGCCGAATATTATAGCGAATAACTATAAAGGAGCGCGTAGATTATCTGCGCGCTTATTTCTTTTACTGCCCGTAATACGCTTTTGCACCGTGTTTGCGCAGGTAGTGTTTATCTAGCAGGGTTTGCTGCATATCCGGTAACTGCGGCGCGAGCTGGCGACAGAAGATCCCCATATAGGCGACTTCTTCCAGCACGATGGCGTTATGCACCGCATCTTCGGCATTTTTTCCCCAGGCAAATGGACCGTGAGAGTGCACCAGCACGCCAGGCATCTGTGCGGCGTCAATACCTTGTTTTTCAAAGGTTTCAACGATTACGTTACCGGTTTCCCATTCATATTCGCCGTTGATTTCTTCGTCGGTCATTTTGCGTGTGCAGGGAATCGAACCGTAGAAATAGTCCGCATGGGTGGTCCCCGTTGCCGGAATCGACTGACCCGCCTGTGCCCAGATGGTTGCATGGCGCGAATGGGTGTGAACAATGCCGCCAATGGTCGAGAACGCCTGATACAGCAAACGGTGTGTTGGGGTATCGGAGGAGGGCTTTTTCGTGCCTTCAACGACTTCCCCAGTGGCGATACTGACAACAACCATATCGTCTGCGGTCATGACGCTGTAATCGACACCGGAAGGTTTAATCACAAACACGCCGTGCTCGCGATCGACGGTGCTAACGTTTCCCCAGGTCAGCGTCACCAGGTTGTGCTTTGGCAGCGCCAGATTCGCTTCCAGTACCTGACGTTTAAGATCTTCTAGCATGTTAACTCCTGAATGCCGGATGGCGCTTCGCTTATCCGGCCTACGTAATTTGTAGGCCCGGTAAATGAAATGCCACCGGGCAATCCGTTTCACCAATTAACGTTTGAACCCGTAATACACTTCGTTCCAGCGCAGCGCGTCCTTAAAGGCCGGCAGGCGGGTATCGTTATCGATCACCGCGATCTCGATATCGTGCATTTCAGCGAACTGACGCATGTCGTTCAGATCCAGCGCGTGGCTGAACACGGTGTGGTGCGCGCCACCGGCCAGGATCCAGGCTTCAGAAGCGGTTGGCAGATCCGGTTGAGCTTTCCACAGCGCGTTAGCGACAGGCAGTTTTGGCAGGGAGTGCGGCGTTTGTACCGTGTCGATGCAGTTAACCAGCAGGCGATAGCGATCGCCGAGATCGATCAGGCTGGCAACCACTGCCGGGCCGGTTTTGGTGTTGAAGATCAGACGGGCAGGATCGTCTTTACCACCAATGCCGAGGTGCTGTACGTCGAGGATCGGTTTCTCTTCCACCGCGATGGACGGGCACACTTCCAGCATGTGCGAGCCGAGCACCAGATCGTTGCCTTTCTCGAAGTGGTAGGTGTAATCCTCCATAAATGAGGTGCCGCCCTGCAGACCGGTTGACATCACCTTCATGATGCGAAGCAGAGCGGCGGTTTTCCAGTCGCCTTCGCCCGCAAAGCCGTAGCCTTGCTGCATCAGACGCTGTACGGCCAGACCAGGGAGCTGTTTCAGGCCGTGTAAATCTTCAAATGTGGTGGTGAAGGCGTGGAATCCGCCCTGTTCCAGGAAGCGCTTCATCCCCAGTTCAATACGGGCCGCTTCCAGGACATTCTGACGTTTTTCACCGTGGACTTGCGTCGCCGCCGTCATGGTGTATGTGCTTTCGTACTCATCGATTAGCGCGTTGATTTCACCGTCGCTAATTGCGTTCACTACCTGCACCAGATCGCCCACGGCCCAGGTGTTTACCGAGAAGCCGAACTTGATCTGCGCAGCGACTTTATCGCCATCGGTGACCGCAACTTCACGCATGTTGTCGCCAAAACGGCAGACTTTCAGGTGGCGGGTATCCTGTTTGGACACGGCCTGGCGCATCCAGGAGCCAATGCGTTCGTGCGCTTGTTTATCCTGCCAGTGACCGGTGACCACGGCATGCTGCTGACGCATACGCGCGCCGATGAAGCCGAACTCACGACCGCCGTGCGCAGTCTGGTTCAGGTTCATAAAGTCCATATCAATGCTGTCCCACGGCAGGGCGGCATTGAACTGGGTGTGGAACTGCATCAGCGGCTTGTTGAGGATAGTCAGGCCGTTAATCCACATTTTGGCCGGGGAGAAGGTATGCAGCCAGACCACCATACCTGCACAGCGATCGTCGTAATTCGCGTCACGACAGATAGCGGTAATCTCATCAGGGGAAGTGCCCAGCGGTTTTAATACCAGCTTGCAGGGCAGTTTGGCTTCAGTATTCAGTGCGTTAACGACGTGCTCGGCATGTTGGGTTACCTGACGCAGGGTTTCAGGGCCATACAGATGCTGGCTACCAATCACAAACCACACTTCATAGTTATCAAAAATCGTCATTGTCGTGTCCTTAATGTGTCAGGGTTGCCAGGTCTACCGGGGCTTGTTGCGCCGGAGCGGCAGTCGGAAGGTATTGCTGTTCAGCGCTTACTGCCCACTGCTGATAGCGGCGGTAAAGCTGTTCAAAACGTTGAGCCTGCTCTGGGCGAGGTTGCAGCGTGTTTTCCACGGCGCTTGCCATCTGCTGCTGAGCGGCAGGGATATCGGCGTGTACTTTCGCGGCAACGGCGGCGAAGATAGCCGCACCGAGTGCGCAGCACTGGTCTGAAGCGACAATCTGTAGCGGACGGTTCAGCACGTCACAGCAGGCCTGCATGATGACCGGGTTCTTGCGCGCGATACCGCCAAGCGCCATCACGTTGTTAACCGCAATGCCTTGTTCGGTGAAGCATTCCATAATGGCGCGCGCGCCAAAGGCCGTGGCGGCAATCAGACCACCGAACAGCGCTGGCGCGTCGGTTGCCAGGTTCAGATCGGTAATCACCCCTTTCAAACGCTGGTTGGCATTGGGCGTACGGCGACCGTTGAACCAGTCGAGCACGACCGGCAGATGCTCCAGTGATGGATTTTTCGCCCATGCTTCGGTGAGTGCAGGTAGCAGCTGTTTTTGACTGGCTTTAATCTGGGTCTGCAGTTCCGGATGCTGTACGGCAAGCTGTTCCAGCGGCCAGCTCAGCACGCGGCTAAACCAGGCATAGATATCGCCGAATGCAGACTGACCAGCTTCGAGACCAATAAAATTAGGTACCACGCTGCCATCAACCTGGCCGCAAATGCCTTTCACCGCACGCTCGCCAACGCTTTGCTTGTCGGCAATCAGAATGTCGCAGGTTGACGTGCCGATGACTTTCACCAGCGTGTTAGGCTGTGCACCTGCGCCGACCGCGCCCATATGGCAGTCAAAAGCACCGCCTGCAATCACCACACTTTCCGGTAGTCCCAGACGCTGTGCCCACTCGGTGCACAGGGTGCCAACCGGCAGATCCGCGGTGAAGGTATCGGTAAACATTGGGTATTGCAGATGGCGGTTGAGGATGGGGTCGAGTTCGTCAAAGAAACTGGCTGGCGGCAGACCACCCCAGCTTTCATGCCACAGGGATTTATGCCCGGCGCTGCAGCGACCGCGACGAATATCCTGTGGGCGTACGGTGTTGGAGAGCAGGGCCGGAACCCAGTCGCATAGCTCAATCCACGAAACCGCAGCCTCGGCAACTGCGTGGTCCTGACGAGTTACATGCAGAATTTTGGCCCAGAACCATTCGCTGGAATAAATGCCGCCGATATAGCGGGAGTAATCGATCTTGCCCTGTGTATGGCACAGGCGGGTGATTTCTTCGGCTTCTTCTACTGAGGTGTGATCTTTCCACAGGACGAACATCGCATTCGGGTTTTCCGCGAACTCCGGACGCAGCGCCAGTACATTACCGTCTGCATCGATGGGTGCCGGGGTTGAGCCGGTACTGTCAACGCCAATCCCGACCACTTCCGCGCGTTGTTCCGCGCTCAGCTCGGCCAGGACGGTTTTCAGCGCCGCTTCCATGGACTCAATGTAGTCGCGCGGATGATGGCGAAACTGGTTGTTTGGGCCATCGCAATACTGCCCTTCCTGCCAACGTGGGTACCACTCAACGCTGGTGGCGATCTCTTCGCCGGTGGCACATTCCACCGCCAAAGCGCGTACTGAATCACTACCAAAATCGAGGCCAATTGCAATCGCCATCGTCTTACTCCATCCAAAAATACGGGTATGGATAAACAGTAGTGAGTAGCGATAAAAACCGTCAGGCAGGATCCGCTAATCTTATGGACTAAAATGCTGTGGCATCACAAAGTGTGACGCTGTGCAAATAATCAATGTGGACATTTCTGCCGTAGTTATAGACACTTTTGTTAGCCGATTTTGACGTTGGCGTAGTACATGTTTTTTACAAAGAGCTTTTCACAAGCGGGGTTGGTGGTCCATTACCGCAAATACAGCGGCCCGCAGGGGCGACAGCGATGATGTCTGGCGTAATATGGACAAATTGTTTCTTGGCAGGACGTAGGGAGTATTGAAATTATGGCTGAAACGCAAAACGATCCCCTGTTGCCTGGTTATTCGTTTAACGCGCATTTGGTGGCCGGATTAACCCCCATTGAGGCGAACGGATACCTGGATTTTTTTATCGACAGGCCGCTGGGTATGAAGGGTTATATCCTCAATCTCACCATCCGTGGCGAAGGGGTTATCAATAATCAGGGCAAGCAGTTTGTCTGCCGGCCTGGCGATATTCTGTTGTTTCCACCTGGAGAAATTCACCACTACGGGCGCCACCCTGATGCCAGCGAGTGGTATCACCAGTGGGTTTACTTTCGTCCGCGCGCCTACTGGCAGGAGTGGCTGACCTGGCCGGCCATTTTTGGCCAGACCGGCTTTTTCCGCCCGGATGAAGCGCATCAGCCGCATTTTAACGAACTGTTTGGGCAGATAATTAACGCCGGGCAGGGAGAAGGTCGTTATTCCGAACTGCTGGCGATTAATTTACTGGAGCAGTTGTTGCTCCGACGTATGGAAGCCATCAATGAATCGCTACACCCGCCCATGGACAACCGCGTCCGTGATGCCTGCCAGTACATCAGCGATCACCTGGCGGACAGCAATTTTGATATCGCCAGCGTCGCGCAGCACGTCTGCCTGTCACCTTCCCGTTTGTCGCATCTGTTCCGTCAGCAGTTGGGGATCAGCGTATTAAGCTGGCGCGAGGACCAGCGCATCAGCCAGGCGAAGCTACTGCTGAGTACCACACGTATGCCTATCGCCACCGTAGGTCGCAATGTTGGTTTTGACGACCAGCTCTATTTCTCTCGTGTTTTCAAAAAATGTACCGGTGCCAGTCCGAGCGAGTTTCGCGCTGGATGTGAATAAAAAGTGAATGATGTATCCTGAAAGTTGTCATAACTCGCAATCTATTCAGACAATTGATGGCTTGACGAAGTTGAGAGGGGTTATCAAAATCCCTGCTTCGTAAATTTGACGGACACATTATGCAAGCATTGCTGGAACACTTTATTCTCCAGTCCGCCCTGTACTCTCTGATCGCCGTACTTCTGGTGGCTTTTTTGGAGTCGCTGGCGCTGGTTGGTCTGATTCTGCCCGGGACCGTGATGATGGCGGGGTTGGGCGCGCTGATTGGCAGCGGCGAACTGAACTTCTGGCATGCCTGGCTTGCGGGCATTGTCGGCTGCCTGTTGGGGGACTGGATCTCCTTCTGGTTGGGCTGGCGCTTTAAAAAGCCATTGCACCGTTGGTCGTTCATGAAAAAGAACAAGGCGTTGCTGGATAAAACCGAGCACGCCCTGCATCAACACAGCATGTTTACCATTCTGGTAGGCCGTTTTGTCGGACCGACGCGCCCGCTGGTGCCGATGGTAGCAGGCATGCTGGATCTGCCTGTCGCTAAATTTATCGTCCCGAATATTATTGGCTGCGTGCTGTGGCCACCGTTCTACTTCCTGCCGGGGATCCTGGCGGGAGCGGCAATTGATATCCCTTCTGATATGCAGAGCGGGGATTTTAAATGGTTGCTGCTGGCGACGGCGGTGTTGCTCTGGGTGGGCGGCTGGTTTTGCTGGCGGCTATGGCGTAGTGGCAAAGCGGCTGTTGATCGCTTAACGACGTATTTCCCCCGCAGCCGTTTGCTGTATCTGGCGCCGTTAACGCTCGGGATCGGCGTGGTCGCGCTGGTGGCGTTACTGCGCCATCCGCTGATGCCGGTGTATATCGACATTCTGCGTAAGGTTGTAGGTTACTGACGATACCTTTGCCGGATGGCGGCTTCGCCTTATCCGGCCTACAAAATGTGCGACCTACAGGCCGGATAAGGCGTTCACGCCGTCATCCGGCAACGCATTATGCTTTAATGCCCAATAGCGCCGAGGCGCTGGCGTTGCCGCTTAACAGATCGTCCGTTTTGCCCTGCCACGCGATGCGCCCGTCGGCGACCACAATCGAGCGGGACGCAATTCGCGCGGCATCTTCTACGCTGTGAGAAACCATCAGCAACGTCAGCTGCTTCTCGCGACAGACTTCGGCGACCAGCGTTAGCATCTCCTGGCGCAGCGCGGGATCGAGCGCTGAGAACGGTTCATCAAGCAGTAAAATAGGTTGTTCTCGCACCAGACAACGCGCCAGCGCCACGCGCTGCCGCTGCCCGCCGGAAAGCTCACCGGGGAGGCGTTCCAGCAGAGAGTCGAGTCCCATTTGTTGAGCGATGTGGTGCATTTTCTCCCGCTGCGATGTGTTCAGCTTCAATCCCGGATTCAGGCCCAGGCCGATGTTTTGCTGTACGCTCAGATGGCTGAACAGGTTGTTTTCCTGAAACAGCATGGATACGGGTCGGCGTGAGGGCGGCGTGGTGGTGTGATCTTCACCGTCAATCATCATGGTACCGCTGGCAGGCGTGAGAAAGCCGGCAATCAGATTCAGCAGCGTACTTTTCCCGGCACCGCTGGGCCCGAGTACAGCTATTTGCTCACCGCGCGTGACCGACAGCGTAAAGCGCATAGGCAAATGGTGATAAAGCCATGTGATATCAATCAGTTTTAACATTTTGACCCGGCAATTTCTCAATAACGGTAAACAGCGTAAAGCACAGGATCAGCAGTAATAACGCCGTAACCGCGCCATCCTGACTGCGATAAGAGCCAATCTGCTGATATAAATAAAATGGCAGGGTACGGAAATCCTCATTACCAAATAATGCCACTACGCCAAAATCGCCAATCGACAGGACGCAGGCAAACGCCATCGCCTGCGCCAGCGGGCGCTTCAGGGCGCGCAGTTCAACCACTTTCAGACGCGACCATCCCTCAATGCCTAACGACTGGCACAACATACTGTAGCGCGCAGTGACGTCACGCATTGGGTTTTCCAGTACCTTCAGTGCATAAGGGATCGCCATCAGCGCATTGGTAAAAATGACAATACCGTCGGCAGATTCGGGAAGCCCAATGGTATTATTGAGCAGCAGAAAGAAGCCGGTTGCCAGCACGATGCCCGGCATGGCGAGGATCATCATGCCGCTCAACTCCAGCATCTGACCTGCCAGCAGTTGCTGTCGGGCACGAAGTTCACGACTGCTCCATAACAGCATCATAGTGAGCACGACGCATAACGCTCCTGCTGCTAATGCGATGCGCAGCGAGGTTCCCAGCGCCTGCCACAGCACTGGCTGCATCAGTACATCCAGAACCTGGCGGTTTAAGCCATCGACAATCACCGCCAGCAACGGCGGCAATAACAGCAACAGGGCAAGAATAATCAGGATTGCGTCAGCCAGTCGGCTGTGCAGGCGATCGTCGGGATCGCGCCAGCCTTGTACCAGGGTAGCACCGGGAGCAATCGCCCGGCTCAGACGTTGACTGAGGAGCACCAGCGCCAAACAACAAACCATCTGGATCAACGCCAGCATGGCTGCGCGGGCAGGATCGTAATCAAAATTCAGCGCCTGATAGATAGCCAGCTCGATGGTGGTGGCCTGTGGCCCGCCGCCAAGCGACAGAACGGTGGCGAAACTGGCGAAGCACAGCATAAAGATGAGTGCCGCGACGGGCAGGATCTGACGACGCAGCCATGGCCATTCAACAAAACGGAAGAAATGCCAGCCACGCATACCCAACTGAGCGGCTAACTGCCGCTGTTCGCCGGGAATATTCTCCAGCGACTGTAACAGCAGGCGGCTGGCCATCGGCAGATTGAAAAAGACATGCGCCAGCAGAATGCCCTGCAAACCGTATGGCGAAAACGTCCACTCCAGCCCGAATGTATGCCAGAGCGAGGCCAGCCAACCCTGGCGACCGTAGACGCTAAGAATACCGAATACCGCGACCAGCACTGGCAGGATTAACGTCATCGCGCACAGGCGCAGCAGCGCCAGACGTCCTGGAAAACGGCGACGATAGAGCGCTCTGGCAAGGAAAATCGCCGGGACAACCGACAACACTGCGGATAAAAAAGCCTGCCAGAAAGAAAAGCGCACCACGTGCCACAGGTAGTCATCTTGCCACAGCGAGAGCCATTCTCCCTGCGGGGCGTTAAACCACAGTGCCAAAAATGCGGCCAGGGCAACGGCCACCATCAGCGTGGCGGCGGTAAGCCCTGGAACCAGCCAGCCGGGGATTAACGGCTGACGGCGCGTTGCCATTCGCTAATCCATGCCTGACGTTGAGCCGCAACCTGCTGCGGCGAAAATTCCAGCGCGGTGGTCGGTTTATTCAGTTGCTCGAATCCTGGCGGTAGGGCGACTTGCGTCACGGGATACATCCAGTTGCCGGTCGGAATCGCATTCTGGAATGCCGGGGATACCATAAACTTCAGGAATTTCTCGGCCAGTTCCGGCTGCTTGCTGGCCGCGGTACGGGCGGCGACTTCCACCTGCAAATAATGGCCTTCGCTAAAGTCGGCTGCGGCGTAGTTGTCTTTTTTATCGGCGATGATGTGATAGGCCGGAGAGGTGGTGTAGCTGAGCACCAGATCGCTTTCACCTTTAAGGAACAGGCCGTAGGCTTCGCTCCAGCCCTTGGTGACGGTGACGGTTTTGGCTGCCAGTTTCTGCCACGCCTCTGGCGCTTTATCGCCATAGACTTTCTGCATCCATAGCAGCAGACCCAATCCCGGCGTGCTGGTGCGCGGATCCTGATAAATGACGCGCCATTTTTGGTCGCTCTCTACCAGTTCTTTCAGGCTTTTGGGCGGATTCTTCAGCTTGTTCTTATCATAAACGAAGGCGAAATAGCCGTAATCAAACGGAACGAAGGTATCGTTTTTCCAGCCGCCGGGTACGTTAACGGCGTCGTTTGCAACACCACTTTTGGCAAACAGTTTGGTTTTTGTAGCGGCTTCCAGAAGGTTGTTATCCAGACCCAGTACGACGTCGGCTTTGCTGTTTTTTCCTTCCATTCGCAAGCGGTTAAGCAGCGAAACGCCATCTTCCAGCGCCACCAGTTTTAGCTCGCAGTTGCAGTCAGCTTCAAAGGCTTTTTTGATTGTCGGGCCCGGGCCCCAGTCAGCTGCGAACGAGTCGTAGGTATAGACGGTCAGTACAGGTTTAGCGAAGGCAGGCGCTGCGCACAGCAGTAAAAGCGGAAGACATTTTTTAAACACTTTGCACCTCATAAAGTAAAACTCTAAATAATTCGAGTTGCAGGAAGGCGGCGACGCAGCGCATCCCCAGGAGCGTACAGGTAGTACGTGACTGGGGTGAGCGAGGAAAGCCAACGCATCTGCAGCTTGAAATATGACGAGTTAGGTGGCAAAGGACTTGAGCTACAGCCTCAAATCCCTTCGCCGGCATTATCCGGATCAGGTTCGACGGGTATCTCTCAGCCCATACACAGATCGAATGATTTTGTGTATGTTTTTTATTTAGCACCCCGTTGAGAACGGCGTTAGTGTAGTGATTTTGTTGCTGGGCGGCAATCAAGAGCCGGATCTAAGGATCCGGCGGAGCAAACCACGCCGATTTAAAATCAAACCAGCCGAGGGTATTCATGCGCAGCCCGCGCATACTGCGCTGTCCCTGAATGATCAGCCAGTGGTGGATTAATGGCACAATGGCCTTTGTGGCGAGCAACTGTTGGCACCATGCTGCCAGGCTCATTTCGCCCGTTCGCCAGCGAGCCGCATCGTTTTCCCAGTCACGCGAGATACAGTTTTGCAGCAAAGGGACTTCGCACAAATGGGCGAACAGTGAGAAGTCCAGCGGGAGGGTAAAGTTGGCGCTGTTGAGCCAGATATCGCTGACGATTTCACCTGCATGCCATTGATCGTAGTCGATCTCCTGAATATTCAACTGTACCTGATGCTGCGCCAGCAACGTTTTCATGATCTGCGCGATAATCCGGTGTTCGATATGATCGCGATAGTAGGTGATCGTCAGCGTTTCCAGCCCGGCGGGTTTTTCACCATGGCCAGGTTTGGCGTGATGCCAGCGGGGAAGCAAACCGTAGGCGGGAAACCACAACCGCTGGTACTGTTCATCGGCGTGGCAGATTAAATTCGTTGGCGAGAGAACGCGGCTTGCCCACTCGCGAACCTCCTGGTTCGCGCCACGGTGGCTACGCGCATCAAACAACAGGTAGTAGCAACCTTCTTCGAGGCGGCTTTCGATCGCCTTTTCATCCTCTGTTGGACCTTTTAGCGTCAACCCGCCGCCAGGCTCTTCTCCGATGTCGGGTAATACCCAAACGTTAACTTCGTCAATCAGCGCCCGGTAGCCAAAGTAATCATCAAATGCATGAATTTTCAGTTGGTTATTGGTATTGCGCATTACCGCATACGGACCGGTACCAATCGGGTGGCTGGAAAAGTTGTTTAGCGTTTCCCATTCTCGCGGCAGGATCATGGCGGGGACCTGCCCCAATAGCCAGGGAAGCCAGCGATCTGGCTGGGCCAGATGGATATCCAGCGTCCAGGCCGTGGGAGAGACGATCTGCGTGATGTGTGAGTACAGTGGTAGGGCGTTAATGCGCCTCAGCGAGGCGATAACATCTTCCATTTCCAGCTCGCGGCCATGATGAAAATGGATCCCCGGGCGCAGGAAGAATCGCCAATGCAAAGGTGAAATTTGCTGCCAGTGATGGGCAATGTCCGCTTCCAGTTCCCCATTTTCCTCATTTACCCGAATTAAGGCACTGAAAATTTGGCGGGCGATATGGGTTTCGGAGCGGCGTAATGCCGTACCGGGGAGCAGGTTGTGCATCGGGCGATAATAGAGAACGCGCATGATATGCCGACCCTGGCGAAAGCTGCGGCCAAGGTGGGAGACCAGCATTTGCCGTACGGCCGTTTTGTCACCGACAAGCTGCACTAGTTGATCGATGCGATCCTGTTCCAGTAGGTCTTCCGCGCGCTGCTGCTGGAGCGCCAGCCCGGTATAGAGGAATGTCAGTCGCGAGCGTTTACCTCGTCCAACTTCAGCTTCCCACGTTAACCAGCCACGATCCTGCATGGTATTAAGCAGCGTACGCATATGGCGGCGCGAGCAGCTCAGCAGATCCGCCAGCTCGTTGAGCGTCGTTTCTTGCGTCTTGCCGTCACAGCATTGCCACAGACGGATGAACTGTTGTTGCAAACGACCAGAAGACATAAAAGGGGAACTCCTGCGGAAAACTCAGCAATTTTATAATCCCTATATTAAGCCAATAATAGATTCCGATGAAGCGATGAGACAACGAAGGGGTCATCTATGCGTCAGTTCTGGTTGAAGTACTTTACCGCGACAGAAAAATCGTCCTGGTTGGCTTGCCCGAGTGCCCCGCAGCGCTTAAATATGCTCGAAGAGCTGATGCAGTGGGAGATGACATCTGACTCCTGAATTGGAAATTGCAGACATCATGTGTGACTGAGTATTGGTGTTAATCGCCGCGCCAGCAGGTATCATCTGCTGGCTTTTTTCGTTTCAGCTGCGCTTAAAAGGAAAGATATGCTCTGGATTATGACCATGGGACGGCGCCTCAACGGCGTTTACGCGGCATTTATGCTGGTCGCTTTTATGATGGGCGTGGCGGGGGCATTGCAGGCACCCACGCTGAGTCTGTTCCTGAGCCGTGAAGTCGGGGCGCAGCCATTTTGGGTCGGGCTGTTTTACACCGTCAATGCGATTGTCGGGATCGTCGTCAGCCTTGGCCTCGCGAAACGATCCGACAGCCAGGGCGATCGACGTAAGTTGATCATGTTCTGCTGCCTGATGGCAATTGGCAATGCGTTGCTGTTTGCCTTTAATCGTCACTATCTTACGCTGATCACCTGCGGTGTGCTGCTGGCCTCGCTGGCGAACACCGCCATGCCGCAGCTGTTTGCGCTGGCGCGGGAATATGCTGATAACTCCGCGCGTGAAGTGGTGATGTTTAGCTCGGTGATGCGTGCGCAGCTTTCATTGGCCTGGGTAATTGGCCCACCGCTGGCTTTTATGCTGGCGCTGAATTACGGCTTTACGGCGATGTTTTCCATTGCCGCAGGGATTTTTGCCATTAGCCTGGTGCTGATTGCGCTGATACTGCCGTCAGTTGCTCGGGTGGAGCAGCCTGTAGACGTGCCGCTGGAACAGACCGGCGGTTGGCAGGACAAAAATGTACGCATGTTGTTTATTGCCTCCACGCTGATGTGGACCTGCAACACCATGTACATCATCGATATGCCGCTGTGGATAAGCCTCGAACTGGGCTTGCCGGACAAGCTGGCCGGGATTTTAATGGGGACGGCGGCTGGACTGGAAATTCCGGCGATGATTCTTGCGGGCTATTACGTGAAGCGCTTTGGCAAACGGCGAATGATGATCGCGGCCGTCGCGGCAGGCGTGCTGTTTTATCTTGGTTTGATCTTCTTTCACAGCCGTACGGCGCTGCTGGTGCTGCAACTGTTTAACGCGATATTTATCGGTATTATCGCCGGGATAGGCATGCTGTGGTTTCAGGATCTGATGCCCGGACGTGCGGGCTCAGCGACCACATTATTTACCAACAGTATTTCAACGGGAGTCATTCTGGCAGGGGTGATTCAGGGGGCTGTTGCGCAAAGCTACGGTCACTATGCCGTCTATTGGGTGATTGCGGTGATTTCGGTGGTGACGCTGTGGATGACCGGGCGGGTGAAGGATGTTTAGTCCGGTGCAGTCCCGGCGTTGCAGTGCCCGACCGGACGACATTTCGTATTCGCTTTTGTCGTTTTTGTAGGCCGGATAAGGCGTTTACGCCGCCATCCGGCAACCTGTCCTTACGGCCTGATCGCGTTACGCTTATCAGGCCAATCCCTCTTTTTTTCATCTTGCACGTAAATGCAATGTTGATCACATAACGATCATTTTCCTCTTCCTGGATCTTCTTTTTTCTACTGTTACGCGTATACAGTTACGCGTAACAGTTATTAAAAAAGGAGTTTTTTATGAAGAACCTATTCGACCTGACCGGTAAACGCGCGCTGATTACCGGTTCCGCTCAGGGCATTGGTAACCTGCTGGCCAACGGTCTGGCGGCGCACGGTGCTGAGATTGTGATTAACGATATTACCCAGCAGCGCGCTCAGGCGGCGGCGGACAAACTGGTTGCCGAAGGCTATCGCGCCGTTGGCTATGGATTTGATGTCACCAACGGGGAAGAGGTTGCGCGCGCCATCGCGCAAATCGAAAAGGAAGTTGGGGCCATTGATATTTTAATTAACAACGCCGGAATTCAGCGTCGTTTTCCCTTCACCGAATTCCCGGAGGCTGAATGGGACAAAGTGATTGATGTAAACCAGAAATCGGTCTTTCTGGTGTCGCAGCAGGTTTCCCGCTACATGGTGCAACGCCGCCGCGGGAAGATTATTAATATCTGCTCAATGCAAAGCGAATTAGGTCGTAAAACCATTACTCCATATGCGGCGTCAAAAGGCGCGGTCAAAATGTTAACCCGTGGCATGTGCGTGGAGCTGGCGGAATACAATATTCAGGTCAACGGCATTGCTCCCGGCTATTTCGCCACCGACATGACCACCGCGCTGGTCAACGATGAAGCATTCTCCGCCTGGCTGTTCCAGCGCACGCCCGCCGCTCGCTGGGGTAACCCGGAGGAGCTGATCGGCGCGGCGGTTTATCTTGCCGCGCCCGCTTCTGACTTTGTGAATGGGCATCTTCTGTTTGTGGACGGCGGCATGCTGGCCGCGGTCTGATCAATAATGGGCCGCAACGCGCGGCCTGAGCGATAAAACAATAATCCAAGGAGTGAGTATGAATATGCTCGCAAAACTGCCAGCGCGTCGCTGGTGGTATTTAATGCCGATTATTTTTATTACCTACAGCTTAGCTTATCTCGACCGCGCCAATTACGGCTTTGCCGCTGCCGCCGGTATTGAACATGACTTAGGGATTACTCAGGGAACAGCATCGTTAATTGGCGCGTTATTCTTCCTGGGCTATTTCTTTTTCCAGGTGCCGGGCGCGATGTACGCCGTAAAGCATAGCGTGCGCAAAATGATTTTTTACAGCCTGATCCTTTGGGGGCTTTGTGCCGCGGCGACCGGCTTTGTCAGCAATATCCCAACGCTGATGGCGATCCGCTTTATTCTCGGCATCGTCGAAGCGGCAGTGATGCCCGCGATGCTGATTTATATCAGCAACTGGTTTACCAAAACTGAACGCTCGCGCGCCAACACCTTTTTAATTCTCGGCAACCCGGTCACAGTGCTGTGGATGTCGATAGTCTCCGGCTACCTGATTGAAGCCTGGGGCTGGCGCGAAATGTTTATTATCGAAGGTATCCCGGCGGTGATCTGGGCGTTCTGCTGGGTGATTCTGGTACGCGACAAACCGGCGGATGCGGGCTGGTTGAGCGAGCAGGAGAAACAGGCATTACAGCAGGCGATGGATCGCGAGCAGCGCGACATCAAACCGATGCGTAACTACGGTGAAGCGATGCGTTCACGCAGCGTCATTATGCTTTGCGCGGTGCATGCGCTGTGGAGCATCGGGGTGTATGGCTTCATGATGTGGATGCCGTCAATCCTCAAAAATGCGGCGCAGATGGACATCGTGGCGGTGGGCTGGCTGGCAGCGGTACCGTATCTGGCGGCGATCTGCCTGATGCTGACCGTCTCCTGGCTGTCCGATAAGTTCCAGAACCGTAAGCTGTTTATCTGGCCGCTGCTGTTGATTGCCGCCATCGCGTTCTTTGCCTCGTGGCTGTTGGGCAACCAGTCCTTCTGGCTCTCCTACGCGCTGCTGGTTGTGGCCGCCGCCTGTATGTATGCGCCTTACGGGCCGTTCTTTGCGCTGATCCCCGAACTGCTGCCACGCAACGTCTCCGGCGTGTCGATGGGGATGATCAACAGTTTTGGCGCGTTAGGGGCATTCCTCGGCGCGTGGCTGGTGGGTTACCTCAACGGTGTGACCGGCGGGCCGGGCGTCTCCTACACCTTCATGGCGATTGCTCTGCTGGCGTCGGTGGTGCTGATGTACTGCGTTCGTGCGCAAAATGAAACCACGTCGCCGTCGGCTGAGATGGCTACGCGTTAAGGTTGAGCGAGGAGTGCAGTCGCTAACCGGCTGTGATAAGGTTCTCTGCGAGCATAATGGGCTGTTGGTCGTAGAGAACCTCATGAAAAACAATCGGATGACATTACAGGATATCGCTAATCTGGCCGGGCTGAATAAGATGACGGTCAGCCGTTATCTGCGTGATCCGAATCAGGTGTCGCAACGAAGCCGCGAATTGATTTCGAAAGTGATGGAAGAGAACAACTACATCCCCAACCGCGCCCCGGAAATTCTGCTCAACGCACGCAGCAAAACCATTGGTGTGCTGATCCCCTCGTTTCGTAATCAGATCTTTGCCGACGTGCTGGCAGGGATTGAATCAGTCACCTCGGCCTGCCAGTACCAGACGCTGATCGCCAACTACGAATATGATGCCGAGCGTGAAGAACGCGAGGTGCTGAACCTGCTCTCTTACAATATCGACGGCCTGATCCTCACGGGAAAGCTGCATACAGAGCGAATGATCCAGTACGTGCGCGCCAGTGGCGTACCGGTGGCGGAACTGATGGATATTAGCGGCCAGTATCTTGATATTCAGGTTGGGTTTGATAACGAAAAAGCCGCGTTTGAAATGACGCAGGCTTTTATCGACAGCGGTAAACGCAGCATTGCTTTCTTTGGCTCGATGGATGACCCCCGAGACCTTAGCCGTTTTCGCGGCACCGAGAAAGCGCTGGCGGCGCAGGGACTGGAAGCGTACCACCTGGCGCCAAAGACTATTTCGTCGGTGGCGCTGGGCCGCAAGATGTTCCAGCAGGCGATGGCGGAAAAGCCGGATATTGACGCTATTTTCTGTACCAACGATGACCTGGCGGTTGGCGCGCTGCTGGAGTGTCAGGCACAGCAGTACGATGTGCCGGGAAAAATGGCGATTGCCGGTTTCCACGGGCTGGAAATTGGCCGTGCGCGGCTGCAAAAAATCGCCAGTGTGATTACGCCACGCTTTGAGATTGGCAAAACGGCGGCGGATATTCTGATTAAGCGTTTGAACGGGAAAGATGCGCCGGGCAGCGTCAATCTTGGCTACCAAATCTATTACGGCGATACGCTTTAGGCGAAGAGAAAGGGCTGGCCACCGCGCGGTGACCAGCGGAAGAGATTACTGCATAAATGCTGGCTGCTTGTCTTCGTACTCGGTGATGGCCGCTTCATGCTGCAGCGTCAGCCCGATGCTGTCCAGACCGTTCAGCATGCAGTGGCGGCGGAAGTCGTCGATTTTAAAGCTGTAGGACTTATCGCCTGCTTTCACCACCTGCGCTTCCAGATCCACTTCAAATTTAATGCCCGGATTGGCTTTCACCAGCGCGAACATTTCATCAACCTGCGCGTCGCTCAGGGTCACCGGCAACAGTTGGTTATTGAAACTGTTGCCGTAGAAGATGTCGGCGAAGCTTGGTGCGATCACCACTTTAAAGCCGTAATCGGTCAGTGCCCACGGCGCATGTTCGCGTGAAGAGCCGCAGCCAAAGTTTTCCCGTGCGAGCAGAATTGATGCCCCTTTATATTCCGGGAAGTTTAAAACGAACTCAGGATTCGGCTGTTGGCCCTTTTCGTCCAGGAAACGCCAGTCGTTAAACAGATGGGCGCCAAAACCGGTGCGCGTAACCTTCTGCAAAAACTGTTTAGGGATAATTGCGTCGGTATCAACGTTGGCGGCATCCAGTGGGACAACCAGGCCGGTATGCTGGGTAAATTTCTCTGCCATGGTAGTTTCCTTATTTGATGCTGCGAATGTCGGCAAAATGACCGGTAACGGCGGCAGCGGCGGCCATTGCCGGGCTGACTAAATGCGTGCGACCACCGCGGCCCTGACGGCCTTCAAAATTACGGTTGCTGGTGGATGCGCAGCGTTCGCCTGGGTTCAGGCGGTCATTGTTCATCGCCAGGCACATGGAACAGCCCGGTAAACGCCATTCAAAACCGGCTTCGATAAAGATCTTATCCAGACCTTCTGCTTCCGCCTGCGCTTTCACCGGACCAGAGCCCGGCACCACCAGTGCCTGCACGCCCGGCGCAACTTTGCGCCCTTTGGCGATTTCTGCCGCGGCGCGTAAATCTTCAATACGCGAGTTGGTGCAGGAACCGATGAACACTTTATCGATAGCCACTTCCGTTAACGGAATACCCGGTTTCAGCCCCATATACGCCAGCGCTTTTTCAGCTGATGCACGCTCAACGGGATCGGCAAATGACGCCGGGTCGGGAATATTATCGTTCACCGAGATGACCTGACCCGGGTTTGTTCCCCAGGTGACCTGCGGAGCGATCTCTTCTGCCTGCAGGGTAACGACGGTATCAAACGTCGCGTTGTCGTCGGTTTTCAGGGTTTTCCAGTATGTAACCGCGTGGTCAAAATCCTCGCCCTTCGGTGCGTGTAAACGACCCTGCACATAGTTAAAGGTCGTTTCATCCGGTGCGACCAGACCCGCTTTGGCGCCCATTTCAATGGCCATATTGCACAGGGTCATCCGGCCTTCCATGCTCAATGCACGGATAGCTTCGCCACAAAACTCAACCACGTGTCCGGTACCGCCTGCGCTACCGGTTTTACCGATAATCGCCAGCACGATATCTTTGGCGGTAATGCCAGGGGCTGCTTTACCGTTGACTTCAATCTTCATGGTTTTGGCGCGCCCCTGTTTCAGGGTCTGCGTCGCCAGAACGTGTTCAACTTCAGAGGTGCCAATGCCAAACGCCAGTGCGCCGAACGCGCCGTGTGTAGCGGTGTGGGAATCGCCGCAGACGATGGTCATACCCGGCAACGTCACGCCTTGTTCTGGCCCCATCACGTGAACGATACCCTGATACGGATGGTTCAGGTCGTACAGCTCGACGCCAAATTCGTTACAGTTCTTAATCAGCTCCTGCATCTGGATGCGCGCCATCTCACCCGACGCGTTGATATCTTTGGTCTGGGTAGAGACGTTGTGATCCATGGTGGCAAAGGTTTTACCTGGCTGGCGCACCTGACGGCCATGCGCGCGCAGACCATCAAACGCCTGCGGAGAGGTCACTTCATGCACCAGATGCCTGTCGATGTACAACAGTGGGGTTTCGTTTTGCGCCTCAAAGACGACGTGCGCATCAAACAATTTTTCGTACAACGTTTTGGCCATGATTACACCCCTTCTGCGACGTAACGGGCAATGATGTCGCCCATTTCATCGGTACTGACTGCGGCAGCGCCACGGGCTAAGTCACCGGTGCGAATGCCTTCTTCTAATGCGCGGTTGATGGCGCTCTCAATTGCGGTTGCCGCATCATTGGCATCCAGGCTGTAGCGCAGTAGCAGCGCCAGCGACAGGATCTGGGCGATAGGGTTGGCAATATTTTTCCCTGCGATGTCCGGAGCGGAGCCGCCAGCAGGCTCGTACAAACCGAAGCCCTGCTCATTCAGGCTGGCGGACGGTAACATGCCCATTGAACCGGTGATCATGGCGCACTCATCAGACAGAATGTCACCAAACAGGTTAGAGCACAGCAACACGTCGAACTGGGATGGATCTTTAATTAATTGCATAGTCGCGTTGTCGATGTACATATGCGCCAGTTCAACGTCCGGGTATTCATTAGCAATTTCATTGACGATTTCGCGCCACAGAATAGACGTTTGCAGTACGTTAGCTTTATCAATCGAGGTAACTTTACGGCGACGTTTGCGAGCGGATTCAAACGCGATACGCGCAATACGTTCGATCTCGAAACGGTGATAAACCTCGGTATCAAAGGCTTTTTCATGTTGTCCGCTGCCTTCGCGGCCTTTTGGTTGACCGAAGTAAATCCCGCCAGTCAGTTCGCGTACGCACAGGATGTCGAAACCGTTCGCGGCAATATCTGCGCGCAGAGGGCAAAACGCTTCCAGCCCCTGGTAGAGCTTAGCCGGGCGCAGGTTGCTGAATAATTTGAAGTGCTTACGCAATGGCAGCAGTGCGCCACGCTCTGGCTGCTGGTTTGGCGGTAAGTTTTCCCATTTCGGGCCGCCAACGGAGCCAAACAAAATGGCGTCAGCTTGTTCACAGCCTTCAACCGTTGCAGGTGGCAGCGGCTGACCGTGGTTATCGATCGCGGCACCACCCACGTCGTAGTGGCTGGTGGTAATGCGCATGTTAAAACGGTTACGGATTGCGTCCAGTACCTTCAGGGCTTGCGCCATCACTTCCGGGCCAATACCGTCACCCGGCAAAACAGCAATATGATAATTCTTCGACATCACACGGTTTCCTTGTTGTTCTCGTTGTTCTGAGCTTTGCGTTGCAATTCTTTTTCGACTTCTTCGGCGCGCCAGATGTTGTTCAGCACATGCACCATCGCTTTAGCAGAAGATTCGACGATATCCGTCGCCAGACCGACGCCGTGGAAACGACGACCGTTATAGTTGGCAACGATATCCACCTGACCCAGCGCATCTTTACCGTGCCCTTTGGCGGTCAGGCTGTATTTCACCAGTTCGATGTTGTACTCAGTTACACGGTTGATGGCCTGATAAATAGCATCGACCGGACCGTTACCGTTCGCCGCTTCGGCTTTGACTTCGTCACCGCAGGCCAGCTTGACGGAGGCGGTGGCGATGTCGTTTGAGCCGGACTGCACGCTGAAGTAATCCAGACGGAAATGCTCTGGTTCTTCCTGCTGTTTATTAATGAAGGCCAGCGCTTCCAGGTCGTAATCAAATACCTGACCTTTTTTATCCGCCAGTTTCAGGAATGCGTCATACAGGTTGTCCAGGCTGTATTCATTTTCTTTATATCCCATCTCATCCATACGGTGTTTCACCGCGGCGCGTCCGGAACGGGAGGTCAGGTTCAGCTGTACCTGGTTCAGACCAATGGATTCAGGCGTCATGATTTCGTAGTTTTCACGGTTTTTCAGTACGCCGTCCTGATGGATGCCGGAGGAGTGGGCAAAGGCGCCGCTACCGACAATGGCTTTGTTTGCCGGAATAGGCATGTTGCAGATTTGGCTGACTAACTGACTGGTACGCCAGATCTCCTGGTGATTGATGCGGGTCTGTACATTCAGGATATCTTTACGCACCTTGATCGCCATGATCACTTCTTCCAGTGAGCAGTTACCGGCGCGTTCGCCGATACCGTTCATCGCGCCTTCCACCTGACGCGCTCCGGCGTGAACGGCTGCCAGCGCGTTGCCGACGCCCAAACCTAAATCATCATGGGTGTGTACGGAGATGATGGCTTTATCGATATTTGGTACGCGTTCATACAGGCCAGAAATGATTGCCCCAAATTCGAAAGGCATGGTGTAACCGACGGTATCGGGGATGTTAATGGTTTTAGCACCCGCGTTAATGGCAGCTTCAACCACGCGAGCCAGATCGGCGATAGGGGTACGGCCTGCATCTTCGCAGGAGAACTCCACGTCATCGGTATAATTACGCGCACGCTTAACCATGTAGACCGCGCGCTCAATGACCTCATCCAGCGTACTGCGTAATTTCGTCGCGATGTGCATCGGCGAGGTGGCGATAAACGTATGAATACGGAAAGCTTCAGCGACTTTCAGCGATTCTGCTGCGACGTCGATATCTTTTTCTACGCAGCGTGCTAAGGCGCAAACGCGGCTGTTTTTAACCTGACGAGCAATGGTCTGAACTGACTCAAAGTCGCCCGGTGAAGAAACGGGGAAACCTACTTCCATCACGTCAACGCCCATACGCTCAAGGGCCAGCGCAATCTGCAGTTTTTCTTTCACACTCAGGCTTGCCTGTAACGCCTGTTCACCATCGCGTAAGGTGGTATCGAAAATAATGACTTGCTGGCTCATGGTTTAGGTCCTTGGTTTCTTAGGGCGCCTTGCTTCGAGCATAAAAAAACCCGCGCAACGGCGCGGGTTTTTGTCTTAACTGGAGCTGACTTAATGCTGAATGTCGTCCACCAGTCTACCGCGCAATGAAGATGCGTTTAGTAGTAGTAGACCGTTAAAACGAGCAATGTAAGTCATCAATTAAGCTCCAGGCGAATGCGATATGCTTTTAGTGGTACTGGATATGAAGACTGATGTCAACCCTCACCCCTGCAAATGCCTTACTTGAGGGGAGAAGTTTCTGCAAAACTTAAGCGAATTGTGCTGAATTTTGCGGAGTACATAAAATTAATCAGTTGATGGTTGTACATACTTTTCATGGTTTGACATATTTGAGCATAATTATTTGCATTTATTGTAACGGCGAACTGAAGAAAAGGTCGCTCTTGGGATTTCATATCTTTATGATTTGACTGTTTTTATAGTAATCGTGAATGGCTATGTGCGGTATGACTCCACATAATTGATAAATTAATGTTAACTTTTAATGTATTAATAATATAAACATTTAATTAAAACTTAAATACGTATTCACGATACGTATGATTGTATATTCGCCATGCTTATGGTTATATTGTTTTTGAAATTTAAACATATGAATCACCGTGCAGTGACACCTGCCACACTGCGCTCGCATTGGTTTTTTGTTCATTTAGGTTTGTACCTTTATGTTTTCCTAATTTTAATGTTTTTTCTTTTTCTCATCTTATATGTATGGTAAATCATATTAACGGAGATTATTTCTTCACTCCGTCTGGGAAAAGGGAGTTTAGAGTGACAGTGGAGTTAAATATGCCAGAAGTAAAAATAATAGATAAAACAAATATTATAGATATGGGGAAGCCACAGCTTCGCATGGTTGATCTTAATTTATTAACCGTCTTTGATGCGGTGATGCAAGAACAAAATATTACCCGTGCCGCGCATACTTTAGGAATGTCGCAACCTGCTGTCAGTAATGCGGTCGCGCGCCTGAAAGTGATGTTTAATGATGAGCTTTTTGTTCGTTATGGACGCGGTATCCAGCCGACAGCAAGAGCTTTCCAGCTATTTGGTTCTGTTCGCCAGGCATTGCAATTAGTGCAAAATGAACTGCCTGGATCGGGTTTTGAGCCAGCCAGCAGCGAGCGCGTATTCAATCTTTGCGTATGCAGCCCATTGGATAATATTCTGACGTCGTTGATTTATAATCGGGTTGAGCAAGTAGCGCCAAACATTCATGTCGTATTTAAATCTTCACTCAATCAAAATACAGAGCATCAATTACGTTACCAGGAAACAGAATTCGTTATTAGCTATGAAGAATTCCGTCGTCCTGAATTTACCAGTATTCCGTTATTCAATGACGAAATGGTGTTAGTCGCAAGTAAAAAGCATCCGCGCATTAGTGGTCCGTTACTGGAAAGCGATGTCTATAATGAACAGCATGCGGTGGTGTCACTTGATCGCTTCGCATCATTCAGCCAACCATGGTATGACACACCGGATAAACAATCCTGCGTAGCTTATCAGGGCATGGCATTAATTAGCGTTCTTAATATTGTGTCGCAAACGCATTTGGTCTCTATTGCGCCGCGTTGGTTAGCAGAAGAATTTGCCGATTCTTTAGAACTACAGATCTTACCTTTACCGTTAAAATTGAACAGCCGCACATGCTATCTTTCCTGGCATGAAGCCGCGGGCCGGGATAAAGGACATCAATGGATGGAAGAGCTGTTAGTCTCCGTTTGTAAGCAGTAGCACTCGGCAGAGTAAACCGGACAATACATCCTGTTTATTCTGCTTTTGTCTTTATAACTGAAATTTTATGCTGAACTCTATTTTTTACGTCTGTCCAAAAGTGTCAAAAAATAGAGTAATTGCTGTAAGTTCCCATTTTTAAGCGATTATTTATCATACTGATTGCTTATGCTGGTTTAATTCTCCGTTTATTCGCGTCTTTCCTCCTTTTTATTCTTATTTACTCCAGTGACACCCCTTCGGAGTCAATTGCCATGCGTCATCGTCAGCGGTTAATGTGTTGTTAAACCGTAATTCATTATAAGAGTGAGGCAAGCCATGGAGATGTTGTCTGGAGCCGAGATGGTCGTCCGATCGCTCATCGATCAGGGTGTGAAGCAGGTATTCGGTTATCCCGGGGGGGCCGTCCTCGATATTTATGATGCGCTGCATACGGTCGGTGGTATTGATCATGTGCTGGTCCGCCATGAACAAGCGGCGGTACATATGGCTGATGGCCTGGCGCGTGCCACGGGAGAAGTGGGGGTCGTATTAGTTACCTCCGGACCGGGGGCAACCAACGCGATTACCGGAATCGCAACGGCATACATGGATTCCATTCCGCTGGTGATCCTCTCCGGACAGGTCGCAACGTCGCTGATTGGCTACGATGCCTTCCAGGAGTGCGACATGGTAGGTATATCCCGCCCGGTGGTAAAACACAGCTTCCTGGTCAAACAAACGGAAGATATCCCACAGGTGCTGAAAAAAGCCTTCTGGCTGGCAGCAAGCGGTCGTCCTGGGCCGGTGGTGGTGGATTTGCCGAAGGATATTCTGAATCCGGCGAAGAAACTGCCTTATAGCTGGCCGGACTCGGTGAGTATGCGCTCGTATAATCCGACGACGACGGGACATAAAGGACAGATCAAACGGGCGCTACAGACGCTGGTCGCGGCGAAGAAACCGGTTGTCTATGTGGGCGGTGGCGCGGTCAATGCTGCTTGCCATGAGCAGTTAGCTCAGATTGCTGAAGCGCTGAATCTGCCGGTTGTCTCCTCGCTAATGGGGTTGGGCGCGTTTCCGGCCACACATCGTCAGGCGCTGGGCATGTTAGGGATGCACGGTACATACGAAGCGAATATGACCATGCATCATTCCGATGTGATCTTTGCTGTCGGCGTTCGTTTTGACGATCGAACGACGAATAACCTGGCAAAATATTGTCCGAATGCGACCGTGCTGCATATCGACATCGATCCGACCTCTATTTCTAAAACCGTTACTGCGGATATTCCGATTGTGGGTGATGCCCGTCTGGTGCTGGATCAAATGCTCGAACTGCTGGAGCAGGAGAAATCACAGCAGCCACTGGATGATAACCGTGACTGGTGGCAACAGATTGAGCACTGGCGCGCCCGTCAGTGTCTGAAATACGACACGCAAAGCGAAAGCATTAAGCCGCAGGCGGTGATTGAAACCATCTGGCGTCTGACGAAAGGGGAGGCGTATGTGACCTCTGACGTTGGCCAGCATCAGATGTTTGCCGCACTTTATTATCCGTTCGATAAACCGCGTCGCTGGATTAACTCAGGCGGCCTCGGCACGATGGGATTCGGTTTACCTGCGGCGTTAGGGGTGAAAATGGCATTGCCGGATGAAACGGTAGTGTGCGTCACCGGGGATGGCAGCATTCAGATGAACATCCAGGAGCTGTCGACGGCGCTGCAGTATGAACTGCCGGTGCTGGTGCTCAACCTTAACAACCGTTATCTCGGCATGGTCAAACAATGGCAGGACATGATCTACTCCGGGCGTCACTCCCAGTCTTACATGCAGTCGCTGCCCGATTTTGTGCGCCTTGCTGAGGCTTATGGGCATATCGGTATCCAGATTAATCATCCAGATGAACTGGAGAGCAAGCTGGGTGAAGCGCTGGAGCATGTGCGTAACCATCGCCTGGTGTTTGTCGACGTCACCGTCGACGGCAGTGAGCATGTCTACCCGATGCAGATTCGTGGGGGCGGGATGGATGAAATGTGGCTAAGCAAAACGGAGAGGACCTGATTATGCGCCGGATATTATCAGTATTGCTGGAAAATGAGTCGGGTGCATTGTCGCGGGTGATTGGCCTCTTCGCCCAGCGTGGATACAACATTGAAAGCCTGACCGTCGCGCCGACCGACGACCCCACCTTATCGCGGATGACGATTCAGACGGTAGGGGATGAGAAAGTCCTTGAGCAGATCGAAAAGCAGCTCCACAAACTGGTGGATGTTCTGCGCGTTAGCGAGCTGGGGCAGGGTGCCCATGTTGAACGAGAAATCATGCTGGTGAAAATCCAGGCCAGCGGTTATGGCCGGGAGGAGGTGAAACGCAACACGGAGATTTTCCGCGGGCAAATCATCGACGTGACGCCGTCTATCTACACCGTACAACTGGCGGGCACCAGCGACAAGCTGGATGCGTTTCTGGCAACCTTGCGTGAAGTCGCCAAAATTGTGGAAGTTGCTCGTTCCGGTGTGGTGGGACTCTCCCGTGGCGATAAAATTATGCGCTAATCGTCAACCGTAGGCCTGGTAAGCAAAGCGCTATCAGGCCTCATCGTGGAGGTCATGCCGGATAGCGGCATAAACGCCTTATCCTGCCTGCAGGTAACGAACCCGCTTTCGCTGATGCTACCTGCTGCGCTTTTTTTTGCGAAATCAGCAGTAACCAGAGACAAAAGCGGTTGCCGCAGTCATTATTCTGCGCTTAGATGTTAAGAAGTTTAACCCATGCCATCTAAAAGGTTATGGTTTGTACATTTTACGCAAGGGGCAATTGTGAAACTGGATGAAATCGCTCGGTTGGCCGGCGTTTCGCGAACGACTGCAAGCTACGTTATTAATGGCAAAGCAAAGCAATATCGCGTAAGCGACAAAACGGTTGAAAAAGTCATGGCGGTGGTGCGTGAGCATAATTACCACCCGAATGCCGTGGCGGCCGGGCTGCGTGCTGGACGCACACGTTCTATCGGGCTGGTGATCCCGGATCTTGAGAACACAAGCTATACCCGGATCGCAAACTATCTGGAACGCCAGGCGCGTCAGCGTGGGTATCAGCTGTTGATTGCCTGCTCTGAAGATCAGCCGGATAACGAAATGCGCTGTATTGAGCATCTTTTACAGCGCCAGGTCGATGCCATTATTGTGTCGACTTCATTGCCGCCTGAGCATCCGTTCTACCAACGCTGGGCAAACAGTTCATTCCCGATTGTGGCGCTGGACCGTGCACTGGACCGCGAACATTTTACCAGCGTTGTGGGTGCGGATCAGGATGATGCGGAAATGCTGGCAGAGGAGTTACGCAAATTCCCTGCTGAAACCGTTCTCTATCTGGGCGCGCTTCCTGAATTATCCGTCAGTTTCCTGCGCGAGCAGGGTTTTCGTACCGCGTGGAAGGACGATCCGCGTGAAGTCCATTTCCTGTACGCCAACAGCTATGAGCGGGAAGCGGCTGCGCAGCTGTTTGATAAATGGCTGGAAACGCACCCAATGCCTCAGGCGTTGTTTACCACGTCGTTTGCCCTGTTGCAGGGCGTGATGGATGTGACCCTGCGTCGTGATGGGCAACTGCCGTCAGATTTAGCGATTGCGACTTTTGGCGATCACGAACTGCTCGACTTCCTGCAGTGCCCGGTACTGGCAGTGGCACAGCGCCATCGTGATGTCGCAGAACGCGTGCTGGAGATTGTACTGGCAAGTCTTGACGAACCGCGTAAACCAAAACCAGGTTTAACGCGTATACGGCGTAATCTGTACCGTCGCGGTATTCTCAGCCGTAACTAAGTTTCCTCAATTGATGACGTCGGCGGGATAAGCCTCTGACGTCTTCAATTTTTCTATTCTCAGAAATAACCGCATTATATTTAAGAATATTCTTTAGAATTATCTGAAATCATTCTTGAAATACCCCGAATTAAAAATGCAACTATCCATTTTTGGGTTATTGATACGTAACGACGCGTTACGCTTGTATTATTTTGTTACATGCTTGTATGGATTTGCCGAATTAACAAACACTTTGCTCTCGTATTGCGGCCATCTGGTGCTTTCCTCGGCTCTGCGCGGCGTACAGACCGATTAACTGGTACTGTTAACTCGCTGCATATTGTCCTAAAATGCCGCTCGCGTCGCAAACTGACACTTTATATTTTCTTTGGATGATATTCAGTTGTTTTAAACAATGATGAGTTGTTGGATTTTTTTCTTACAAATATTCATGACGTTAATTTGCTTCGTTTGCTGTACGGAATTTGTTCAGCGCTGATATTAGCCGTAAACAATGGGTTTTTTGCTCCGCTAAGCGCCGCGACTTGCTTGACAAGGTTTTCCTCCGCTCCGTAAACTCCTTTAAGTGGGAATTTGTGGGATAAAGTGGTAATTGGGGGTGAGACTGGCATGTTCCGGGGAGCAACGTTAGTTAATCTCGACAGTAAAGGGCGCTTATCCGTGCCTACCCGTTATCGGGATCAACTGCTTGAGAGCGCTACCGGTCAAATGGTTTGCACCATTGACATCCATCACCCGTGCCTGCTGCTGTACCCCCTGCCTGAATGGGAAATAATCGAGCAGAAGCTATCGCGTCTGTCGAGCATGAATCCAGTTGAGCGTCGCGTACAGCGCTTATTGTTGGGTCATGCCAGCGAATGTCAGATGGATAACGCTGGTCGATTACTGATAGCACCCATTCTGCGGCAACACGCAGGGCTAACGAAAGAAGTGATGCTGGTTGGGCAGTTCAATAAGTTTGAGCTGTGGGATGAAACGACCTGGTATCAACAGGTCAAGGAAGATATCGACGCTGAGCAGTCTGTTACTGGCGCGTTGTCGGAACGATTGCAGGATTTGTCTCTATAAAATGACGGAAAATTATAAACATACAACGGTGTTGCTGGATGAAGCCGTAAACGGCCTGAATATTCGTCCAGACGGCATCTACATTGACGGGACATTTGGTCGCGGTGGTCACTCACGTCTGATCCTCTCCCAGCTTGGCGAAGAGGGACGTTTACTGGCAATCGATCGCGATCCGCAGGCTATTGCCGTTGCAAAAACGATTACCGATCCCCGTTTCTCCATCGTACATGGACCTTTCTCTGCGCTGGCTGACTATGTCGCCGAGCGTGGACTGACCGGTAAGATCGACGGGATTCTTCTCGATCTCGGCGTTTCTTCACCGCAGCTCGATGACGCAGAGCGCGGTTTCTCGTTTATGCGTGACGGTCCGTTAGATATGCGTATGGACCCAACACGCGGTCAGTCAGCGGCCGAATGGCTGCAAACCGCCGATGAAGCAGACATTGCCTGGGTGATTAAAACCTTTGGCGAAGAGCGCTTCGGCAAACGCATTGCGCGCGCCATCGTGGAGCGCAACCGCATCGAACCGATGACCCGCACCAAAGAGCTGGCGGAAGTTATTGCAGCGGCAATGCCGGTGAAAGACAAATTCAAACATCCCGCGACCCGTACCTTCCAGGCGGTGCGCATTTGGGTGAACAGTGAACTGGAGGAGATAGAGCAGGCGCTAAAAAGCTCGCTCAGCGTGCTGGCTCCAGGTGGTCGCCTTTCGATCATCAGTTTCCATTCGCTTGAAGACCGCATTGTGAAACGCTTTATGCGTGAACAAAGCCGTGGTCCTCAGGTACCGGCTGGAATACCGATGACCGAAGCGCAGATCAAAAAGCTGGGCGGCCGTGAGTTAAGAGCACTAGGCAAGATGATGCCGGGTGAAGAAGAGGTAGCTGAGAATCCTCGTGCCCGTAGTTCAGTTCTGCGTATTGCAGAGAGGACGAACGCATGATCAGCAGAGTGACAGAAGCCCCCAGCAAAGTTAAAGGATCGATAGGAAGCAACGAGCGCCATGCCTTGCCTGGCGTGATCGGTGACGATCTTTTGCGGTTTGGGAAGCTGCCACTCTGCCTGTTCATTTGCATTATTTTGACGGCGGTTACCGTCGTGACAACAGCACACCATACGCGGTTACTGACTGCGCAGCGTGAGCAGCTGGTTCTGGAGCGAGATGCGCTGGATATCGAATGGCGCAACTTGATCCTTGAGGAGAACGCGCTCGGCGACCATAGCCGTGTTGAACGGATCGCAACGGAAAAGCTGCAAATGCAGCATGTCGATCCCTCACAAGAAAATATCGTAGTACAAAAATAAGGATAAACGCGACGCATGAAAGCAGCGGCAAAAACGCACAAACCAAAACGCCAGGAAGAACAAGCCAACTTTATCAGTTGGCGTTTTGCGTTACTGTGCGGCTGTATTTTGCTGGCACTGGGTTTTCTGCTGGGGCGCGTTGCCTGGCTGCAAATCATCGCGCCGGACATGCTGGTGCGTCAGGGTGATATGCGCTCTCTACGCGTCCAGGAAGTGTCTACATCACGCGGAATGATTACCGACCGCTCTGGTCGCCCGCTGGCGGTGAGCGTTCCGGTTAAAGCGATATGGGCCGACCCGAAAGAAGTACATGATGCAGGCGGCGTGAGCGTTGGCGAACGCTGGAGAGCGCTGTCAACCGCGCTGAATCTCCCGCTCGATCAACTGGCTTCCCGCATTAACGCCAACCCGAAAGGGCGCTTCATCTATCTGGCGCGTCAGGTAAACCCTGACATGGCCGACTACATCAAGAAACTGAAGCTGCCAGGTATCCACCTGCGCGAAGAATCCCGCCGTTACTATCCTTCCGGAGAAGTGACTGCTCACCTCATCGGCTTTACTAACGTCGACAGCCAGGGGATTGAAGGCGTAGAGAAGAGCTTCGACAAGTGGCTCACCGGACAACCGGGCGAACGTATTGTACGTAAAGACCGTTATGGCCGCGTCATTGAAGATATCTCCTCTACCGACAGCCAGGCGGCGCATAACCTCGCGTTGAGCATTGATGAGCGTTTACAGGCACTGGTCTACCGTGAACTGAATAACGCCGTGGCGTTCAACAAGGCGGAGTCAGGCAGTGCGGTACTGGTGGATGTAAACACCGGTGAAGTGCTGGCCATGGCCAACAGTCCGTCCTACAACCCGAACAATCTCACCGGTACGCCAAAAGACGCGATGCGTAACCGTACCATCACCGACGTGTTTGAACCGGGTTCTACCGTTAAACCGATGGTGGTGATGACCGCGCTGCAGCGTGGCGTGGTACGCGAAAATACCGTCCTTAACACTATCCCTTACCGAATTAATGGTCACGAAATCAAAGACGTGGCGCGTTATAGCGAATTAACCCTCACCGGGGTTTTGCAGAAGTCGAGTAACGTCGGTGTTTCCAAGCTGGCGTTAGCGATGCCGTCCTCAGCGTTAGTAGATACTTACTCACGTTTTGGGCTGGGAAAAGCGACCAATTTGGGGTTGGTCGGAGAACGCAGTGGCTTATATCCTCAAAAACAACGGTGGTCTGACATAGAGAGGGCCACCTTCTCTTTCGGCTACGGGCTAATGGTAACGCCGTTACAGTTAGCGCGAGTCTATGCAACGATCGGCAGCTACGGCGTTTATCGTCCACTGTCGATTACCAAAGTTGACCCTCCTGTTCCGGGTGAGCGTATCTTCCCGGAAGATACCGTGCGTACCGTCGTGCATATGATGGAAAGCGTGGCGCTGCCGGGCGGCGGCGGCGTGAAGGCGGCCATTAAAGGCTATCGCATCGCTATTAAAACCGGTACAGCGAAAAAAGTAGGGCCGGATGGCCGCTACATCAACAAATACATTGCTTATACCGCAGGCGTTGCGCCTGCGAGTCAGCCGCGCTTCGCGCTGGTTGTTGTTATCAACGATCCGCAGGCGGGTAAATACTACGGTGGCGCCGTTTCCGCGCCGGTCTTTGGTGCCATCATGGGCGGCGTACTGCGCACCATGAACATCGAGCCGGATGCGCTGACAACGGGCGATAAAAATGAATTTGTGAATAATCAAGGCGAGGCAACAGGTGGCAGATCGTAATTTGCGCGACCTTCTTGCTCCATGGGTGCCGGGTGCACCGGAGCGAGCACTGCGGGAGATGACGCTTGACAGCCGTGTGGCTGCATCAGGCGATCTCTTTGTCGCAGTATTGGGTCATCAGGCGGACGGGCGTCGGTATATCCCGCAGGCGATAGCGCAAGGTGTGGCTGCCATTATTGCAGAAGCAAAAGATGAAGCTACTGATGGTGAAATCCGTGAAATGCATGGCGTTCCGGTCATCTATCTCAGTCAGCTTAACGAACGTTTATCTGCACTGGCGGGCCGTTTTTACCACGAGCCTTCTGAGAAAATGCGTCTGGTCGGCGTAACCGGGACTAACGGTAAAACCACCACCACCCAATTGCTGGCCCAGTGGAGCCAACTGCTTGGCGAAACCAGCGCGGTAATGGGAACAGTAGGCAATGGCCTGCTGGGCAAAGTGATCCCGACGGAAAATACCACCGGTTCAGCCGTTGATGTCCAGCATGTGCTGGCGGGGCTGGCTGCGCAGGGCGCAACGGTTGGCGCGATGGAAGTCTCTTCACACGGCCTGGTTCAGCATCGCGTGGCGGCGCTGAAGTTTGCCGCATCAGTATTTACTAACTTAAGCCGCGACCATCTCGACTACCACGGCGACATGGAACATTACGAAGCCGCGAAATGGCTGCTGTATTCCACGCACCATTGCGGTCAGGCCATCGTCAATGCGGATGATGAAGTCGGTCGTCGCTGGCTGGCGAAACTCCCGGATGCGGTTGCCGTTTCGATGGAAGACCACATCAACCCGAACTGTCATGGTCGTTGGTTAAAAGCGGTTGACGTGAAGTATCACGACAGCGGGGCAACGATTCGTTTTACCTCCTCATGGGGCGACGGCGAAATTGAAAGCCGCCTGATGGGGGCGTTTAACGTCAGCAATCTTTTGCTGGCGCTGGCAACGCTGTTGGCACTGGGCTATCCGTTAGCTGATTTACTGAAAACGGCGACACAATTGCAGCCGGTTTGCGGACGTATGGAAGTGTTCAGCGCGCCGGGTAAAACCACCGTGGTGGTTGATTACGCTCATACGCCAGATGCGCTGGAAAAAGCGCTGCAGGCGGCACGTCTGCACTGTACTGGCAAACTGTGGTGCGTCTTTGGCTGCGGTGGCGATCGCGATAAAGGCAAACGTCCGTTGATGGGCGCAATCGCCGAGCAGTTTGCAGATGTTGTCGTGGTGACTGATGACAACCCGCGTACCGAAGAGCCGCGCGCCATTATTAACGACATTCTGGCGGGTATGCTGGATGCCGGACAGGCGAAGGTGATGGAAGGGCGCGCAGAAGCCGTGACAAACGCCATTATGCAGGCGAAAGAAAACGACGTGGTGCTGGTGGCCGGGAAAGGTCACGAAGATTACCAGATCGTCGGCTCGCAGCGTCTCGACTATTCTGACCGCGTGACCGCAGCGCGTCTGCTGGGGGTTATCGCATGATTAGCGTAACGCTCAGCCAACTGGCGGAGATCCTCCGTGGCGAACTGAAAGGGGCCGATCTGCCCCTTGATGCCGTAACAACCGATACGCGTAAAGTGACGCCGGGCTGCCTGTTTGTGGCGCTGAAAGGCGAACGCTTTGATGCCCATGATTTTGCAGACAAAGCGCAAGAGAGCGGGGCGGGTGCGCTGCTGGTCAGCCGCCCGTTGGACACCAACCTGCCGCAGCTGATTGTTAAAGATACGCGTCTGGCGTTTGGTGAACTGGCGGCGTGGGTTCGCGCTCAGGTTCCGGCGCGCGTTGTCGCGCTGACCGGCTCATCCGGTAAAACGTCCGTCAAAGAGATGACGGCTGCCATTCTGAGCCAGTGTGGTAACACCCTATATACCGCGGGCAATCTGAATAACGACATCGGCGTACCGATGACGCTGCTGCGCTTAAATAACGATTACGACTATGCCGTGATTGAGCTCGGCGCCAACCATCAGGGCGAAATCGCCTGGACCGTCGGCCTGACGCGTCCGGAAGCGGCGCTGGTGAACAATCTGGCCGCCGCGCACCTGGAAGGTTTCGGCTCTCTGGCGGGCGTTGCGAAGGCAAAAGGTGAGATTTTTACCGGCCTGTCTGAGAATGGTATCGCCATTATGAATGCCGACAACAACGACTGGTTGAACTGGCAAAGCATCATCGGCGAACGCAAAGTCTGGCGCTTCTCCCCGAATGCGGCCAACAGCGACTTTTCTGCTACCAACGTTCATGTGACCTCGCATGGCACAGAATTTTCTCTGCAAACGCCGACCGGAAGCATTGATGTCCTGCTGCCGTTGCCGGGTCGCCACAATATCGCTAACGCCCTTGCGGCGGCGGCGCTTTCTATGGCGGTAGGCGCGACGCACGAGGCGATCAAAGCGGGTTTGAAGGATCTGCAAGCGGTACCGGGACGTCTGTTCCCGATTCAACTCGCAGAAAATCAGTTGCTGCTGGACGACTCCTATAACGCGAACGTCGGTTCGATGACCGCAGCGGTGCAGGTGCTGTCTGAAATGCCGGGCTATCGCGTACTGGTCGTTGGCGATATGGCAGAGCTTGGCGCAGAAAGTGAAGCATGCCATGTACAGGTAGGTGTTGCTGCGAAAGCAGCAGGTATCGACCGTGTACTGAGTACAGGAAAACTGAGTAAGGCAATTAGCGACGCCAGCGGCGTTGGCGAACATTTTGCGGATAAAAGCGCGCTGGCCGCGCATCTTAAAGCATTGATTGCAGAACATCAGGTCATGACGATTTTAGTGAAGGGTTCACGTAGTGCCGCCATGGAAGAGGTAGTACGCGCATTACAGGAGAATGGGACATGTTAGTTTGGCTGGCCGAACATTTGGTCAAATATTATTCCGGCTTTAACGTCTTTTCCTATCTGACGTTTCGCGCCATCGTCAGCCTGCTGACCGCGCTGTTCATCTCTTTGTGGATGGGCCCGCGCATGATTGCCCGCTTGCAAAAAATGTCCTTTGGACAGGTTGTACGTAACGACGGTCCTGAATCGCACTTTAGTAAACGCGGTACGCCAACCATGGGCGGGATCATGATCCTCACCGCGATTGTTATCTCCGTTCTGTTGTGGGCATATCCGTCGAACCCGTACGTATGGTGCGTGCTGGTGGTATTGATTGGCTACGGCATTATCGGTTTTGTCGATGACTATCGCAAAGTGGTGCGCAAAGATACCAAGGGCCTGATTGCCCGCTGGAAGTACTTCTGGATGTCGGTGATTGCGCTGGGTGTAGCCTTTGCGCTGTACCTCGCCGGTAAAGATACCCCGGCTACCGAGCTGGTGGTGCCGTTCTTTAAAGATGTCATGCCGCAATTGGGGCTGTTCTACGTGCTGCTGGCGTACTTCGTTATTGTGGGTACTGGCAATGCGGTAAACCTCACCGATGGCCTGGATGGTCTGGCGATTATGCCGACCGTGTTCGTGGCTGCGGGTTTTGCGCTGGTGGCGTGGGCGACCGGTAACATGAACTTTGCCAACTATCTGCACATTCCGTATTTACGCCATGCCGGCGAACTGGTGATCGTCTGTACGGCGATTGTCGGTGCGGGGTTAGGCTTCCTGTGGTTTAACACCTATCCGGCGCAGGTCTTTATGGGCGACGTCGGTTCGCTGGCGCTGGGCGGCGCGCTGGGCATTATTGCCGTGCTGCTGCGTCAGGAATTCCTGCTGGTAATCATGGGCGGCGTATTTGTTGTGGAAACGCTGTCGGTCATTCTGCAGGTTGGCTCCTTTAAGCTGCGCGGACAGCGTATCTTCCGTATGGCGCCGATTCACCATCACTATGAACTGAAAGGCTGGCCGGAACCGCGCGTAATTGTGCGCTTCTGGATTATTTCGCTGATGCTGGTGCTGATTGGCCTGGCAACGCTGAAGGTACGTTAATCATGGCTGATTACCAGGGTAAAAAAGTCGTCATTATCGGTCTGGGATTGACCGGGCTGTCCTGCGTGGATTTCTTTCTGGCGCGTGGCGTGACGCCGCGTGTGATGGATACCCGCGCAACGCCACCTGGCCTGGATAAATTGCCGGAAGCGGTTGAGCGTCATGTTGGCAGCCTGAATGATGATTGGCTGCTGGCCGCCGATCTCATCGTCGCCAGCCCTGGTATTGCCCTGGCGCATCCTTCTCTGAGCGCCGCTGCTGATGCAGGGATCGAAATTGTCGGTGACATCGAGCTGTTCTGTCGTGAAGCGCAGGCGCCGATCGTCGCGATCACCGGTTCCAACGGGAAAAGCACCGTCACCACGTTGGTGGGAGAAATGGCGAAAGCGGCTGGTGTGAACGTGGGTGTTGGCGGAAATATCGGCCTGCCCGCGCTGATGTTGCTGGATGACGAACGTGAGCTGTATGTACTGGAGCTGTCGAGCTTCCAGCTGGAGACAACCTCCAGCTTACAGGCCGTAGCCGCCACCATTTTGAACGTCACTGAAGATCATATGGACAGGTATCCGTTTGGCTTGCAGCAGTACCGTGCGGCCAAACTGCGCGTCTATGAGAATGCGAAAGTGTGCGTGGTTAATGCCGATGATGCGCTGACCATGCCGATTCGCGGGGCGGATGAGCGCTGCGTGAGCTTTGGCATCAACATGGGTGACTATCATCTCAATCGTCAGCAGGGTGAAACCTGGCTGCGGGTGAAGGGTGAAAAAGTCCTGAACGTGAAAGAGATGACGCTTACCGGCCAGCATAACTATACCAACGCCCTGGCGGCGCTGGCGCTGGCGGATGCTGCGGGTCTGCCGCGGGCATCCAGCCTGAAAGCGCTGACTACCTTTACCGGTCTGGCGCATCGTTTCCAGTTGGTACTGAATCATAACGGTGTGCGTTGGATCAACGATTCAAAAGCCACCAACGTTGGCAGCACCGAAGCGGCGCTGAATGGTCTGCACGTTGACGGTACGTTGCACCTGCTGCTGGGCGGCGATGGGAAATCCGCCGACTTTATGCCGCTGCAATGCTACCTGACTGGCGACAACATTCGTCTGTACTGCTTTGGTCGCGATGGCGCGCAGCTTGCCGCTCTGCGTCCTGAGGTTGCGGAACACACTGAAACCATGGAGCAGGCAATGCGTCTGCTCGCACCACGTGTGAAGCAGGGTGATATGGTGCTGCTGTCGCCAGCCTGCGCCAGCCTTGACCAGTTCAAGAACTTTGAGCAACGCGGTGACGTCTTTACCCGTTTGGCGAAGGAGTTGGGTTGATGCGATTCTCTCTCCCTCGTCTGAAAATGCCGCGCGTACCGGGACTGGGTGTCCTGGCGTGGATCTTCGCGGCACTTAAAGGCTGGGTGATGGCTTCGCGTGATAAAGACGCGGACAGCCTGATCATGTATGACCGCATGCTGCTGTGGCTGACTTTTGGTCTGGCAGCGATCGGTTTTGTGATGGTGACATCGGCATCGATGCCCGTAGGGCAACGCCTGGCAGGCGATCCCTTCCTGTTTGCTAAGCGTGACGCGCTGTATATCTTCCTCGCGTTCTGTCTGGCGATGGTGACGCTGCGTCTGCCGATGGAGTTCTGGCAAAAGTACAGCACGACGATGCTGATCGCCTCGATCATCATGTTGTTGATCGTGCTGGTGGTGGGGAGCTCCGTTAACGGGGCATCGCGCTGGATCGCGCTGGGGCCGCTGCGTATTCAGCCTGCGGAATTCACCAAGCTGTCGCTGTTCTGTTATCTCGCTAACTACCTGGTGCGTAAAGTCGATGAAGTGCGTAACAACCTGCGCGGCTTCTTAAAACCGATGGGCGTGATTCTGGTGCTGGCAGTCTTACTGCTGGCGCAGCCTGACCTTGGTACGGTAGTGGTACTGTTTGTCACGACGCTGGCGATGCTGTTTCTCGCTGGTGCGAAACTGTGGCAGTTCATTGCCATTATCGGCATGGGGATTTCGGCGGTGGTGCTGCTGATCCTTGCCGAACCGTATCGTATTCGCCGCGTAACCTCTTTCTGGAACCCATGGGAAGATCCGTTTGGCAGCGGCTATCAGTTAACGCAATCGCTGATGGCTTTTGGTCGCGGTGAGGTTTGGGGTCAGGGGTTAGGTAATTCAGTGCAAAAACTGGAGTATTTACCGGAAGCGCACACCGACTTCATCTTCGCCATCATTGGGGAAGAGCTGGGTTATATCGGTGTGGTATTGGCGCTTTTAATGGTATTCTTCGTCGCTTTTCGCGCGATGTCGATTGGCCGCAAAGCGCTGGAAATTGACCACCGTTTTTCAGGCTTTTTAGCCTGCTCCATCGGGATTTGGTTTAGCTTCCAGGCCCTGGTAAACGTCGGCGCGGCAGCAGGTATGCTGCCAACAAAAGGTCTGACGTTACCGCTGATCAGTTATGGTGGTTCCAGTTTGTTGATTATGTCGACGGCCATCATGTTTTTGTTACGTATTGATTATGAAACGCGTCTGGAAAAAGCCCAGGCGTTTACACGAGGTGCACGATGAGTGGTCAACCGAAGCGGTTAATGGTGATGGCAGGCGGTACCGGCGGGCATGTGTTCCCGGGGCTGGCGGTCGCGCATCATTTAATGGCCCAGGGCTGGCAGGTTCGTTGGCTGGGCACCGCCGATCGTATGGAAGCGGACTTAGTGCCAAAGCATGGCATCGAAATTGACTTTATTCGCATCTCCGGTTTGCGTGGCAAAGGTGTCAACGCGCTGCTTGCCGCCCCCGTGCGTATTTTTAATGCCTGGCGTCAGGCGCGCGCCATCATGAAGCAGTTTAAGCCTGATGTGGTGCTGGGGATGGGCGGTTACGTGTCCGGCCCTGGCGGTCTGGCTGCCTGGTCATTAGGCATTCCGGTTGTCCTGCATGAGCAGAACGGCATTGCGGGATTAACCAACAAGTGGCTGGCGAAGATTGCAACGAAGGTGATGCAGGCTTTTCCTGGCGCTTTCCCGAATGCGGAAGTGGTGGGTAACCCAGTACGCACCGATGTTCTGGCGCTGCCGTTGCCCGAAGCGCGTCTGGCGGGGCGTGAAGGCCCGGTTCGCGTGCTGGTCGTCGGGGGATCTCAGGGCGCACGCGTATTGAACCAGACGATGCCGCAGGTTGCTGCAAAGCTTGGTGATGCGGTGACTATCTGGCATCAGAGTGGCAAAGGTGCGCAGCAAACCGTTGAACACGCGTATGCCGACGCGGGACAACCGCAGCACAAGGTCACTGAGTTTATTGATGATATGGCAGCAGCCTACGCGTGGGCGGATGTCGTAGTTTGTCGCTCCGGCGCGCTGACGGTAAGCGAAATTGCCGCCGCAGGTTTGCCTGCGCTGTTTGTGCCTTTTCAGCATAAAGACCGACAGCAGTACTGGAACGCGCTGCCGCTGGAGAAAGCGGGCGCCGCCAAAATTCTTGAGCAGCCGCAGTTTACTGTGGATGCCGTCGCTAACACCCTTTCCGGGTGGTCGCGAGAAACCTTATTAACCATGGCAGAACGTGCGCGCGCCGCTTCCATTCCGGATGCTACAGAGCGCGTTGCTAATGAAGTGAGCCGGGCTGCCCGGGCGTAATTGTGGTGATGCCTTTTGCATCGCATGAACTAAGAAGTTAATGGCTAAAGAATGAATACACAACAACTGGCAAAACTGCGTTCCATCGTGCCCGAAATGCGTCGCGTTCGGCACATTCACTTTGTCGGCATCGGTGGTGCTGGTATGGGCGGTATTGCCGAGGTTTTGGCCAACGAAGGTTATCAGATCAGCGGTTCTGACTTAGCGCCGAACCCGGTGACGCAGCAGTTGACGAATCTGGGCGCCACGATTTTCTTCAACCATCGCCCGGAAAACGTGCGCGATGCGAGCGTAGTGGTGGTATCCAGCGCCATTTCTGCGGATAACCCGGAAATTGTTGCGGCGCATGAAGCGCGCATTCCGGTGATCCGTCGTGCTGAAATGCTGGCGGAGTTAATGCGTTTTCGTCACGGTATCGCCATTGCCGGGACGCACGGTAAAACCACGACCACAGCGATGGTCTCCAGTATCTACGCGGAAGCGGGGCTGGATCCGACGTTTGTCAACGGCGGTCTGGTGAAGGCCGCAGGCGTCCATGCGCGTCTGGGTCATAGCCGTTATTTAATTGCGGAGGCGGATGAGAGCGATGCGTCGTTCCTGCATTTGCAGCCGATGGTAGCGATTGTTACCAATATCGAAGCCGATCATATGGATACCTACCATGGCGACTTCGAAAATTTAAAGCAGACGTTTATTAATTTCCTGCATAACTTGCCGTTTTATGGTCGTGCGGTGATGTGCGTTGACGACCCGGTGATCCGCGAGTTGTTGCCGCGAGTTGGTCGTCAAACCACAACCTATGGTTTCAGCGATGATGCTGATGTGCGCGTCGAAGATTACCAGCAGATTGGTCCACAAGGACACTTCACGCTGCTGCGTCAGGGGATGGCCGATTTACGCGTGACGTTGAACGCACCGGGCCGTCACAATGCGCTGAACGCGGCGGCGGCGGTAGCAGTTGCAACAGAAGAAGGCATTGAAGACGACGCAATTCTGCGCGCGCTGGAAAGTTTCCAGGGCACCGGACGACGTTTTGACTTCCTCGGCGAATTCCCGCTTGAGCCGGTAAACGGTAAAGCCGGGACGGCGTTGCTGGTGGATGATTATGGTCATCACCCTACGGAAGTGGATGCCACGATTAAAGCTGCACGCGCGGGCTGGCCGGACAAAAATTTGGTGATGCTGTTCCAGCCGCACCGCTTTACGCGTACTCGCGATCTGTATGACGACTTTGCCAACGTGCTGACTCAGGTCGATGCGCTGTTGATGCTGGATGTGTACGCCGCGGGTGAAGCCGCGATTCCAGGAGCCGACAGCCGCTCGCTGTGCCGTACGATCCGTGGTCGCGGTAAGATCGACCCGATTCTGGTATCCGATCCGGCTCAGGTGGCAGACATGCTGGCGCCGGTATTAACCGGCAACGATCTGATTTTGGTGCAGGGCGCTGGAAATATCGGCAAAATCGCGCGTTCCTTAGCTGAAATCAAACTGAAGCCGCAAAACCCGGAGGAAGAACAACATGGCTGATAAAATCGCGGTCCTGTTAGGGGGAACCTCCGCAGAGCGTGACGTTTCGCTGAATTCCGGCGCGGCCGTACTGGCAGGGTTACGCGAAGGTGGTGTGGATGCTCATCCAATTGACCCAAAAGAGGTTGATGTCACGCTTTTGAAATCGATGGGTTTTCAAAAGGTGTTTATTGCGCTGCACGGTCGTGGTGGTGAAGATGGCACGTTGCAGGGCATGCTGGAGCTGGTTGGTCTGCCGTACACCGGTAGTGGCGTCATGGCTTCTGCGATTTCGATGGACAAACTGCGCAGCAAACTGTTGTGGCAGGGGGCTGGTTTACCGGTCGCGCCTTGGGTCGCATTGACCCGCGCTGAGTTCGAAAAAGGTCTTAGTGATGAGGTTGTTACGGAGATTTCTGCGCTAGGTTTGCCGCTGATTGTGAAGCCAAGCCGTGAAGGCTCAAGCGTAGGGATGTCAAAAGTTGAAGAAGAAAATGCTTTGCATGGTGCATTAGCATTGGCTTTTCAGCATGATGAAGAAGTACTGATCGAAAAATGGCTCAGTGGCCCGGAATTTACAGTTGCGATACTTGGTGAAGAAATTTTACCGTCAATACGTATCCAACCCGCGGGAACCTTCTATGATTATGAGGCGAAGTATCTCTCTGATGAGACACAATATTTCTGCCCTGCCGGTCTGGAAGTCGAACAAGAGGCCCGTTTACAGGAATTAGTCCTGAAAGCGTGGACCACATTGGGCTGTAAAGGTTGGGGTCGCATTGACGTCATGCTGGACAGCGATGGCCAGTTTTATCTGCTGGAAGCGAATACCTCTCCAGGTATGACCAGCCACAGTCTGGTGCCGATGGCGGCGCGTCAGGCGGGCCTGAGCTTCTCGCAGTTGGTGGTAAGAATTCTGGAGTTGGCGGACTGATATGTCGCAGGCTGCGCTGAACACGCGAAACGGTGATGAAGAAGAAGTAAACTCCTCACGCCGCAATAATGGAACGCGTCTTGCAGGAATATTGTTCCTGCTGACAGTGCTGTGCACCGTGTTTGTCAGCGGCTGGGTAGTGTTGGGATGGATGGAAGATGCGCAACGTTTGCCTTTATCGAAACTGGTGTTAACCGGCGAACGGCATTACACGCGCAATGACGATATTCGTCAGTCCATTTTGGCGCTGGGCGCTCCGGGAACCTTTATGACTCAGGATGTGAACATCATTCAGAGTCAAATTGAACGCCTCCCCTGGATTAAACAGGCGAGCGTCAGAAAGCAATGGCCCGATGAATTGAAGATTCATCTGGTTGAATATGTGCCCATTGCGCGTTGGAATGACCAACATATGGTGGATGCTGAAGGAAATACGTTCAGTGTTCCAACCGGTCGGGCCAATAAGCAGGTATTACCCATGTTGTATGGACCGGAAGGCAGCGCAAGTGAAGTGTTGCAAGGGTTCCGCGATATGGGGCAGGTGCTGGCTAAGGATAGATTCACCCTGAAGGAAGCGGCGATGACCGCTCGTCGTTCCTGGCAGTTGACGCTGAATAACGATATTAAGCTGAATCTGGGCAGGGGCGATACGATAAAACGTTTGGCTCGCTTTGTGGAACTCTACCCGGTTTTACAGCAGCAGGCGCAAACCGATGGCAAACGGATTAGCTACGTTGATTTGCGTTATGACTCAGGAGCGGCAGTAGGCTGGGTTCCCTTGCCTCCTGAGGAATCTAATCAGCAACAGAATCAGGCACAGGCAGAACAACAATGATCAAGGCGACGGACAGAAAACTGGTAGTTGGACTGGAGATTGGCACCGCGAAGGTAGCCGCTTTAGTAGGGGAAGTTCTGCCCGACGGTATGGTCAATATCATTGGCGTGGGCAGTTGCCCATCGCGAGGTATGGATAAAGGCGGGGTGAATGACCTTGAGTCAGTGGTGAAGTGCGTACAGCGCGCCATTGACCAGGCTGAACTGATGGCAGATTGCCAGATTTCCTCGGTGTATCTGGCACTTTCCGGTAAACATATTAGCTGTCAAAATGAAATTGGTATGGTGCCCATTTCCGAAGAGGAAGTGACGCAGGAAGATGTGGAAAACGTGGTACATACGGCAAAATCCGTACGCGTTCGCGATGAACATCGTGTTCTGCACGTTATTCCGCAGGAATACGCCATCGACTACCAGGAAGGCATTAAAAATCCGGTCGGTCTTTCCGGCGTGCGTATGCAGGCAAAAGTCCATCTTATTACCTGCCACAACGACATGGCAAAGAACATTGTCAAAGCCGTTGAACGTTGTGGTCTGAAAGTTGACCAACTGATTTTTGCCGGGTTGGCAGCCAGTTATTCCGTGTTGACGGAAGATGAACGTGAGCTGGGTGTCTGCGTGGTGGATATTGGTGGTGGTACAATGGACATCGCCGTTTATACTGGCGGGGCGTTGCGCCACACTAAAGTTATCCCTTATGCAGGGAATGTAGTGACCAGCGATATCGCGTATGCCTTTGGTACGCCGCCGAGCGATGCTGAAGCCATCAAAGTGCGTCATGGTTGCGCGCTGGGCTCCATCGTGGGTAAAGACGAAAGCGTTGAAGTGCCAAGCGTAGGTGGTCGTCCACCGCGTAGCCTGCAACGTCAGACCCTGGCAGAGGTCATTGAGCCGCGTTATACCGAGCTGCTCAACCTGGTCAACGAAGAAATTTTGCAATTACAAGAACAGCTTCGCCAGCAGGGTGTGAAACATCATCTGGCGGCGGGGATTGTGTTAACCGGTGGCGCTGCGCAAATTGAAGGTCTTGCGGCCTGCGCACAGCGCGTGTTTCATACGCAAGTACGTATTGGCGCACCGCTGAATATCACTGGTCTGACGGATTATGCCCAGGAGCCTTATTATTCAACGGCAGTGGGGCTGCTTCACTACGGGAAAGAATCCCATTTGAGTGGTGAGGCTGAAGTAGAAAAACGCGTTACGGCATCAGTTGGCTCGTGGATCAAACGACTCAATAGCTGGCTGCGAAAAGAGTTTTAATTTTTAAAGAGACCAACGCACATTAACGGTCTCAGGCGACAGGCACAACGGAGAGAGAAACTATGTTTGAACCTATGGAACTTACCAATGACGCGGTGATTAAAGTCATCGGCGTCGGCGGCGGCGGCGGTAATGCCGTTGAACACATGGTGCGCGAGCGCATCGAAGGTGTTGAATTCTTCGCGGTGAATACCGACGCTCAGGCGTTGCGTAAAACGGCGGTTGGACAGACCATTCAGATTGGTAGCGGCATCACCAAAGGTCTGGGCGCGGGTGCAAACCCGGAAGTAGGCCGTAATGCGGCAGACGAAGATCGTGAAGCTCTGCGTGCAGCGCTTGACGGCGCAGACATGGTGTTTATCGCAGCTGGCATGGGCGGCGGTACCGGTACCGGTGCAGCGCCAGTGGTTGCTGAAGTAGCAAAAGATTTAGGTATTCTGACCGTTGCTGTCGTGACTAAGCCTTTCAACTTTGAAGGTAAGAAGCGTATGGCATTCGCGGAACAGGGTATCACCGAGCTGTCCAAACATGTGGACTCTCTGATCACTATTCCGAATGACAAGCTGCTGAAAGTGCTGGGTCGCGGTATCTCCCTGCTGGATGCGTTTGGCGCAGCGAACGACGTGCTGAAAGGCGCAGTCCAGGGTATCGCTGAACTGATTACTCGTCCGGGCCTGATGAACGTCGACTTTGCAGACGTGCGCACCGTGATGTCCGAAATGGGCTACGCGATGATGGGTTCAGGCGTGGCAAGCGGTGAAGACCGTGCAGAAGAAGCGGCTGAAATGGCTATCTCTTCTCCGCTGCTGGAAGACATCGATCTGTCTGGTGCGCGCGGCGTGCTGGTCAACATTACTGCGGGCTTCGACCTGCGTCTGGATGAGTTCGAAACCGTCGGGAACACGATTCGTGCCTTTGCATCGGATAATGCGACCGTGGTTATCGGTACCTCCCTGGACCCGGATATGAACGACGAACTGCGCGTCACCGTTGTTGCAACTGGAATTGGTATGGACAAACGTCCTGAAATCACTCTGGTGACCAACAAGCAGGTACAGCAGCCGGTAATGGATCGTTACCAGCAGCACGGCATGGCGCCGTTGACGCAAGAGCAGAAACCGGTAGCGAAAGTGGTTAACGACAATACGCCGCAAACCACCAAAGAGCCGGATTATCTGGATATCCCAGCATTCCTGCGTAAGCAAGCTGATTAAGAATTAGCTGGAATTTGGGAATTGTGGCTCTTTGTGCTAAACTGGCCCACCGAATGTATAGTACACTTCGGTTGGATAGGTAATTTGGCGAGATTATACGATGATCAAACAAAGGACTCTTAAACGTATCGTTCAGGCGACTGGCGTCGGTTTGCATACCGGCAAAAAAGTCACCCTGACATTACGCCCTGCGCCGGCCAACACCGGGGTCATCTATCGTCGCACCGACTTGAATCCTCCGGTAGATTTCCCGGCCGATGCCAAATCTGTGCGTGATACCATGCTCTGTACGTGTCTGGTCAATGAGCATGATGTACGGATTTCAACCGTAGAGCACCTTAATGCTGCTCTGGCGGGTTTAGGTATCGATAACATCGTTATTGAAGTTAACGCACCGGAAATCCCGATCATGGATGGCAGTGCCGCTCCGTTCGTTTATCTGCTGCTTGATGCAGGTATTGAAGAACTGAGCAGCGCCAAAAAATTTGTTCGCATCAAAGAGACCGTTCGTGTCGAAGATGGCGATAAGTGGGCTGAGTTTAAGCCGTATAATGGTTTTACGTTGGATTTCACCATCGACTTTAACCATCCGGCGATCGACTCCAGCACGCAGCGCTACGCGATGAACTTCTCTGCGGATGCGTTCATGCGTCAGATCAGCCGTGCGCGTACTTTCGGCTTCATGCGTGATATCGAATATCTGCAGTCCCGCGGCCTGTGCCTGGGCGGCAGCTTCGATTGTGCCATCGTTGTTGACGATTATCGCGTATTGAACGAAGACGGCCTGCGTTTTGAAGATGAATTCGTTCGTCACAAAATGCTCGACGCGATCGGTGACTTGTTCATGTGTGGTCACAACATTATTGGTGCATTTACCGCGTATAAATCCGGTCATGCATTGAATAACAAACTGTTGCAGGCGGTCCTGGCAAAACAGGAAGCCTGGGAATATGTGACCTTCCAGGACGATGCAGAACTGCCGTTGGCGTTCAAAGCACCATCGACCGTACTGGCATAACGACATACGCTGTCGCATAAATTCGACTGGTAAATCTGGCACTCTCTCCGGCCAGGTGAACCAGTCGTTTTTTTATCTTCCGAGTGCAAACCACCTTATCTGAAGCGACTTTTTCCCCACAGGTAGATTAAAATACCGTTCGATCGCTGCTTTCTTAAGCATATTTACCCGCGACTTGCTGTCATTACTGCTGTGGTGCGAACGCATTAATGGTAAGATTTGTGCGCAAAAAATGGTTTTGCATTTGTAACCCCAAACGCAGGGTATATCAGGTGGCAATAACGTGAGTGGAATACTGACGCGCTGGCGACAGTTAGGCAGACGGTACTTCTGGCCGCATCTCCTGTTGGGGATGGTCGCGGCTAGTTTTGGCCTGCCCGCGCTCGGTAATGCTGCTGAACCTAATACCCCCGCGAAGGCGACCGCCAGCAATCACGATCAAGGCGCTAAAGTTAACTTTAGCCAGCTTGCTTTGCTGGAAGCGACTAATCGCCGCCCAAATTTTACCGTCGATTACTGGCATCAACATGCCATTCGTACGGTTATCCGCCATCTTTCTTTTGCCATGGCACCTCAGGCGTTGCCCGTTGCCGAAGAGCCATTGCCAATCCAGGCGCACCATCTTGCGTTACTGAATACGCTCAGCGCGATGCTGACGCAAGAAGGCACTCCGCCCGCGACAGTAAGTCGCGTGACATACGCACACTTTACCTCTCAGGCCGCGTTTAGCGTTCCGGTCTGGATCAGCCAGCTGCAGGGTATCCGCGCTGGTCCTCAACGCCTCAGCTAAAAAAGAACCTTCCAACTTATAATTTTTGACTCCGCACCGCGGGGCGTTTGAGATTTTATTATGCTAATCAAATTATTAACGAAAGTATTCGGTAGCCGTAACGAGCGTACGCTGCGTCGTATGCGTAAAGTGGTCAATGTCATCAACGCGATGGAACCGGAGATGGAAAAACTCTCCGATGATGAACTGAAAGCGAAGACCGCTGAATTCCGCGCCCGTCTGGAAAAAGGTGCCAGCGTTGAGAGCCTGATCCCGGAAGCGTTCGCAGTAGTGCGTGAAGCGAGTAAACGCGTGTTCGGTATGCGTCACTTCGACGTTCAGCTGCTGGGCGGTATGGTGCTTAACGATCGCTGCATCGCGGAAATGCGTACTGGTGAAGGTAAAACCCTTACCGCGACGCTGCCAGCCTACCTGAACGCATTAAGCGGGAAGGGCGTACACGTGGTTACCGTGAACGACTATCTGGCTCAGCGTGATGCCGAAAATAACCGCCCGCTGTTTGAATTCCTCGGCATGACCGTTGGTATCAACATGTCTGGCCTGCCTGCGCCAGCCAAGCGTGAAGCCTACAACGCCGATATTACTTACGGTACCAACAACGAATACGGCTTTGACTACCTGCGTGACAACATGGCGTTTAGTCCGGAAGAGCGTGTTCAACGTAAACTGCACTATGCGCTGGTCGATGAAGTCGACTCCATCCTGATCGATGAAGCGCGTACGCCACTGATCATTTCCGGCCCGGCTGAAGACAGCTCGGAAATGTACAAAAAAGTGAATAAAATCATCCCGCACCTGATCCGTCAGGAGAAGGAAGATTCCGACACGTTCCAGGGCGAAGGCCACTTCTCAGTTGATGAGAAAGCGCGCCAGGTTAACCTGACCGAACGTGGTCTGGTGCTGATTGAAGAGCTGCTGGTTAACGAAGGCATTATGGACGAGGGCGAGTCACTGTACTCTCCAGGCAACATTATGCTGATGCACCACGTGACTGCCGCACTGCGTGCGCACGTGCTGTTTACCCGCGACGTAGACTACATCGTGAAAGACGGCGAAGTTATCATCGTCGATGAACACACCGGTCGTACCATGCAGGGGCGTCGCTGGTCCGATGGTCTGCACCAGGCTGTTGAAGCTAAAGAAGGCGTAGAGATCCAGAACGAGAACCAGACGCTGGCATCTATTACCTTCCAGAACTACTTCCGTTTGTACGAAAAACTGGCCGGTATGACCGGTACAGCCGACACTGAAGCGTTTGAATTTAGCTCCATCTACAAACTGGATACCGTGGTTGTGCCGACCAACCGTCCGATGATCCGTAAGGATTTACCGGATCTGGTGTACATGACCGAAGCGGAAAAAATTCAGGCGATCATTGAAGATATTAAAGAACGTACTGCAAATGGCCAGCCGGTGCTGGTAGGTACTATCTCCATTGAAAAATCGGAAGTAGTGTCTAACGAGCTGAGCAAAGCGGGTATCAAACACAATGTTCTGAACGCCAAGTTCCACGCCAACGAAGCTGCAATCGTCGCCCAGGCGGGTTACCCGTCAGCCGTGACTATCGCGACGAACATGGCCGGTCGTGGTACCGATATCGTACTGGGCGGTAGCTGGCAGGCGGAAGTTGCCGAGCTGGAAAACCCAACTCCGGAACAAATCGCGCAGATTAAAGCCGAGTGGCAGGTTCGCCATGACGCGGTATTAGCTGCCGGTGGCTTGCATATTATCGGTACCGAGCGTCACGAATCTCGCCGTATCGATAACCAGCTGCGTGGTCGTTCGGGTCGTCAGGGTGATGCGGGCTCTTCCCGTTTCTATCTGTCGATGGAAGATGCGCTGATGCGTATTTTTGCCTCTGACCGCGTGTCAGGCATGATGCGTAAACTGGGTATGAAGCCTGGCGAAGCCATTGAACACCCATGGGTGACCAAAGCAATTGCTAACGCGCAGCGTAAAGTGGAAAGCCGCAACTTCGATATTCGTAAGCAGCTGCTGGAATATGATGACGTTGCCAACGATCAGCGCCGTGCTATCTACACCCAGCGTAACGAACTGCTGGACGTAACTGACGTTAGCGAAACCATCAACAGCATCCGTGAAGATGTCTTCAAAGCAACTATTGATGCCTATATTCCGCCGCAGTCTCTGGAAGAAATGTGGGATATCCCGGGTCTGCAGGAACGTCTGAAAAACGACTTCGATCTTGAGATGCCGATTTCAGAGTGGCTGGATAAAGAGCCTGAGCTGCACGAAGAAACGTTGCGTGAACGTATCCTGGCTAACGCCATCGAAGTTTATCAGCGTAAAGAAGAAGTTGTGGGCGCGGAGATGATGCGTCACTTCGAAAAAGGCGTGATGCTGCAAACTCTCGACTCCCTGTGGAAAGAGCACCTTGCTGCGATGGACTATCTGCGCCAGGGTATCCACCTGCGTGGTTATGCGCAAAAAGATCCGAAGCAGGAATACAAGCGTGAATCCTTCTCTATGTTTGCGTCAATGCTGGAATCACTGAAATATGAAGTGATCAGCACCCTGAGCAAAGTTCAGGTGCGTATGCCTGAAGAAGTCGAAGCCATGGAGCAGCAGCGTCGTGAAGAAGCTGAGCGCTTAGCGCAGATGCAGCAGTTGAGTCATAAAGGCGACGATTCTGCCGCGGCAGAAGAGCTGGCAGCACAAACCGGCGATCGTAAAGTGGGTCGTAACGATCCGTGTCCTTGCGGCTCTGGCAAAAAATACAAACAGTGCCACGGCCGTCTGAGCTAAGAAAATAACTTACTGAAAAGGCGCAGAATTCTGCGCCTTTTTTATGGACGATAAAGATGAAAATACTGCAAATCGCCGTCGGGATTATTCGTAATCAGCAACATGAAATTTTTATCACCCAGCGTGCGGCTGATGCCCACATGGCAAATAAGCTGGAATTCCCCGGCGGGAAAATTGAAGCGGGCGAAACGCCGGAGCAGGCGCTGATTCGCGAGCTACAGGAAGAAGTGGGGATCACGCCGACTCAAAGCTCATTGTTCGAAAAGCTGGAGTATCAGTTTCCGGACAGGCATATCACTCTGTGGTTCTGGCTGGTTGAAAGCTGGGAAGGCGAGCCGTGGGGAAAAGAGGGGCAACCGGCGCAGTGGATTGCGCAAGATGCTCTGAATGCGCAGGATTTCCCGCCCGCGAATGCACCGGTCATTGAAAAGCTGATAGCTGGCTAATGGTGCTGTAGGCCGGATAAGGCAACGCCGTATCCGGCAAATTATGGCGGGGGCGCTACGCTTGCCCGCCCTACGTTTTAGTTCGTAGGCCTGATAAGCGCAGCGCCATCAGGCAAAACAACATAAAATGTCGGATGCGGCATTGCCTTATCCGACCCACCGTTTTAGCAGAATTACTTCTGCTCTTCACTCCAGTCGTCGCTTTCTGACAGATCACCAGAGCTTGGGATGCGTTTCTCTTCTGCGGCCCACTCTCCCAGATCGATTAACTGGCAGCGCTTGCTGCAGAATGGGCGAAACGGACTGACCTCAGCCCATACTACAGGCTTGCCGCAGGTTGGGCAGTTGACGATGGTTTGTTCAGACATGTTGACTCCTTAACAGCACGCCAGTTCAAAATCGAGGCGCTCAGGCACCTGACCATTCTCGCTATCCAGCGGCATAAAGCGGATGGCAAAACGGCTCTTATGACCAGAGATTTGCGGATAAAGCAGCGAATCAAGCGGCAGCTGCAAGCGTAGCAGATCTGCATCTTCGCCGTTGTCCTGATAAAAACCATTCAGGCTGGTTTGCTTACGAAACGGTGCTGAGTTGCGAATTAAATCCAGTACCAGCGACAGCGCCTGGTTGAGCGGATTCAGGCTGGCAAGCCAGGTTTCAACCTGCGCGTCACGATGCGACTGTGCCAGGTGTAACCAGATATGCAGAGTCGGCAGATCGAAACTGCAGCACCCGCCAGGAATACTTAAACGCTGACGTACGAGACCAATCAGACGATCTTCGCGCAGCGTCTGTCCAATACGCGGGGCAGAAATCAGAATGCTGCCTGCACTTTTTAGCTGCTGACGCAAAGAGTCGATTCTGCTTTGATCGACGCCGGGAACTTCGACCCAGGCCTGGAGTTTACGCTGCTGTCGCTCCAGTTCTTTGAGGAGTTCGGTACGGACTTCGCCGCGTTCAAATACATCCAGTAAATCTCCGATATTGCGGAAAAAATGCAGAGCGCCGGCATGGTCAGTAATGGGCAAATTAACGGAGAGCTGTTGGATTAAAAACTCAATGCGCAGCCATGTACGCATCTTCTCATTGAGAGGGTGTTCAAAAAGGACCTGGGTGTGCATTACGATTTTTCCTGTGAGACAAACTGCGACGCGCATTGCAAATAGAGCGCGTGCAGGCGGGCGACATCCGAGGCGATGGCTTCCGGTGCGCCATTATTATCAATAACATCGTCTGCCACGGCCAGCCGCGCTTCACGCGTTGCCTGGGCAGCAAGAATTTGTTCAACATGCTCACGCGTGACGTCATCACGCTGCATGGTGCGTCTGAGCTGGGTTTCGGGGGTGACATCCACCACGAGTACGCGGTCGGCTTTTTTATACAGCGAATTTTCCACCAGCAAAGGGACAACCCATAGCAGATAAGGAGAGGTTGCTTGCTGAAACTGACGCTGGGTTTCCTGCTGAATAAGCGGATGAAGCAGAGCATTCAGCCAGCTTTTCTCCTCAGGATTGGAAAAAATGCGTTCGCGTAAAATGCGTCGCTGCAACGATCCGTCTGCGGCTATAACGTCGGAACCAAAATGTTCTTCGATCGCCTTAAGAGCAGGTGTGCCGGGTTCAACCACCTGGCGCGCAATAATATCTGCATCAATGACGTTTATTCCGAGGTCAGCGAACGCATTTGCAACGGTGCTTTTACCACTGCCAATGCCGCCGGTTAAGGCTACCGTATACCTCATAGATGCCGATCCTGGAGTTTAAGTTTGATTATCAAACAGTTAAAAGTTATGCGTGCGAAGGCGAGGCTGCTGCAGGATTAACCTACTATTCGCCAGGTAAATTTATGGGATTGTAGCGTAAAAAAAGAGAATTTCGCAGTCTTGCGCGGCATTGATTAGTGCGTATGATAGCGTCACTGGAGTTGTGAGTTTCGATTTTTCGCCATTAACCCCAGGAATCCGCACATGCGTATCGAAGAAGATCTGAAGTTAGGTTTCAAAGACGTTCTTATCCGCCCTAAGCGTTCTACTCTCAAAAGCCGTTCCGATGTTGAGCTGGAACGTCAATTTACCTTTAAGCATTCAGGTCAGACCTGGTCCGGCGTACCTATTATTGCCGCGAACATGGACACTGTCGGGACGTTTGCCATGGCAACGGCACTGGCATCCTTCGACATCCTGACCGCCGTGCACAAACACTATTCTGTTGAAGACTGGGCCGCCTTCATCGCAGAGAGCTCTGCCGATGTGCTCAAACACGTAATGGTTTCAACCGGTACGTCTGATGCAGATTTCGAAAAAACTAAACAGATTCTGGCGCTCAACCCCGCGTTAAACTTTATCTGCATTGATGTGGCCAATGGCTACTCAGAGCATTTTGTTCAGTTCGTGTCGAAAGCGCGTGAAGCATGGCCGACTAAAACGATCTGTGCGGGCAATGTGGTCACCGGTGAAATGTGCGAAGAGCTGGTGCTCTCCGGTGCTGATATTGTCAAAGTTGGCATTGGCCCTGGTTCTGTATGTACCACGCGTGTAAAAACCGGCGTTGGCTATCCACAGCTTTCTGCGGTTATTGAATGCGCCGATGCAGCCCACGGTCTGGGTGGCATGATTGTCAGCGACGGCGGCTGCACAATGCCGGGTGACGTGGCAAAAGCGTTCGGTGGCGGCGCAGACTTCGTGATGCTCGGCGGCATGCTGGCTGGTCATGAAGAAAGTGGCGGCAAAATTGTTGAAGAGAACGGTGAGAAATTCATGCTGTTCTACGGTATGAGCTCTGAATCTGCCATGACGCGTCACGTAGGTGGTGTTGCACAGTACCGCGCTGCAGAAGGTAAAACCGTCAAACTGCCACTGCGCGGCCCGGTTGATAATACCGCTCGCGATATCCTCGGCGGTTTGCGTTCTGCTTGTACCTATGTGGGCGCATCCCGTCTGAAAGAGCTGACCAAACGTACAACGTTTATTCGTGTACAGGAACAAGAAAACCGTGTTTTCAATAGCCTGTAAGAACAGCTAGTTCTGTGAAATGCCTGATGGCGTTACGCCGTCATCAGGCATTTGAATCTATCCCACCCCGCTCATCGCATCTCCCAAATGGAAAATCGGTAAATACATCGCGACGACCAGTGTACCGATGATAAGCCCCGTAATGACCAGCAACGCAGGCTCAAGTAATGCAGCCAAATTATCAGCCTGAGCCAGGGTTTTCTCGCCATGGTGATGAGCAAGATTGCGCAGCATTGCATCCAGCGAGCCGGAAGCTTCACCAGTTCTGACCAGCTGTATACACAATGGGCTGAATTCACCACTATTTTTAAGCGCTAACCAGATCGGTTTTCCAGAGCTGATGTCCTGCTGAACCAGTGCTAAACGTTGAGACCAGAAAGGGTTAGCCAGCGTTTCGGTAACGCTCTCAAGCCCCTGCAAAAAGGGAATGCCTGCATTTTGCGTTAACGCCAGAACAGTGAATATCTGCGTGAGTTTTTGCCCTCTCACCATCGGCCCTATGACCGGGAGGCTGAGCAGCAATTTCTGGCGCAGAATGAGCCAGTACGGTTTCTGCTTTATCAAATGATGTGTGGCAACTGCTACCAGGCCAAGCGCTACCGCCAGCCATCCCCATTGGCTGCTACAGTGTGCGATGGTAATAATCCACTGAGTGAGCGCCGGTAGCGGGGTGTTGAACGTCTGGTAGATAGCGGCAAACTCAGGGAGTACAAATTGCAGCATCGCAAATACGACCATCACCGCCATTGTTATGATGATGATCGGATAGCGCAGGGCTTTTTTAACTTTATCAGCAAGTTGCTGTTGTTTCTTTTGCTGGTAGGCGAGTTCAAAACAGCAGTCGTCCAGCTTACCCGTAAGTTCTCCGGTACGGATCATTGCCTGGTAAAGGGGCGGAAAAACGTGTTGCCATTGTGATAACGAGGCGGAGAGGGTTATGCCCTGTTCCATATCGTAAGCCAGCGTACGCAGTAGCGCCTGCCATTGAGTGCTGGGATGCTGTTCAGCAAGCAGAGCTAGCCCTGTTGAGAGCGTTAACCCTGCCTTTAGCAATGTCGCCAACTGGTGTATGGTTTCGGCACTTCTTGTACGGCTCCAGTGCGAGATTTTGACACGCATACGTTTAATGCGCAGCGGCGTAATCTGTTGTTCCTCAAGAGTCAGCATCAATGACGGTCGGGTATCGGCCCATAGCGTTCCTTCCAGAGATTTACCTTCGTTGTTAATGCCTTGCCAGCGCCAAAGCTGTTTAGTGGACATGAGGCATGCCCAGTACACGAATCAGCTCTTCAAATGTCGTTAACCCTTGCTCGACGGCCTGACAGCCATTCTCGAAAAGCGTTCTCATTCCTGATTGCTGAGCATCAGATTCCACTTCGTCTACGGATGTGCCACTGGCAATACTCTGACGTAATGCCGGAGTAACCGGGAGGACTTCAAACAATGCCGTACGGCCATAAAATCCGTGATAACAATGTTTGCAGCCAGGGGCCTGCCAATTCGGTAGTGGTGTAGGCCAGACAGATTTCGAGAGCGTGATAGGCGTACTCTGACGTTGTCGGCAATGGGGGCACAACTTTCTGACCAACCGCTGTGCAATAACGAGCGTCAGCGCGGAGGCGATCATCCAGCGTGCGACACCCATTTGTTGCAGGCGCACCAGCGTTTCACTGGTGGAATTGGTATGCAGCGTAGAAAGAACCAGATGACCTGTTTGTGCGGCTTTAAGGGCTATTTCTGCCGTTTCGCCATCGCGGATTTCACCCACCATGATAATGTCGGGATCCTGGCGCAGCAGCGCGCGCAATACGCCCTGAAAAGTCAAACCGGCGCGTGGGTGAATTTGCGTCTGGTTGAGACCTGCGATCGGGATCTCTACCGGATCCTCCACGCTACAAAGATTCACATCCGGGGTGTTTCGGGTTTGCAGCGCACTGTACAGCGTGGCCGTTTTGCCGCTTCCGGTAGGCCCGGTAACCAGAATCAGCCCCTGAGGCTGCTGCAAGGCTTGCGAAAATGCGGCCAGCTGCGCGTCTTGCATTCCCAGCGCCGCGATCTCCAGTGACTGATCGACCTGATGAAGTAGCCGTAACACGACTTTTTCGCCGTAGCGACAGGGTAGGGTGGCGATGCGAAACGAGACCGGCTCTCCTGAAATCTCAACGGTAAATTGTCCGTCTTGTGGAAGCCGATGCTCGGCGATATCCAGGCTGCCTAATACTTTTAACCTTGCGGTGATGGCAATGCCCATCTCGGTCGTGACTTCCGGTAAAGCGTGAAGCACGCCATCTACGCGTAATCTGATTCGATAGTGATTTTCCTCGGGTTCAAAATGAATATCAGAAGCCCGTTGCGTCAGAGCGGAATGAAACGTCTGATTCAGCAAGTCTGCCGCGCTGGCGCTGCTTTTCGTGACTACTGCCGGGAGCATTTTCTGCGGTGTATGCGTGTGGCCTTCCATTTGCTGACGTGTCCAGCAGACAATGTCGATGTGTCGGGTGGTGGCAAAATGCAGCGCATCCAGCAGCTCGTGTGATGGGGCGTCTACGACGGCGATATGCACCACTTCATTGTCTGCATCCAGTAATATTGCCTGATAACGTTGGCATAGTGCCGTAAGTTGGGTGGTGTTCATCTCTGTTCCTTAGTGGGTATCGAAGCGGAAAACGTCTTCACAGGCCTGCTGCAATGCGCTGTCGTTCTGGATGACGCAGTTTCGGTTCCAACCGGTAATGCCGTTGGCATTGTCCCAACCTGGCGTCATGGTGATGCTTAGCCCGCTCAGGCTTTCCTGCCCACTAAGGCTGACAACTCCCTTTTCAACGCTCATGGCTGAGACGTAACGGGTAGTTGTTGGAGAGGGAATACCATTCGTTCCGGCATCGCAGGTATCTGTTCCGCCATGCTCCAGTGCACAGAGCTCAACCGCCGTGCGATAGGGGACAAAGGTTTGCAGCATGTCTGTCAGCGCGGCTTTGCGCAGATAGTTTTGATATGCCGGAATGCCGATGGCGCTAAGGATGGCAATAATGCCAATCACCACCATGAGTTCGATAAGCGTAAAGCCTCGTTGCTTGTTCATCGTTCGCTCCTTGAGTTTGCTGGCGCTACTTTGGCAAACCGACGGGAGGACGGCGAGAGACAAAAAACAAAACGGGAAAGCGGGTTCAGAGGATTTTTACGAAATTACAGAGTCAGACAATGTATTTGCGAAGAGACTCGAAGAAACTGCCGGGTGGTGGTGTAAATGCCGTATTCGGCTTACGGAATAAACCTGTGTAGTAGGCCCGATAAGCGAAGCGTCATCGGGCAATACAATCAGCAATTAGCGAAATCGCATGGAGAGATCGAGTGCGCGAACATGTTTGGTCAGCGCGCCAACAGAGATAAAGTCCACACCGGTTTCGGCAAATTCGCGCAGCGTTTCATGGGTGACGTTGCCCGACACTTCCAGACGCGCCTGGCCGTTGGTGCGTTTTACCGCTTCGCGCATTTGGTCAGTTTCGAAGTTATCGAGCATGATGATGTCGGCCCCGGCTTTCAGCGCGTCGTCCAGCTCATCCAGGCTTTCTACTTCGACTTCAACCGGCACATCCGGGTGCAACCAGAAGGCTTTTTCGACGGCCTGACGTACCGAGCCGGAAGCAATAATGTGGTTTTCTTTAATCAGGAAGGCGTCGGACAGCCCCAAACGATGATTCGCGCCGCCGCCGCACAATACGGCGTATTTTAGCGCGGTACGCAGTCCCGGCAGGGTTTTACGCGTATCCAGCAGTTGGGTCTTGGTTCCTGCTAACAGGTCGACGTATTTACGCACTTCGCTCGCTACACCTGAAAGCGTCTGCACAAAATTCAGCGCAGTACGTTCACCGGTCAGTAAAACGCGGGAAGGGCCGTTCAGTTCAAACAGCTGCTGATTGGCCTTTATGCTGTCGCCATCTTCAACATGCCAGGTGATGTTGACATCATCGCCAGCCAGCTGAATAAAGACCTCTTCCACCCAACGTTTTCCACAAAAAACGCCATCTTCGCGGGTGATTACGGTGGCATGGGAGCGCATGTCTTCGGGTAAAAGCTGTGCGGTGATATCGTTATTGGCATCAACTTCTCCGCCTAAATCTTCACGCAGCGCCTGAGCTACAGCGGCAGGGATATCCAGATTTATGCGTTCCAACAGCGCGTCACGTCGGTAGTCAGGGTTATAGCGGCGAGGCGGCATGATAAAACTCCAAATTGCTAACGAATCATAAGGTGGAAACATGCTACCCTGAACCTGATATGAGCACCACCAATAAGGAGATTCTGCATGTTGTTAGACGAGGGCTGGCTGGCAGAGGCGCGACGCGTTCCCTCTCCGCATTACGATTGCCGCCCGGATGACGAAAACCCTTCTCTGCTGGTGGTGCATAATATCAGCCTGCCGCCCGGCGAGTTTGGCGGCCCGTGGATAGACGCGCTGTTTACGGGCACGATTGATCCCAACGCCCATCCTTATTTTGCCGGGATCGCCCATCTGCGTGTTTCGGCCCATTGTTTGATTCGCCGTGACGGTGAAATCGTGCAATATGTGCCTTTTGATAAACGCGCCTGGCATGCGGGTGTGTCGAGCTATCAAGGGCGAGAACGCTGTAATGATTTTTCAATTGGTATTGAGTTGGAAGGGACGGATACGCTGGCCTATACCGATGCGCAGTATCAGCAACTGGCTGCCGTGACGAATACTCTGATTACGCGTTATCCGGCCATTGCTAACAACATGACAGGACATTGCAATATTGCGCCCGAGCGTAAGACCGATCCCGGGCCGTCCTTTGACTGGGCAAGGTTCCGCGCCCTGGTCACCCCCTCGTCGCACAAGGAGATGACATGACGCTGTTTACAACATTATTGGTGTTGATTGTTGAACGCCTGTTTAAGCTGGGTGAGCACTGGCAGCTTGATCACCGGATTGAAGCTTTTTTCCGCCGGATTAAGCATTTTTCGATGATGCGTACGGTAGGCATGACTCTGATTGCGATGGGAGTGACGTTTCTGCTACTGCGCGCACTTCATGGGCTGTTGTTTAATGTTCCGTTGCTGGTGGCGTGGATCTTAATTGGCTTGCTGTGCATCGGTGCTGGCAAGGCGCGCCTTCACTATCACGCTTACCTGAACGCGGCTGCTCGCGATGATGCTCACGCCCGTGATGCTATGGCCAGCGAGCTGACGCTTATCCATGGGGTTCCGCCGGACTGCGATGAGCGTGAATTCTTGCGCGAACTGCAGAACGCGTTGTTATGGAACAACTTCCGCTTTTATCTGGCGCCGTTATTTTGGCTGATTGTCGGTGGTCCATGGGGACCTGTGACGCTGGTTGGTTATGCTTTTTTACGTGCCTGGCAGTCCTGGCTGGCGCGCTATCAGACACCGCACCAGCGTCTGCAATCAGGTATTGATGCGATCCTGCATGTGCTGGATTGGATCCCGGTGCGTCTGGCGGGCGTGGTCTATGCGCTGTTGGGACATGGCGAGAAGGCGCTGCCGGCCTGGCTTGCCTCGCTTGCGGATCTGCACACGTCGCAATATCAGGTGCTTACGCGTCTGGCGCAGTTCTCGCTGGCGCGTGAACCGCACACCGATAAAGTCGAAACGCCAAAAGCCGCCGTTTCGCTGGCGAAGAAAACCTCGTTTGTGGTGGTGGTGGTTATTGCGGTGCTCACCATTTATGGGGCATTAGTATAGCGTTGTGCCGGATGGCGCTAATGCTTATCCGGCCTACAATGAAAAAACGTGTAGGCCCGGTAAGCGTTAGCGCCACCGGGCAGTGCAGCGGTTTAGTTCGTATCAGCAGGCGGGATGCCAAAATCTGGCATGCCGTTTTCGTCCCAACGCACGAGCTTCAGACGAGTGTGGCGGTTTGGGTCGTACAGCGGATCGCCCTCGATTTCGGTGTAGTTTCTCGCGTGATACACCAGCACATCTTCACCTTCCGGCGTTTGTGTAAAGCTGTTGTGTCCTGGCCCAAACTGGTGGTTTTCATAACTGGTGGTAAAGACCGGGCGCGGTGATTTGTGCCAGTTCTGCGGGTTGAGCGGATCGGCGTTGAGGTCAATCCACAATAATCCCATACAGTAGTTCTCATCGGTGGCGCTGGCGGAATAGCTGATAAACAGCTTATCGCCGTGAACCATGACGGCAGGACCTTCATTGACCCAAAAACCCCGGCATTCCCAGTCATACTCAGGGTGACTTAGCATGACCGGCTCGCCTTTAATCGTCCATGGATTTTCCAGCTCAGCGAGATAGATATTGGAGTTTCCGGCGATATCGGGCGACTTCTGCGCCCAGAGGTACCACTGTTTTCCCTGATGGTTAAAGGTGGTGGCATCAAGCGCAAAGGTATCAAACTGCGTTTTAATCTGACCTTTCTCCGTCCACTGCCCGGTCAGCGGATCGGCGTCGGCACATTCGAGCGCAAACATGCGATGCTGGAACATCCCCAGCTTATCGAGCGACTGTGTGTGGGTGGCAGCAAAATAGATGTACCACTTGCCTGCCAGATGATGGATTTCGGGTGCCCAGATGAGTTGGCTCATGGGGCCGCTTTCTGGTTTGTGCCAGACGACAATCGGGGCGGCGGTGCGCAACCCGTCCAGCGAGTCGGCCCGGCGTATCTCCAGTCGGTCATATTCGGGTACTGAAGCAATGAAGTAATAGTGGCTACCGTCACGTAAGATAAACGGATCGGCACGCTGTTCAATAAAGGGATTTGGCCACTGATTCATTAGGCTTTCCTTACGGTTTCAGTCGTTTTTATATCGTGGTATTCATTCAGTTCACGGTAGTTGGCGCGGCGCTTTTCTAAATCTGTCTGGATTTGTTGCATAAACTCGCGGTCAACTTTCAGCAGACGAACCACGCCTGCGGTAATCAGGTAGCCTATGCCCGGTATGATGGTAAACAGCAGCATAATACCGTTAATGGCAGAGTCGCTTTGCGCTTTCGCCCCTGCGTCGTAGCCGTACCAGGATAGCAGGAAGCCGACCATCGCTCCGGCAATCGCCAGGCCCAGTTTCAGGAAGAACAGGTTACCGGAGAAGCTGATTCCGGTGATGCGTTTACCGGTTTTCCACTCGCCATAGTCATCGACATCCGCCATCAGCGACCAGTGCAGCGGAGAAGGGATTTGGTGCAGGATGTTGAGCAGGAAGTAGAGCACCATAATCATCATGGTGGCTTTCGGATCGAAGAAGTAAAACGCGGCAGAGAAAATCGCCAGGATAATATTGGTCCAGAAGAAGACTTTCAGTTTGCACCAGCGATCGGTTAATACCTTCGCCAGCATACTGCCGATCATCATGCCGACCACACCAAGACTGATAAACAGCGTTGCGAACTGCGTGCTTTGCTGCATAACCCATGTCACGTAGTACATGGTGGCAGCCATGCGAATAAAGCCAGGACAGACGTTGCACAATGTTAACAGCAGAATTTTTACCCACTGATCGTTCTTCCACACGTCTTTCAGATCGGCTTTTAAATCGTCATTGGTCTGGACAGCAGGGCGTACGCGTTCACGGACCGTAGCGAAGCAAAACAGGAACATACACATGCCGATGAAAGCCAGAACCGCCATCGCCATCTGATACCCTTTGGCTTTGTCTTCCCCGCCGAACCAGTCGGCCATTGGCAGCAAGGTGAGGGACAGCAGCAGGGTTGCAATGCCTACCAACACAAAGCGATATGACTGGCAGGCGACGCGTTCCTTCGGATCGTTGGTGATAACGCTGCCGAGCGAGCAGTAGGGAATGTTGATCGCTGTATAAGTAATAGATAGCAGGAAGTAGGTAACGAACGCATAGATAACTTTGCTGTTATAGGTCCACTCAGGGGTGGTAAACATCAGTACGCTGAATAATGCGTACGGGAAAGCCATCCATAAAAGCCATGGACGAAATCGACCATATTTACTACGGGTGCGGTCGGCCATCGCGCCCATTATAGGGTCGGTAACGGCGTCGATAACGCGTACTGAGAGCAGTAATACGCCGACCAGTGCAGGTGCCAGACCAAAAATGTCTGTGTAAAAATAGTTAACAAACAACATGATGGCGCCAAAGATGATGTTGCATCCGGCGTCGCCCATTCCATAGCCGATCTTTTCTTTCACCGTGAGCTTACTGGTTTCCATCAACTGCACTCCATTAATGAGATATGGAGAGAATTATTGTCCGGTACCGGTATTTTTGCGTTGCAGGATAACGCCGCTGATATGGACTAAACAGTCGTGAGTGGGAAAGTGTGAGACAGGTAACAACCCCCACCTGACGCAGGTGGGGGGAGGGGGGGATTAATGCGCTTTAACCGCGCCGGCCGTTTTCTGTTTACACAGGTAGCCGATGCCAAGAATGGCAATCCATACAGGGATTAAGTACACCGAGATCGCCATGCCCGGCGTCATCAGCATAATCACCAGTACTGCAGCCATGAAAATCAGGCACACCCAGTTACCCAGCGGATAGAGCAGCGCCGGGAAGCGGGTGGTAACACCCTGCTGCTGTTTGGCTTTGCGGAACTTCATGTGTGCCAGGCTAATCATTGCCCAGTTGATCACCAGTGCGGAAACCACCAGCGCCATCAGCAGGCCAAAGGCGGATTCCGGTGCCAGGTAGTTGATCAGCACACACAGAGCCGTCACCAGTGCGGAAACCAGAATGGTGTTCACCGGTACACCGCGTTTGTCGACGTTCATCAGCGCTTTCGGCGCATTGCCCTGCTGTGCCAGACCGAACAGCATACGGCTGTTGCAGTATACGCAGCTGTTATAGACAGAAAGGGCGGCAGTCAGCACTACGATGTTCAGGGCATTAGCAACAAAGGTGTCGCCCAGCTCGTGGAAAATAAGGACAAACGGGCTGGTATCCGCCGTGACACGCGTCCACGGCATCAGGGAAAGCAGAACCGCCAGCGAACCCACATAGAAAATCAGGATACGGTAGATAACCTGGTTAGTCGCTTTGGGGATGCTTTGCTCCGGGTTATCCGCTTCTGCTGCGGTGATCCCGACCAGCTCCAGCCCACCGAAAGAGAACATGATAATAGCCATCATCATCACCAGACCGGTGAAGCCATGCGGCAGGAAGCCTCCCTGGTCCCACAGGTTGCTGACGCTGGCCTGCGGGCCGCCGTTACCGCTAAACAGTAACCAGCCGCCGAACAGGATCATCGCTACGACGGCAATGACTTTAATAATGGCGAACCAGAACTCCATCTCACCAAACACTTTCACGTTGGTCAGGTTGATGGCGTTGATCAGCACAAAGAAGGCAGCCGCAGACACCCATGTTGGGATCTCCGGGTACCAGAACTGGATGTATTTACCCACGGCAGTTAGCTCAGCCATGGCAACCAGCACGTACAGCACCCAATAGTTCCAGCCGGAAGAGAACCCCGCGAAACCGCCCCAGTATTTATAAGCAAAGTGACTAAATGAGCCTGCAACGGGCTCTTCAACCACCATTTCACCTAACTGACGCATAATCAAAAAGGCGATAAAGCCGGCAATAGCGTAACCCAGAATAATACCCGGTCCTGCAGACTGGATAACGGATGCGCTACCGAGGAATAACCCGGTACCAATCGCGCCACCCAGTGCGATTAGCTGTATATGGCGGTTCTTAAGGCCGCGCTTGAGCTGATCGCCATGCTGTTGACTTTCCATCATGAAACCTCGTGTGTGGTTTTACTCTTCATATTTCGAGTGCTTATTTTTTGAACTACGCAGCAATGCGTGTGTAAGTTTGCAATTCCGTTTGTTGTATTAATTTGTTTACAGATGCTTTTGATAAAATGTTGCCTTAATACTTTTGTCTTGATCAGAATAATGATATGCGAGCGCGAATGCACCTGCTTTATGCGGGGAAGATGACGAGTTGAATAAAAAGAAACCATTTGTAAATGCGAGTTTATCTACCACAAAATTTCCATTTTGAATTTCTATTCATTAATAGTGGTTGATATATCGATAAATAAGCAGGTGAATCGGTTCAGATGAGATAATTTTTCGTTTCAATTCCGTTAAAACTACCCCGAGGTGGGTAAATTTAACATTTGTGCATAGTTACATGTTTGAAACGTTATTTCTGTAATGTTGTTAAAATATGCCTCCTTTACTGATTTCAATCAAAACCTGTATGGACAGAAGGTGAATACTTTGTTACTTTAGCGTCAAGAACATGAAATTGGTAAGACCAATTGACTTCGGGCAAATGGCTTAAGACAGGAAATCATGGCCTACAGCAAAATCCGCCAACCAAAACTCTCCGATGTGATTGAGCAGCAGCTGGAGTTTTTAATTCTTGAGGGGACACTTCGCCCCGGAGAAAAACTCCCACCGGAACGCGAGCTGGCAAAACAGTTCGACGTCTCCCGCCCCTCCTTACGCGAGGCGATCCAACGCCTTGAAGCGAAGGGCTTACTGCTTCGTCGTCAGGGCGGTGGCACTTTTGTTCAGAGCAGCCTGTGGCAGAGCTTTAGCGACCCACTGGTAGAGCTGCTCTCCGACCATCCTGAATCCCAGTTTGACCTGCTTGAAACGCGCCATGCGTTGGAAGGTATTGCAGCTTATTACGCTGCACTGCGCAGCACGGATGAAGACAAAACGCGTATCCGTGAACTCCACCATGCAATCGAGCTTGCGCAACAGTCCGGCGATCTTGACGGCGAATCTGATGCGGTACTTCAGTATCAAATTGCTGTCACCGAAGCGGCACACAATGTAGTGCTGCTCCATTTGCTAAGGTGTATGGAGCCGATGTTGGCCCAGAACGTTCGGCAAAACTTCGAATTGCTGTATGCGCGTCGTGAAATGCTGCCGCTGGTAAGCAGTCATCGTACCCGTATCTTTGAAGCAATTATCGCCGGGAAGCCTGAAGAAGCGCGTGAAGCGTCTCATCGTCACCTGGCCTTTATCGAAGAGATTCTGCTGGACAGAAGCCGTGAGGAAAGCCGTCGTGAACGCGCCTTACGCCGTCTGGAGCAACGAAAGAATTAGTGATTTTTCTGGCAGAACGTTAACCAGAAGATGTTGTAAATCAAGCGCCATATAAAGTGCGCGGCAACTAAACGCAGAACCTGTCTTATTACGCTCTCTGACGAGAACGTAATGGGACAGGTTCCAGATAACTCAACGTATTAGATAGATAAGGAATACCCCCATGTCAGAACGTTTCCCAAATGACGTGGATCCGATCGAAACTCGCGACTGGCTACAGGCGATCGAATCGGTCATCCGTGAAGAAGGTGTTGAGCGTGCTCAGTATCTGATCGACCAACTGCTTTCAGAAGCCCGCAAAGGCGGCGTGAAAGTAGCGGCAGGTGCAGGGGCCAGCAATTATATAAACACTATTGCCGTTGAAGATGAACCGGAATACCCGGGCAATCTGGAGCTGGAACGTCGTATTCGTTCTGCTATCCGCTGGAACGCCATCATGACCGTACTGCGCGCGTCTAAAAAGGACCTCGAGCTGGGTGGCCACATGGCATCCTTCCAGTCCTCCGCAACGGTATATGATGTTTGCTTCAACCACTTCTTCCGTGCACGCAACGAGCAAGATGGCGGCGATCTGGTGTACTTCCAGGGTCACATTTCTCCGGGCATCTACGCACGCGCATTCCTGGAAGGTCGTCTGACTGAAGAGCAGATGAACAACTTCCGTCAGGAAGTACATGGCAAAGGCCTGTCTTCCTACCCGCACCCGAAACTGATGCCGGAATTCTGGCAGTTCCCGACCGTATCTATGGGTCTGGGCCCAATCGGTGCTATCTACCAGGCTAAATTCCTGAAATATCTGGAACACCGTGGCCTGAAAGATACCTCTAAACAAACCGTTTACGCCTTCCTGGGCGACGGCGAGATGGATGAGCCAGAATCTAAAGGTGCGATCACCATCGCGACCCGTGAAAAACTGGACAACCTGGTCTTTGTTATCAACTGTAACCTGCAGCGTCTTGACGGCCCGGTAACCGGTAACGGCAAGATTGTTAATGAACTGGAAGGCATCTTCGCGGGCGCTGGCTGGAACGTTATCAAAGTCATGTGGGGCGGTCGTTGGGATGAGCTGCTGCGTAAAGACACCAGCGGTAAACTGATCCAGCTGATGAACGAAACCGTTGACGGCGACTACCAGACCTTCAAATCCAAAGATGGCGCATACGTACGTGAGCACTTCTTCGGTAAATACCCGGAAACCGCAGCACTGGTTGCTGACTGGACTGACGAGCAGATTTGGGCTCTGAACCGTGGTGGTCACGATCCGAAGAAAGTCTACGCTGCACTGAAAAAAGCGCAGGAAACCAAAGGCAGAGCAACTGTAATCCTGGCCCATACCATCAAAGGTTACGGCATGGGTGACACTGCTGAAGGTAAAAACATCGCTCACCAGGTTAAGAAAATGAACATGGACGGCGTGCGTTATATCCGCGACCGTTTCAACGTTCCTGTGACCGACGAGCAGGTTGAAAACCTGTCTTACATCACCTTCCCGGAAGGTTCTGAAGAGCACACTTATCTGCACGCTCAGCGTCAGAAACTGCACGGCTACCTGCCTGCTCGTCAGCCGAACTTCACCGAGAAGCTGGAACTGCCAGCTCTGGAAGACTTCGGTGCGCTGCTGGAAGAGCAGAACAAAGAAATCTCCACCACTATCGCTTTCGTTCGTGCCCTGAACGTGATGCTGAAGAACAAGTCGATCAAAGATCGTCTGGTTCCGATCATCGCTGACGAAGCGCGTACTTTCGGTATGGAAGGTCTGTTCCGTCAGATTGGTATCTACAGCCCGAACGGTCAGCAGTACACCCCGCAGGACCGTGAGCAGGTTGCTTACTACAAAGAAGACGAGAAAGGTCAGATCCTGCAGGAAGGTATCAACGAACTGGGTGCAGGCGCATCCTGGCTGGCTGCTGCGACGTCTTACAGCACCAACGATCTGCCGATGATCCCGTTCTACATCTACTACTCCATGTTCGGGTTCCAGCGTATTGGTGACCTGTGCTGGCAGGCAGGCGACCAACAGGCTCGCGGCTTCCTGGTAGGGGGTACTTCTGGTCGTACTACGCTGAACGGCGAAGGTCTGCAGCACGAAGATGGTCACAGCCATATTCAGTCTCTGACTATCCCGAACTGTATCTCTTACGATCCGTCTTACGCGTACGAAGTTGCGGTCATCATGCACGATGGTCTGGAGCGTATGTACGGTGAGAAACAAGAGAACGTTTACTACTACATCACCACGCTGAACGAAAACTACCACATGCCGGCAATGCCAGCAGGTGCCGAGGAAGGTATCCGTAAAGGTATCTACAAACTCGAAACCCTCGAAGGTAAGAAAGGTAAAGTTCAGCTGCTGGGCTCCGGTTCTATCCTGCGTCACGTGCGTGAAGCAGCACAGATCCTGGCGAACGACTACGGTGTAGGCTCTGACGTTTACAGCGTAACTTCCTTCACTGAACTGGCGCGTGATGGCCAGGATTGTGAGCGCTGGAACATGCTGCACCCGATGGAAACGCCGCGCGTTCCGTACATCGCTCAGGTGATGAACGACGCTCCGGCAGTAGCATCTACTGACTATATGAAACTGTTTGCCGAACAGGTTCGTACTTATGTACCGGCTGATGATTATCGCGTACTGGGTACTGACGGTTTCGGTCGCTCTGACAGCCGTGAAAACCTGCGTCACCACTTCGAAGTTGATGCTTCCTACGTGGTTGTAGCGGCCCTGGGCGAACTGGCTAAACGTGGCGAAATCGATAAGAAAGTGGTTGCAGACGCAATCATCAAATTCAACATCGATGCAGATAAAGTTAACCCGCGTCTGGCGTAAGAGGTAAAAGAATAATGGCTATCGAAATCAATGTACCGGACATCGGGGCTGATGAAGTTGAAATCACCGAGATCCTGGTCAAAGTAGGCGACAAAGTTGAAGCTGAACAGTCGCTGATCACCGTAGAAGGCGACAAAGCCTCTATGGAAGTTCCGTCCCCTCAGGCGGGTATCGTTAAAGAGATCAAAGTCTCTGTTGGCGACAAAACTGAGACCGGCAAACTGATCATGATTTTCGATTCCGCCGACGGTGCAGCAGCTGCTGCACCTGCTCAGGCAGAAGAGAAGAAAGAAGCAGCTCCGGCAGCAGCACCTGCTGCCTCTGCGGCGAAAGACGTACACGTACCTGACATCGGCGGCGACGAAGTAGAAGTTACCGAGATCATGGTTAAAGTGGGCGACACCGTTGCGGCTGAACAGTCTCTGATCACCGTTGAAGGTGACAAAGCCTCTATGGAAGTTCCGGCGCCGTTCGCAGGTACCGTTAAAGAGATCAAAATCAACACGGGTGACAAAGTGTCTACCGGTTCCCTGATTATGGTCTTCGAAGTGGCGGGCGCAGCGCCTGCTGCTGCACCGGCTCAGGCGGCTGCTCCAGCAGCAGCGGCGGCTCCGGCAGCTTCTGGCTCGAAAGAAGTTAACGTACCGGATATCGGTGGTGACGAAGTTGAAGTCACTGAAGTGATGGTTAAAGTGGGCGATAAAATTGCCGCTGAACAGTCACTGATCACCGTTGAAGGCGATAAAGCGTCGATGGAAGTTCCGGCACCGTTCGCGGGTACCGTGAAAGAAATCAAAATCAGCACCGGCGACAAAGTTAAAACCGGTTCTCTGATTATGGTCTTCGAAGTCGAAGGCGCAGCACCTGCAGCCGCTCCTGCGCAAGCAGCTGCTCCGGCTCCGGCCGCTGCACCAGCACCTGCGCAAGCCGCAGCTCCGGCAGCGAAAGCGGAAGGCAAATCTGAGTTTGCTGAAAACGACGCTTACGTTCATGCAACGCCGCTGATTCGTCGCCTGGCGCGCGAATTCGGTGTGAACCTGGCGAAAGTGAAAGGTTCTGGCCGTAAAGGTCGTATCCTGCGTGAAGACGTTCAGGCTTACGTGAAAGACGCTATCAAGCGTGCTGAAGCGGCTCCGACTGCAGCAGCAGGTGGCGGTATCCCGGGCATGCTGCCCTGGCCGAAAGTGGACTTCAGCAAGTTTGGTGAAATCGAAGAAGTGGAACTGGGCCGTATCCAGAAAATCTCTGGTGCTAACCTGAGCCGTAACTGGGTGATGATCCCGCACGTTACTCACTTCGATAAGACCGATATCACCGATCTTGAAGCGTTCCGTAAACAGCAGAACGCCGAAGCTGAAAAACGTAAACTGGACGTGAAATTCACCCCAGTAGTCTTCATCATGAAAGCCGTTGCCGCAGCTCTGGAACAGATGCCGCGCTTCAACAGCTCCCTGTCTGAAGACGGTCAGCGCCTGACCCTGAAGAAATACATCAACATCGGTGTAGCGGTTGATACTCCTAATGGTCTGGTTGTTCCGGTCTTCAAAGACGTGAATAAGAAGAGCATTACCGAGCTGTCTCGTGAACTGACCGTGATCTCCAAGAAAGCGCGTGATGGCAAGCTGACCGCTGGCGAAATGCAGGGCGGTTGCTTCACCATCTCCAGCATCGGTGGCCTGGGTACTACCCACTTCGCGCCGATTGTGAACGCGCCGGAAGTGGCTATTCTCGGTGTCTCCAAGTCCTCTATGGAGCCAGTGTGGAACGGTAAAGAGTTTATGCCGCGTCTGATGATGCCGATTTCGCTCTCCTTCGACCACCGTGTAATTGACGGTGCGGATGGTGCGCGCTTTATCACCATCATCAACAACATGCTGTCTGACATTCGCCGCCTGGTGATGTAAGCGAAAAAGCCGGCCCGACGGCCGGCTTTTTTCTGGTAATCTCATGAAGTCAGTGAGGTTATTGTGCGAAAGACAAATCGGTTGCCGTTTGTTGTTTCAAAATTGTTAACAATTTTGTAAAATACGGGCGGATAGAACGACCCGCTGGACGACGGGTATAAATTAAGAGGTCATGATGAGCACTGAAATCAAAACTCAGGTCGTGGTACTTGGGGCAGGCCCTGCAGGTTACTCTGCTGCCTTCCGTTGCGCAGATTTAGGTCTGGAGACCGTCATCGTAGAACGTTACAGCACCCTTGGTGGTGTTTGTCTGAACGTCGGCTGTATCCCTTCTAAAGCGCTGCTGCACGTAGCAAAAGTTATCGAAGAAGCCAAAGCGCTGGCTGAACACGGTATCGTTTTTGGCGAGCCGAAAACCGATATCGACAAGATTCGTACCTGGAAAGAAAAAGTTATCACTCAGCTGACCGGCGGTCTGGCGGGTATGGCCAAAGGCCGTAAAGTGAAAGTGGTTAACGGTCTGGGTAAATTTACCGGGGCAAACACCCTGGAAGTTGAAGGCGAAAACGGCAAAACCGTGATCAACTTCGACAACGCAATCATCGCGGCGGGTTCCCGTCCGATCGAACTGCCGTTTATTCCGCATGAAGATCCGCGCGTATGGGATTCCACCGATGCACTGGAACTGAAAACTGTTCCTAAGCGCCTGCTGGTAATGGGCGGCGGTATCATCGGTCTGGAAATGGGTACCGTGTACCATGCGCTGGGTTCAGAGATCGACGTGGTTGAAATGTTCGACCAGGTTATCCCGGCTGCCGACAAAGACGTGGTTAAAGTCTTCACCAAGCGCATCAGCAAGAAGTTCAACCTGATGCTGGAAACCAAAGTGACCGCCGTTGAAGCGAAAGAAGACGGTATCTACGTTTCCATGGAAGGCAAAAAAGCCCCTGCCGAAGCTCAGCGTTACGATGCTGTGCTGGTCGCTATCGGTCGTGTACCGAACGGTAAAAACCTCGACGCGGGCAAAGCTGGCGTGGAAGTTGACGACCGTGGCTTCATCCGCGTTGACAAACAGCTGCGCACCAACGTACCGCACATCTTTGCTATCGGCGATATCGTCGGTCAGCCGATGCTGGCACACAAAGGTGTGCATGAAGGTCACGTTGCCGCTGAAGTTATCGCCGGTAAGAAACACTACTTCGATCCGAAAGTTATCCCATCCATTGCATACACTGAACCAGAAGTTGCATGGGTTGGTCTGACCGAGAAAGAAGCGAAAGAAAAAGGTATCAGCTACGAAACCGCCACCTTCCCGTGGGCTGCTTCTGGCCGTGCTATCGCTTCCGATTGCGCAGACGGTATGACCAAACTGATTTTCGACAAAGAATCTCACCGTGTTATCGGTGGTGCGATTGTCGGTACCAACGGCGGCGAGCTGCTGGGCGAAATCGGTCTGGCGATCGAAATGGGTTGTGACGCAGAAGATATCGCGCTGACCATCCACGCGCACCCGACTCTGCACGAGTCCGTGGGCCTGGCGGCAGAAATCTTTGAAGGTAGCATTACCGACCTGCCAAACCCGAAAGCGAAGAAAAAGTAATTTTTCCGAAATGATAAAAAGCGGCTGAATGGCCGCTTTTTTTATGTATTTGTTACATAATAGTGTCAAGATCTGGCAAAGATTAAGGTAACTAGCCGAATTGCCAGAAAATGTTTTTTACCGTACTGCATCAAACTCCCGAACCGCATGAAATCAGCATTCCAAATCAACATACTGTTTCACAAGAAATAAATCACCTTATCTTGTCATTAGATGAAATTAATAACCCTGTAAACTAATAGCGTGATAATAAATTGGGAGGGGAAATGATGAAACGTTTTTTAAAAGCAGCAGTAATAACTACCGTGTTTATTTCCGGCATGGCGCTGGCGCAGGATGCCGTCATTCCATGGGCTACCAACAGCGGTGGTACCGAAAGCACACATATTGCGGCAATGGGACAAAATTTGAATGCGCAGCATCAGCAGATTAACCAGACACAGGAAGGTGTATGGGCAACAAACTCTGGCAGCATTCGAGCTGACGAAATAGCACTTATCAGCACTAAGCCGGTGTTTAAAGGTTATCCTGAATTAATGCCGCATCAGAATTAACTCTCCGAGCTCACGTCAGACAAATCCACGCTGACGTGAGCGTGTGGGCTGATCGGCATGGCTGCGGATGCGATGGTGGAAGAGGTGAACTACACCATGGTTACTGACCTGCAAATCTCTATGTGCAGCAAAGCTAAAGTGACAACGGATAAAGTTGCTGCATTTAATTTGTTGGGGTTGCCGGGGGGCGGCTATGCCTTACCCGGCCTACTAACCTTCCGACTCGGTATCAGGGCGCTACAGGTTGCCAGTTTTTATCCGGATGGAATGTGGTTAACGCTTGTGCTTTCTGCTGTGATTCAACACCGAGATCGGCCTGGTAGACTTTGTCTTCACCGTTAATCATAAAACTCATCACGCCGGTGTGATCGTAGCTAACGGGCCAGGCTACCATGGCAAAACCGCTGGTTTTATCGGGAAGGATCCGGAAGTGATAGCCGTGATAGCCCATGCCCGGCTCCTGTGGACTGAAGGCTGGGCCAAGCGGGCTTGGCGCTTCGCCCGGCGAAACAGGCCAGTACAGACCATCCTTTTTCCCTTCAGAACTGACAATCTTTTGCGCGTATTTCTGGTTCATCGCAAAATAGCTCTGCTGGGCATCCACATAGGCGTGCAACGCCTCAATGGCAGCAAGTTCGTTGCGTCCAATCTCACGGGTCAGGATCTCTTCGGCCGCTTCCTTGATATCAAATTGCCAGCCTGAAGCGTTTTTGACGACCGGGATTGGCAGTTGCCAGTCGCTGTCTCCAACCACAAGATGCGCCGTATTGCCGTCGATGACAGTGCTATGGCGTACCTTCCAGTCACGCAGGAAGCGATCAACCGCATCAGGATCGACGCCTTCTGGCGGCAGAAAATCACGCCAGTTTTCCCCGAGCAGGTTGCTCATTGCACTTTCATTTTGCTCACTGATAGCGTTTGCCAGCGCATCTGTTGCCTGGTCTGGTGTGCTGAAGGATTGTTGTGCCATCCCGGTGGCCGAAACCATGAACAACACCATTCCACTGAGTAGTTTATTTTTCATGTCGGTTCCCTTAACGATGACGGAATTCACGGTGTTCAGCACGCCCGCCAGAAGGCTGGCGCGATGGCTGATTACGGGCGACCTGGCGGCTCTGGACACCTCGTTGTTGCTGTGCCTGCCAGTTGGCGGAGCGACTGTCGTTACCGCTCAGCGCATTGGCGCGTGGCTGGCTGGTTCGCTGTTGAAGATTGCGCTGTTGTGCCGGTTGCGTGACCCGTTTCTCCTGTCGCTGGGCGACTGCCTGGCGATTCTCCCGCTGCTGAGTGCTCGTCCGCTTCGCGGTTTGCGGTTTGGTATCGTAACCGCGGTAGTTATTACGTTGGGAAATTTGTTTCAGCTGTTGATTCGATGCCTGACGCTGGGCGTCTTTCGTGCCCGAGCGTGCCGTCTGCGGGAATGTTTTCCCCGTCGATTTTTCCATTTGGCTCATCGCGGCCTGGCGCTGGTTATCACGGTTGACCGGTCTTTGCTGGGTCGAACTTAATCCGGTTGCCGTGTTAGTGGAGTGGAAGCGGTTATTGAGCTGGCTATTTGGGTAAGGCACACCCTCACGGTAGGCCGGGTTATGCTGCCAGGTACGGTTGGCATCTGTCAGGCGCTGACCACTGATTTTATTGAAGTTATCAACGTTAATGTTGATGTTGTTATCACCGTTGCGGTTATAGCCGCCATGGTTATCCCAGTCATCATTATGATGGTGGTCGTCGTCGTCATCCCAGTCGATGTTGCTGAAGATGGCATAGGTTGTGGCGACACCAAGGCTGAAGCCTAAACCATTGACGAAGCTGTTACCAAATTGCTCACCGGGCGTTGGTGGCAGATAGGTTGGCGGATAGGCGGTATTCGGCCAGGTACCGTAAACCGTGTTCGGGTTATAGGTTGGAACGTACACCACCTGCGGATCGGCGGATTCAATCTTGATGACCGTAGGGCTTGTCGTGGTGGTAGTGCTGGTCGTCGATGTGCTGGTGGCTGTTTTCGCCGGTGCCGCTTTGGTCACGGTGGTGACGGTCTGTTGCGGTGTTGATTGCAGCGCGCCGGTTTGTTGCGCCAGTACACGCAGACGTTGAACGGAATCCATGACGTCCTTCGGCTGTGCGAGGAAAGCATCGCCCAGGCTTTGTACCCACGGCGGATTTTCACCCATCAGTGACATCAACTGAGGAAAAGCGACCAGCGATTTCACGCTGGGATCCCAGGGCTGGCTGGCAACGGCCTGAATGGCGGCATCGCCCTGCATTTTGGGATTGTCTTTTGACCACTGTGCGGCCTGGATGACGTTAGCCGGATAGGTTGAGGCCATCAAAATTTGCGACAGCAGCGAGTCTGGATAGAGCGCGATAGGTGCAACCCACTGATCGATTTGTGCTGCTGAGTAGGTTGGTGCCACGGCGGGTGCAGTTTGCTCTACCGGGGCGGGGGCCGCTACGGGAGCTGGGGCCGGTGTTGACGGTTGCTGCGCAACGGGGGCCGGAGCAGCAGGCTCCGTTGTGCGACTTTTAACAAACATCACGCCAGAGGCGGCAAACAGCCCGGCACTGCACAAAAGGACAAGCAGATGTGGCTTAAGGGGCAACTTCATAAAATGACTCCAACGAGACGAGCGCTGTGCCGTGAGGCGTTCCTGTTGCCGCGAGTATTATTCACCCGTGTTAGACAGTTTTGACTTTTATGGTTGATTCACCAGGTAGGTCCGAAAAAAGAGTGTGAGTATTTATTACACAATTATATGTGATGGCGGAAAAATCGCTGGAATATTCAGCCGATCGCGCTTGAAAATTAACCGTTTATGGGTGGTTTTAAGCTGACTTAATTTCGCCTCGCCTTGTCGCTATACCATTCTTAACGATTCAGCCAATTTTTTATGTTGCTTTTTTGTAAACGGATTAACACTTAATGAAAATCCTGTTATTGTGCCTTATGCGGTACCGGGCATTTACCCTACTAACTACTGTCTCACAGGAGCGTGAAGAGAATCGCCCATCTACAAAAGCGCCGCATTATGACAATGAGAGCGAGGAGATATCGTCGTGCTAGAAGAATACCGTAAGCACGTAGCTGAGCGTGCTGCCCAGGGGATTGTGCCAAAACCTTTAGACGCAACCCAAATGGCTGCACTTGTCGAGCTGCTGAAGACCCCGCCTGTGGGCGAAGAAGAATTCCTGTTAGACCTGTTGATCAACCGCGTTCCTCCTGGCGTAGATGAAGCCGCTTATGTTAAAGCTGGTTTTCTCGCCGCTGTCGCAAAAGGCGACACCACCTCCCCGCTGGTTACCCCAGAAAAAGCCATTGAACTGCTGGGCACCATGCAGGGTGGCTACAACATTCATCCGCTGATCGACGCGCTGGACGATGCAAAACTGGCGCCGATTGCCGCCAAAGCGCTCTCTTCAACGCTGCTGATGTTCGATAACTTCTACGATGTAGAAGAAAAAGCCAAAGCGGGCAACGAATATGCGAAGCAGGTAATGCAATCCTGGGCTGATGCCGAATGGTTCCTGAACCGTCCAGCTCTGGCTGAAAAAATCACCGTTACTGTCTTTAAAGTGACGGGGGAAACCAACACCGATGACCTTTCTCCGGCACCGGATGCATGGTCTCGCCCGGATATCCCTCTGCACGCTCTGGCGATGCTGAAAAACGCCCGTGAAGGTATCGAACCGGATCAGCCGGGTGTGGTTGGCCCGATCAAACAGATCGAAGAATTGCAGAAAAAAGGTTACCCGCTGGCTTATGTGGGTGATGTTGTCGGTACCGGTTCTTCGCGTAAATCCGCAACCAACTCCGTGCTGTGGTTCATGGGTGACGACATTCCTCATGTGCCGAACAAGCGCGGCGGCGGCCTGTGCCTCGGCGGCAAAATTGCACCTATCTTCTTCAACACCATGGAAGATGCGGGCGCACTGCCGATTGAAGTGGACGTGTCGAACATGAACATGGGCGACGTGATTGACGTTTACCCGTTCAAAGGCGAAGTACGCAACCACGAAACCGGCGAGCTGCTGGCAAGCTTTGAGCTGAAAACCGAAGTCCTGATCGACGAAGTACGCGCCGGTGGCCGTATCCCGCTGATCATCGGTCGTGGCCTGACCACCAAGGCGCGCGAAGCGCTGGGCCTGCCGCACAGCGACGTATTCCGTCAGGCGAAAGACGTGGCGGAAAGCAGCCGTGGCTTCTCCCTGGCACAGAAAATGGTTGGCCGCGCCTGCGGCGTAAAAGGTATCCGTCCGGGCGCGTACTGCGAACCGAAGATGACCTCCGTCGGTTCTCAGGATACTACTGGCCCTATGACCCGTGACGAACTGAAAGACCTGGCGTGCTTGGGCTTCTCGTCTGACCTGGTGATGCAGTCCTTCTGCCACACTGCGGCGTATCCGAAGCCGGTTGACGTGAACACGCATCACACGCTGCCAGACTTCATCATGAACCGCGGCGGTGTGTCGCTGCGTCCGGGCGACGGCGTTATTCACTCCTGGCTGAACCGCATGCTGCTGCCGGATACCGTAGGTACCGGTGGTGACTCCCATACCCGTTTCCCTATCGGGATTTCCTTCCCGGCAGGTTCTGGTCTGGTGGCGTTTGCTGCTGCGACCGGCGTGATGCCGCTGGATATGCCGGAATCCGTTCTGGTGCGTTTCAAAGGCAAAATGCAGCCGGGTATCACCCTGCGCGATCTGGTACACGCCATCCCGCTGTACGCGATCAAACAGGGTCTGCTGACCGTTGAGAAGAAAGGTAAGAAGAACATCTTCTCTGGCCGCATTCTTGAAATCGAAGGTCTGCCGGATCTCAAAGTAGAGCAGGCGTTCGAATTGACCGACGCCTCCGCTGAACGTTCTGCTGCCGGTTGTACCATCAAGCTGAACAAAGAGCCGATCGTTGAGTATCTGAGCTCTAACATCGTTCTGCTGAAGTGGATGATCGCAGAAGGTTACGGCGATCGCCGTACGCTGGAACGTCGTGTGCAGGGCATGGAAAAATGGCTGGCGGATCCGCAGTTGCTGGAAGCCGACGCTGACGCAGAATACGCGGCAGTGATCGACATCGATCTGGCGGATATCAAAGAGCCAATCCTGTGTGCACCGAACGATCCGGACGATGCGCGTCTGCTGTCTGACGTACAGGGCGAGAAGATCGACGAAGTGTTCATCGGCTCCTGCATGACTAACATCGGCCACTTCCGTGCCGCTGGTAAGCTGCTGGATGCGCACAAAGGCCAACTGCCAACGCGTCTGTGGGTGGCTCCGCCAACCCGTATGGATGCGGCACAGCTGACCGAAGAAGGTTATTACAGCGTGTTCGGTAAGAGCGGTGCGCGTATCGAAATTCCAGGCTGCTCTCTGTGCATGGGGAACCAGGCGCGTGTAGCCGACGGCGCAACGGTGGTGTCGACCTCTACCCGTAACTTCCCGAACCGTTTAGGTACCGGAGCGAACGTCTACCTGGCTTCTGCGGAGCTGGCGGCGGTTGCGGCGCTGATCGGCAAACTGCCGACGGCGGAAGAGTACCAGACCTATGTGGCGCAGGTAGATAAAACGGCCGTAGATACTTACCGTTATCTGAACTTCGACCAGCTGTCTCAGTACACCGAGAAAGCCGATGGTGTGATTTTCCAGACCGCGGTGTAATGCCCTAAAGCATTTTGTGTAAAAACGCATCAATGCCCGGAGAAGTCTGCTTCTCCGGGCATTTTTATTTCTATTCCTTATACCCACTACGCTTTTTTTCTGCCGCGCTGCTGCGATAATTACAGCAAGGCGCAATGCGGTATTGGCGCATTGCCGGGAGTAGAGGAAGACATTATGGATTACGAATTTCTGCGCGATATTACCGGGGTGGTAAAAGTGCGTATGTCCATGGGCCACGAGGTGGTGGGGCACTGGTTTAATGAGGAAGTGAAAGAAAACCTGGCCTTACTTGATGAAGTGGAACAGGCAGCGCGTGCGGTTAAGGGCAGTGAGCGCTCCTGGCAGCGAGCAGGGCATGAATACACGCTCTGGCTGGATGGCGAAGAAGTGATGGTTCGCGCTAATCAGCTGGAGTTCTCTGGCGATGAGATGGAAGAGGGGATGAGCTACTACGACGAAGAAAGTTTTTCGCTCTGTGGTGTAGAGGACTTTCTTCAGGTTGTGGCGGCATACCGCGAATTTGTGCATCAATCCTGAGATATTTCAGATATCAATGAAGCCGGGTGAGACAAACCCGGCTTTTTTTTCGTCCGAATGATTATTTGATTTTTATTAATCATTCAAAAACTGTGATCTACCGCGTTTGTGATCTGATTTTGATTGAATATAATCGTTGTGATTTTATTTAATCACAACATAACAACAGGCGGGAAGACCATGAACATCAAGAAGGCAATAGAACGCGTACCCGGCGGCATGATGGTTGTGCCGTTGGTTATCGGTGCCATTATCAACACTTTTGCCCCGCAGGCGTTGCAGATCGGTGGATTCACCACGGCTTTATTTAAAAATGGCGCGGCTCCCTTGATTGGCGCGTTCCTGCTCTGTATGGGGGCGGGAATTAGCGTAAAGGCGGCGCCGCAAGCTTTGCTACAAGGCGGCACGATTACGCTGACCAAGTTACTGGTCGCGATTGCAATTGGTCTCGGGGTTGAACACCTGTTTGGCGCGGAGGGCATCTTTGGCTTAAGCGGTGTTGCCATTATTGCGGCAATGAGTAACTCCAATGGCGGGCTTTACGCGGCGCTGGTTGGCGAGTTTGGCAATGAACGTGATGTCGGTGCGATCTCCATTTTGTCTCTGAATGACGGGCCTTTCTTTACCATGATCGCGCTGGGCGCGGCGGGTATGGCAAATATTCCTATCATGGCGCTGGTGGCGGTTCTTGTTCCGCTGGTGGTTGGCATGATCCTCGGTAACCTCGATGCCAATATGCGTGACTTCCTGACCAAAGGCGGTCCACTGCTCATTCCTTTCTTTGCATTTGCACTTGGAGCCGGTATTAACCTGGAAATGCTGCTGCAAGGCGGTCTGGCGGGCATTCTGCTGGGCGTACTGACCACCTTTGTGGGCGGTTTCTTTAACATTCGAGCCGATCGTCTGGTAGGCGGGAGTGGTATTGCTGGTGCTGCGGCATCCAGTACGGCGGGGAACGCCGTCGCGACGCCACTGGCTATAGCACAGGCCGATCCCTCGCTGGCAGAGGTTGCCGCTGCGGCAGCGCCGCTGATCGCTGCGTCAGTCATTACAACCGCAATTCTGACGCCAATTCTTACGTCGTGGGTCGCGAAAAGGCAGTCTCGTCAGGCCGTGCAGGAGAAGAAAGCATGAAAATGATCGTTATCGCCGATGACTTTACGGGCTCTAACGATACCGGCGTACAGCTGGCGAAAAAAGGGGCGCGTACCGAAGTAATGCTGACCCCAGCGCAGAAACCGTCGCGCCGCGCCGATGTTCTGGTCATCAATACGGAAAGCCGGGCGATGCTGGCAACGCAGGCCGCCGCGGCTGTACAACAAGCGTTAGCGCCATGGTGTGAGGGCGAAGCAACACCGCTGGTATACAAAAAAATAGACTCGACATTTCGTGGCAATGTGGGGGCTGAAGTCACTGCAGCCATGCGTACAGCCGGTCGGACGCTGGCCGTGATTGCGGCGGCAATTCCTGCTGCCGGGCGCACTACGCAGGATGGCTTGTGCCTGGTCCATGGTGTGCCGCTGCTGGAAACGGAATTCGCCAGCGATCCAAAAACGCCTATTCACTCTTCGCGTATTGCTGAACTGGTCGCACTGCAAAGCGATGTCCCTGTACATGAGGTGTCGCTGGTGGATGTGCGTCGGGGAAGTTTGAGTGCGCTGCTGAGTGCTTTTGCAAAAGCCGGCGAATGTATGGTGGTGGTGGATGCCGTGGAAGAGCGAGATCTCGCGCTCATTGCGCAGGCGGTTTGTGAGCAAAAACAGATGCCGCTGCTCGTAGGGGCGGCAGGGCTGGCCAATGCGCTACCGGCCGCAACGTTTATGCAAGAAAAGCAGGAATTACCGGTGTTGGTTGTGGCTGGCTCAATGAGTGAGGCAACGCGACGTCAGGTGGAAAAAGCAGTGTGTCAGGGTCGGGCAAAAGTCGTTGATATCGATGCCGCGCGGTTGGTTGCATCGTCATTTGCACCGGAAATGGACTCTGTTATTGAACAGGCTTGCGCGCAACTGAGCCAGCAGCAGCACACGATCTTACGCACCAGTCGATGTGCAGAAGACCGGGACATGATCGACACGCTGTGTTTCAACGTGGGGATGAGTCGCCAGCAGTTGGGAGAACTGCTGAGTCAGCGTCTAGGGGAGATAACGCTGCGCATTATTGAACAAGCACGTATCGGCGGATTGTTCCTGACCGGAGGCGATATTGCCACGGCGGTCGCCAGTGCGTTGGGTGCTGAAGGGTATCGCATCCACAGTGAGGTCGCCCCCTGTATTCCGTGCGGAACGTTTGTGAATAGCGAGATTGACGACTTGCCGGTTATTACCAAAGCGGGTGGATTCGGTTCTGATACGACCCTTTGCGATGCGCTGTATTTTATTGAGGAGATGTACCGTGGTAACTAAAACAATTGCGATTACGATGGGAGACCCGGCGGGGATTGGTCCGGAAATTATTGTTAAAGCGCTACGCGAAGATGAACTTAATGGTGCACCGCTGGTGGTGGTTGGGTGCCTAAAAACGCTGCAGCGGTTACAGGCTCAGGGGCTGGCTGACGGAGTAACATTTCGCGCTATTGAACAGGTCGCCGATGCCAGATTCACGCCAGATACGATTCATGTGATTGATGAACCGCTGGCGAAACCTGACGAACTGGTCCCTGGTACAGTGCAGGCGCAGGCGGGCGATCTGGCCTATCGCTGTGTGAAGCGGGCGACTGAACTGGCGATGAAGGGGGATGTACATGCCATCGCGACCGCGCCGTTGAACAAAGAAGCGCTGCATCTCGGCGGACACAATTATCCTGGACATACCGAACTGCTGGCAACGCTAACCGAAAGCCGCGACTATGCGATGGTGCTGTACACCGATAAGCTGAAAGTTATCCATGTTTCGACGCATATCGCACTGCGCAAATTCCTTGATACGCTCAATGGGCAACGTGTCGAAACGGTGATTGGTATCGCAGATACCTTCCTGAAGCGCGTAGGCTTTGCACACCCGCGTATTGCCGTTGCGGGGGTGAATCCACATGCCGGAGAGAATGGCCTGTTTGGCGATGAGGAAATTCGTATTGTCGGACCCGCGATTGAGAATATGAGAGCGAAGGGGATGGATGTTTACGGTCCGTGCCCGCCGGATACCGTGTTTTTACAGGCTTATGAAGGTCAGTATGACATGGTGGTGGCGATGTACCACGATCAGGGGCATATCCCGCTGAAATTGCTGGGTTTCTATGATGGTGTAAATATCACAGCAGGTTTACCGTTTATTCGTACCTCTGCCGATCACGGTACGGCATTTGATATCGCCTGGACGGGAAAAGCAAAATCTGAGAGCATGGCCGTATCGATCAAACTGGCAATGCAACTGGCGTAATTTACTGTTATGAAAGGGCAACACCGTCTGGATAAGATTGTGGCGTATTTGAAAAATCATACGCTGGTTACCGTGGAACAGTTGGTTGACGCGGTTGACGCCTCTCCAGCAACGATCAGGCGCGATCTCATCAAGCTGGATGAACAGGGTGTGATCAGCCGCAGCCACGGCGGTGTTGCGTTACGACGCTTTGAAGCTGCGCAGCCAACCACAAACGAAAAGCAACTGCGATCGCCTGCTGAGAAACGGGCGATTGCGCGTTTTGCCGCCTCAATGGTGCGTGCGGGTGATGCCGTGGTGCTTGATGCCGGTACCACAATGCTGGAGCTGGCAAAATGTCTGACGCATTTGCCGCTGCGAGTGATTACCGTTGATCTGCATATTGCCCTGTTTTTGTCAGAATTCCGTCAGATAGAGGTGACGATCGTCGGTGGACGCATCGATGACAGCAGCCAGTCCTGTATTGGTGAGTTTGGCCGGAAAATGTTGCGCAGCGTCTATCCTGATATTGCTTTTATGAGCTGTAACACCTGGAGTATGGAAAAGGGTGTAACCACGCCAACGGAAGACAAAGCGGGATTAAAGCAGGAAATTATTGCGAATGCCCAACGGAAGGTATTGCTGGCGGATAGCAGTAAGTACGGCGCACATTCGTTATTTAACGTCGCGCCGCTTAGTTGCTTTACCGATGTTGTTACCGATGTGAATCTACCGCCAAACGCGCAGACTGAATTAAAAGCGCAATCCGTTGCCCTGACGCTGGTACAGCCAGAGTAACGGCAATCTCAACCCTGATTGCGCCGGAGATTATTTAACGTAGGCCAGCAGGCTCAGAGAGTCACGCGCCAGCGCTTTGCATTTCTTTGCTGTTGGGATGCCGATACCGCTGAGATCGCGATAGCTGTCCTCACCCAGTGCCTTCATGTTGAAGGTGTCGTAATTGCTCAGGTCCCACTGGTTTTGCTGGGCAAAAAAGACCAGTGCGCGACGGATCTGCCCATTTGGCAAATTCTGGTATCCACAGTCATTTTTCAGAAAAACAAAAACTGCCGTTAAATCGGCCATATCTTCGGCTTCGGACTCGCTGAGCGCGTAGCTATTTGCGCATACGGCCATCAGGGTGCCGAACAAAACTGTTCTGAAAAACGTCTTCATTGCTTCTACCACTGCATCACGGAATTTAAACGTTAGCACACTGCGAGCGAAGCGACGACCTTTATTATTAGCCGTTTACTTGACCTTCCCGTAAGGGGAAGGCTTATGCTTAAAAGATAGCCTGCTTAAGCTGCTGAATATAAGGAAGTGATTATGCAACGTCGTGACTTTTTAAAGTACTCCGTGGCGCTGGGCGTCGCGTCAGCATTACCTCTGTGGAGCCGTAGCGTATTCGCCGCAGACCGTCCCGCATTACCCATTCCAGACCTGTTAACCGCCGATGCTTCTAATCGCATTCAGTTGATTGCACAAGCCGGGCAGTCGAGCTTTGCAGGTAAAACTGCTACCACATGGGGATATAACGGCAATTTACTCGGACCTGCGGTCAAGCTGAACAAAGGGCAGTCGGTGACCGTGGATATCCATAACCAGCTTGCCGAAGAGACGACGTTGCACTGGCACGGCCTGGAAATCCCCGGTGAAGTCGACGGTGGACCGCAAGGCATTATCCCGGCGGGCGGGAAACGTTCGGTGACCTTCACGCCGGATCAGTGGGCGGCAACCTGCTGGTTCCACCCGCATCAGCATGGAAAGACCGGTCGTCAGGTAGCGATGGGACTGGCCGGACTGGTGCTGATTGAAGATGAAGAGATTCGCAAGCTGCTGCTGCCTAAGCAGTGGGGCATTGATGATGTGCCGGTGATCATTCAAGACAAACAGTTCTCTGCTGATGGGCAGGTTGATTATAAACTGGACATCATGACCGCCGCCGTCGGCTGGTTTGGCGATACGCTGCTGACCAACGGGGCGATTTATCCTCAGCATGCCGCACCACGTGGCTGGTTGCGTCTACGCCTGTTGAATGGTTGTAACGCACGCTCACTGAACATTGCGGCCAGCGACAATCGTCCTTTGTACGTCATTGCCAGCGACGGCGGACTGTTGGCGGAACCGGTAAAAGTGACCGAGCTTCCTATGCTGATGGGCGAGCGCTTTGAAGTGCTGGTGGATGTGAGCGACGGCAAAGCTTTTGATCTGGTCACTCTGCCAGTCAGCCAGATGGGGATGGCGATTGCGCCATTCGATAAGCCGCACCCGGTGATGCGCGTTCAACCGTTGCTGATTACCGCTTCCGGCACGCTGCCAGATTCGCTGACATCCATGCCATCGCTGCCGTCACTGGAAGGGCTGACGGTGCGCAAGCTGCAGCTGTCGATGGATCCGATGCTCGATATGATGGGCATGCAAATGCTGATGAAGAAATACGGCGGTCAGGCCATGGCGGGTATGGATCATGGGAAGATGATGGGCCATATGAATAATGACAATATGGGCCACGGCAATATGAATCATGGCAATATGAACCACGGTAAGATGGGGAATATGCAGCATGGCGACATGGGCAACATGAAGCATGGATCATTCGACTTCCATAATGCCAACCGGATTAATGGCCAGGCATTTGATATGAATAAACCGATGTTTGCCGCGGCGAAAGGTCAGCACGAACGCTGGGTGATTTCCGGCCAGGGCGACATGATGCTGCATCCGTTCCACATTCACGGCACGCAGTTCCGTATTCTGTCTGAGAATGGCAAAGCACCTGCCGCACACCGCGCGGGATGGAAGGACACTGTGCGGGTAGAAGGCGGCGTGAGCGAGGTGTTAGTGAAGTTTGACCACGACGCGCCAAAAGAGCATGCCTATATGGCGCATTGCCATCTGTTAGAGCATGAAGATACCGGGATGATGCTCGGCTTCACCGTATAAACAGCGGCGGATAGCGGTGGCGCTATCCGCTAAATGTTTATTCCAAAAACGGATTATTACCCTATCGTCCAGTAGAAGCATGCATATACTGATGAGGTTAATCACTTATCACGAGGTATGCATGACCCTTTTGCGTAAAGTACTGACGGCATCTTTTATTATGCTTCTGGCGGTTTCGGCACAAGCTGCGATGAAGATGGAACGCCAACAGATTTCAAAACTGAATTTAAGCCTTGAAATTCCTCAGACGCTCACGCCGATGCCGGACGAAATGGCAAAAATCAAATACCCTTCTGAAAACCGTCCACAGGTGATTTACGGTGACGAACGCGGTAAAGCGTCTTTAGGTATTACCGCCGGGCGCAACGCATTGCCTGCCGCTCAGTTGGATATGGCAAAGGATGCGACGCTGAAGATGCTGACCAACTTCAATCCGCAGGCCGAACCTGTCACGGTTGATGGGCATAAAGCGTGGCTGATTACCTTCCGTTCTCAAGCGCCGGATACTGAAATTCTCAATATGCTGCTGATTACCTCGCAAAATGAGAAAGCGGTGCAGGTCTCCTTCAATATGACCAAAGATCTGGTGGCTCAGTATCAGGAAGCCGCAAAAGCGTCGCTACTGTCACTGAAGTTTGAATAAAAAAACGCCCGCTGAATCGCGGGCGTTAACCATTTTACTTCGCGTCGTCCGGCAACGCGTATGCCACGATATAATCGCCCATCTTCGTACCAAATGAGCCGTGGCCCCCAGCGGAAATCACCACATACTGCTTACCGTTCACTTCATAGGTCATCGGCGTTGCCTGACCACCGGCCGGCAGACGGCCCTGCCACAGTTTTTCACCGTTACTCATGTTGTACGCACGCAGATAGTTATCTGCAGTCGCGGCGATAAACAGCACGTTCCCCGCGGTTGAGATAGGTCCGCCCAGCATCGGCATCCCCATATTGAACGGCACCGGAACCGGCATTGGGAACGGCATGCTGTCCTGCGGTGTACCTATACGTTTTTTCCACACCACGTGATTGGTTTTCAGGTCCACCGCGGAGATATAACCCCATGCTGGCTGCTTACACGGTAGGCCAAATGGTGAAAGGAACGGATTAAGCGTTACGCCGAACGGTACGCCGTATTGCGGCTGAATACCGGACTCCGTGCCTGTACCTTTGGCGTCTTTTGGCGGTTCCATTGGGTTGCCGGGACCGCGTTGGATCAGCTTCGAAACAAACGGCAGCGCCATTGGGTTGGCAATGGCGACCTGACGGTTAGGATCAACAGAGATGCCGCCCCATTCGAACATGCCGAGATTACCCGGGAACACCAGTGTGCCCTGCTCTGAAGGTGGGGTAAAAATGCCCTCATAGCGCAACTGATGAAACATTACGCGGCACACCAACTGGTCAAACATGGTTGCGCCCCACATATCCGCGCCACTGAGATCTTTATGCGGACGGAAGCTGAGGTCGGAGAACGGCTGGGTTTTGCTGACATAATCACCTTTGGCTGCACCTTGCGGCACCGGTTTTTCCGGGGCTGGCACCACCAGTTCACCATTACGGCGGTCGAGCACAAAGATATTACCGGTTTTTGCCGGGGCGTAAATGACCGGAACTTTCTCTCCGTTGACGTTGATATCCGCCAGAGTTGGCTGCGCCGGTAAGTCCATATCCCACAGATCGTGGTGAACGGTCTGATAGCTCCAGGCCAATTTCCCGGTAGTGGCATTTAACGCCAGGATGGAGCTGGCATAACGTTCCTGCTCCGGTGTGCGGTTACCGCCCCAAATATCCGGCGTGGTGACACCCATGGGCAGATATACCAGATCCAGCTTCGCGTCGTAGGCCGCAGGCGCCCAGGAGTTCGGCGAGTTAAAGGTGAAGGTATGTTCATCTGAAGGAATGAAATTAGGATCTTTGGCGCCTGGGTCGAACGCCCACAGCAGCTTACCGGTATTCACATCGAAGCCACGGATAACGCCGGAGGTTTCGCGGGTGGAGAAGTTATCAGTCACCGATCCGGCAATCACAATGGTTTTATCAGTGATGATGGGCGGTGATGTCGGCTCATACAGACCCGGCGTGGTATCCGGCATATTGGTCTGCAGATTCAAAATGCCTTTATTGGCGAAGGTTTCACATGGCTTGCCGGTCTCGGCATTCAATGCAAACAGTCGTCCATCATTGACCGGCAAAAGGATACGGCGCGGACAGTCGGCCATCACCTCTGCTGAAGCCGTATCCGGTCTGGCTTCATGATAGGAAACGCCGCGACAAGTTACGTGCTGGAAGCTGGTATTGGTATTAAGTTGAGGATCGAAATGCCACTTCTCTTTACCGCTGGCTGCGTCCAGGGCAAAAAGTCGCTGGTGGGCGGTACACAGATAAAGGGTATCGCCTACTTTTATGGGCGTGACTTCATTGGTGATTTCACCGGGATCGTTGGGTTGTTTTAAATCCCCGGTACGAAATACCCAGGCTTCTTTCAACTGATGAACGTTGTCTGCGTTGATTTGTTTCAACGGAGAGTAGCGTTGACCTTCCTGATTGCGACCGTAAGCAGGCCAGTCTTCATCGGCAACCGGAGAGATAGCCTCGGCCACGGTGGCATCAGCACTCAACATTCCGTGAACCTCTTGTGGGTCGTTGAAGCCAGCCCAGGTCAGGATACCGCCGCTAATCAGCAGGGCCACCACCAGCCCCGCTACTGCGCCACTGGAAGGGATAATAAGGCGACGCCAGACGAAAGGCAGGATAAGCCAGATACCAAAGAAAACCAGGATGTCGCTACGCGGCGTCAGCGCCCAGAAATCAAATCCGACCTCCCATACGCCCCAAAGCATGGTGGCGAGAAGCAGGGCGGCATACAGCCAAAGGGCAGAGCGTTTACTGCGCCATAAAAGAAGCGCCACACCGAGCATGGCGAGGCCCGCGATCGGGTAATACCAAGAGCCGCCAATGGCGACGAGCCAACCTCCGCCAATCAGGAGATACAGTCCACAAAGTGCCGCGAATACGGCGCTCAGGGTCACGATAAGCCGTTGAGAACGTACGTTGTTATTTGCCATAAAAAATACCATCACATGTGTTATTTCTTTAATAGCAGTTAATTATAGGAGCTAAAACGCGTGACCATTGTCACATTATGAACTTTATCAACAGATGCCGCGTATGAATGCTTTTGCTGGTATACTGCGTGCCTTGCGCTTAGATGCTGGCTTATTTAAAGTAAGCATTAAGTGATTTGTTTTTAAATCATATGGTTAGATATATGAAACATACTGTTGAAGCAAAAAACTTCGTGTTTTTATGCTTTTTCGTGGTTTCGTGTTTTTTCTAATTTGATATTTATTATCAATAAGATACATTTGTTTTTGTTCGTGTGTTTATGTGCATTTTTTGACTGTAACAACGAACGGTGTATCAATCGGTGTATCAATCGCAACGGCCGGAGCAGGTATGGCGGGCACTAACAAGCTGAGTGATAAAAAGTTAAAAGCACTCCAGAGCGTCGAACGTGAGGCTCCAGCCATGTTTGCAGATGGTGAAGGGCTGAGCGTGAAAGCGTCGAAGCTGGGCCAGTTAAGCTGGGTTTTTTCTTATCGACTAGGTGGGCGCGGAAGTAAGCTTGAACGTCTCACGCTTGGCCGGTATCCGGATATGTCGCTAAAGCTCGCCAGAGAGAAGCGTGAGCAATGCCGTCAATGGCTTGCTGGTGGGCTTGATCCAAAAACCGAGATTGAACTGAGCACCGAAGAAACCCTTAAACCCGTAACAGTAAAAGACGCCCTCGAATACTGGCTGGTGAATTACGCCAGGCGAAAACGCAGTGACGAGGAACTTGTGAGGGCTCAGCTGCGTAAGCATATTTATCCACGCCTCGGCCGCTATCCTCTGACACGATGTGAAACCCGCCATTGGGTGGCCTGTTTTGATGAAATCAACCAGACAAAACCTATGACCGCTGGACGCATGTTCCAGATATCCAAACAGGCATTGCGTTTCTGTAAGGTGCGTCGCTACGCTTCTAGTGATGCACTGGCAATTCTCACTATTCAGGATGTTGGCCAGCCATCAGGGCAGCGCGACCGTGTGCTATCTGATAGCGAACTAGCTGATGTATGGAGATGCACATACAGTGAAGATCAGCAGCCATATTATTCACGGCTGCTTAAGCTGCTTGTATTGTTCGGTGCGCGAACAATGGAAGTCCGTCTCTCTCGTTGGACTGAGTGGGACTTCACCTCCTGGATATGGACGGTACCCAAAGAGCACAGCAAAACACGTGAGAAGATCGTACGGTCAATCCCTGAAGCTATACGGCCATGGTTAGAAGAGCTGAAGCGTGAAACAGGGAAAACAGGGCTACTGCTGGGTGAAGAGCGCACCCGACAGGCTGTCTCACTGAAAGGGCGCAGGCTATTTGGTGATTTTCATCATAAAGAACCGTGGACACTCCATGATTTACGCCGGACGTTCTCCACTGGGTTAAACAACATGGGGATAGCGCCGCACATTGTTGAGCTTTTATTGGGGCATGCTTTGCCTGGGGTCATGGCTATCTATAACCGAAGTCTTTATTTGCCAGAAAAACTGGATGCTCTTAATAAATGGTTTGAGCGGCTTGAATCTTTAATTTCAAATGAAAATATTTACCTATTTAAGGTTAAAAGATGAAGAAAATTCCTGATTACGTTCCTCAGTTAATTACCGAAATTTACTTCAGTGGCCTTGTATCTGATTCTAAAACGCCCACCCCTACTGAAACGCCTGAGGAGCTTGAGGCTCAGGGACTTAAGTTAGACATAAAGAGTTGGCGAGAAGGACTGTCTCAGAAAGAGTGTCTCGAAAAATTGATGTATGACAAAAGAATGGAAAAGGTCTGGTCTCCACTTTCACGCCATTTTAAAAAATTCACGCCGCAGACAATGCTCTTTTTAGAATTCTTCAATGAATTGTCTGAAGCATCAAAAGGTCCTGGCGATTGGGACTCTTTAACTCAAAAAGAAAAAGAGTTAAAAGTTTCAAAAATATCTAAACTTGCTAAGGAATTATATTTTGAGCTGACGAATACACCTCTTGATAAAAATGTCACTCACTATATGAGATATAGTGGTTATTTTGACAGGTTTATTTCTGAACTTAAAGAAGAAAGAAAATTACTGGCAAAAAATGAGTTAAGCAAATTTTTTGAGCTCAAAGGGCAATTTTATCAGGATAGTGAACAAAATGAGGTGTCAAGCTTTTGGACGCGATATGGTGTTCCTCCCGTAGAAATGTCATCAGCATTACAGGATTTATTCAGAGAATCAGCAAACTATAAGCCAGTTTCAATTATTAAAAGAAAAAATGATGTAATGTCTGTTTACATGGTAAGAAAAGTTTCTGCATTCTTCTTAAAGTATTTTGATTCGCCACTTTATAATATTACAGCTGCAATAAGTAGTGTCATGCTGAATGAAGAAATTACATTAGAGGAAGTTCGTTCGCGCATTCAACAATCACCGATTGATAATAGATGAAGTTTGCATTGGGGTAAAATCAAAGTGAGTACAATGTTTTACCCCAATGGTGTTTTTACCCACCATTTTCATTCTTTTCCATCAATGGGGTACAAATGTGTTTTTTATCGTTTTTTACGACAATTATATGTTTTAGATAATTAACGCAAAATCCAAATAACGCCAGAACAGACAGGAAAGCATCCTTCTGAATGCGTTAATTGGAGGAAGCATGTTAACTACTATTTTCAACCCACCAACCGCTGAACAGCGTCGCCAAATCCTTGAGGATTATGGTTTTAAATATGATCGTCGTATCCGCGAAGCGGAATGCTTTGAGATCACCAGCCTTTCCCGTTCCACTCGCTGGAACATGGAAAATGAGAGTAAGTTTCCTACCCGCTGCCATTTTGGGCGTAACAGCTGCGCATGGCTCCTTTCTGACGTTCTTTGGTGGGTTCGTAACCCGCCAGCAGTTGAGAACGTAAACAACCCCTACAATCGCAAATCTGCATGAGGTGCCTATGAATCTGTTAACTCAAGGCACACCCTCGCTAAAAATGACAAGCAGAGAAATTGCCGATCTTACCGGGAAAGAGCATAAAAACGTTACCGTTGATATCCGGCGCATGCTTGATGAGCTGGGGGAAGATGCGCTGAAATTTCAGCGTATCTATCGGGATAGCATGAACCGCCAGCAGACTGAATATTTACTCGACCGAGAACACACTGAGTGCCTAATTACAGGATACAGCGCCATTCTGCGTATTCGCGTAATTAAGCGTCTTCGTGAGTTGGAGAGTAAGTGCGCTTTGCCTGCTGATTATCCTCAGGCACTTCGGCATGCCGCTGATTTAGCAGAAACGACTCTTCGGTTACAGAACCAGCTCGCCGATGCGGCCCCCAAAATCGATTTTGCTGATCGCGTTGCCGATATTAAAAAAGGCATATCCATACCGAATTACGCCAAAGCCGTGGGGCTTGGTCCCATCAAACTATTCGAGTGGATGCGTGAGCAGGAAATACTGATTAGCGGCGGTCAGCGACATAACTTACCAATGCAGCGTTATATCGAGCGTGGCTATTTTGCCGTTCGCCAGAGCACATACGATGCCCACGGAGAAACCCGAGCGTCATTCACGACGATGCTGAGCGGTAAAGGTGAGCAGTGGTTAACGAAGAAACTGATCGTGGGTGGTGTATTGCCGGAGGTGTCGAATGCTGGCGCTAAATAAAACAAAGGCAGCTTTGCAGAGCTGCCCATGTTCCGACCAAAAACTAAAGCTGAACCAGAATACCAGGCTTATTGAAGGTGGTCAAAGCTTCACCCGGCACAATTTTGCGCCAGCTGATTTCATTCAGGTTTTTGGCTCTATGCCACGCTGCTGTAGTTCCTTGCGGATTATGCGTTTGATCCATGCAGCTAACGACTCGTCACCATCTTGCTGCTGTGCCGTCTCCATTAATTCGCGTAGTTCAGGGTCCAGCCTGAACTGGAATGGTGGGTTACCACGTCTTTCATTTTTGTGTGTTGACACGTCAATTACACCCGATGTATTGTGTTTGTGTGTGATGACACATTACATACATGACACGCAAAAAGCAACGCCCCGGGGTGCGGGAACACTACCGAGGCGTCTGACCAAACCGTTAATAGGAGTAACAGTTATGGCTGATCAACAGCATACCCAAACTCACCCCAAATTTACATGGCGTTTTCTGGCCCTGAATCGTCACGACATAAAAGCCAAACCATGCCGCCTGTCTGTTGAGGCCGCTACCGAACGTGAAGCTCGCCGTATTCTGGCACCTCATTTCATCCTTTCGCTGGCGGCGCGAGTCCCGGTGCTGGAGGTTCTGCATGCGTGAAATGTCGAATGAGAAAGCGAACTCTATCGCCTGCGAATTGGCTACTTTGCTGATGGTGGTTGAAGAGTGTGATGTCCATCCTGTTGAACGCGAAAACCTCATCAGCTTGGCAAGAAGAATATCTGACGAACTGGCAGCCAACATGCTGGAGCAGAGCTCTAAAGGGGGCAAAAATGCGTGATCTCTACCATCACCTTGTTAAGAGCTCCCATGACTTTAAGGACCTATCAAATGAGGATTTAGTCGAGTCTAGTGATATTTATGCTGCTGGGGCATTTGCTATTAACAGCGCTCTGACTTTGATCGGAAATCTTGCTCTGGATGCTACAGCCGCCGAAGACTATGCCGATGACGATGCCCGTCGGGACCTGATCCTAGTCAGCCATGTATTGCGACATCTCCCACGAATGGCTCTGGCACTTAGCCAGAGTGCGGAAGCTGCTGACTACGTGCGCACCAAGCGTAACAAAGCCGGAGGTTAATCATGATCAGCAATGTGAGGTTTAACGAGCTGGAAAAACGCATGGATCTGCTGGTGGAAAAGGTCATTAGGCTTGAATCCCAAATTCATGCACTCACCGACAGCCAGGGCGGGGAGATTCCACCTGGTATGACACCAGTAGCAACATTAGCAGCAGAATTCGGCATATCGACGAAAAAGGCAGAGGAACTGGCGAAGAACACCGGCGTAATGCTGGTCAAGATGAAGTCTGGCGGTTTCATCGCACCTGACGAGAAATTCAGGGAGGCGGCGCGACTGGTTCTGCGTAGCGCCAAGCGTAAATACGGATCGGCATACTGGTTTCATCCGTTGTTAGGCAAGTTCCAGATGAGCGGAGGTATCCCACAATGACCGGTATTTTTGACGTGCTGGGGGCTTTGTTCACCAAGCTGACAGATGCCTGTATTGCCCACCAAATAGCAGAAACCGGTTCGGCAACACTGCTGGTGGAGAGCGATAAGTATATGGCCCGCTATCGTTTCACTCTGGAGCCAGTGGCCACTTATAACGTGCTGGCCAAATTCATGGTCTTCGGCTGCGCTGAGGAATTTGGCCGTGAAGAGGGTTTAACTCGCCTGCGCAATATTCTTTTGACCTGCTTTACTGACGATGGCGACCTGAGTGATTTGGGGTTGGAGATAGTTAAAAGCTGTCATCTTGAATACTTACATGAAGAACTGGCGACAGACGTGTCAGACAAGGTGGTGCACTGATGAAACCAGCACTGGTACCAGTTGAGAGCCTATCTGACGCGCTGTTCACGTGCTCTTACCTCTGGGCGCATGGTAAGCAGTATGCACGTAGCGATCTGGATAAAGCCCTGCAGGCGCACAAGGACCCTTCAACGCGCTACGGACGATTGGTTCTCCGTCTGCGTGAAGTGTTTGAAACACCGTATGAAACGTTATGCGATGCTGGATATCTCGATACCGATTCTAAACGCATGATTGCGGCGCGCCGTAAACTGCTGATCGATGAGATTGGAGAAGAAGAGGTGGGGGCATGGTTGTGCGATACCCGGCGTATTCACAAAATCTTCCCACCAAATAAAAAGGCTATTAGTTCCCTCTTATCAGGAGACAAGCTTACTGCATCAATCGACGAACTGGGGGATGGCACCCGGATTAACGAAGAGGATCGCCATCAACTGGTGGGATTGAATGAAACCTACACGCACGTTCTGGCTTTTGGTGATCATCATGTCGTTAGCATGAAGGCCAACCCAGTGACAGGGGAGACGCATGCCTTTCAGACGCTCAACTCATTCAGGAACAACTTTCTGGATGCTGGCCGTGTTGCTGGCCGCCGTCTTGGTGGTGCCTGGCTTGAATGGCCTGGGCATGCGAAAAAACTCAACGGTGTTGGGTTCTACCCTAACCCTGAGCGTTGCCCTGATGGAGTTTATAACCTGTTCACCGGCCTGGCTGTACTGCCAGAAGAGGGTGATGTTAATCCTTATTTGGACCATCTGAGGCTGGTTATTTGCGCAAGTGACGATGAATCATTCCGTTATCTGGTGGGCTGGTTGGCCCATATGGTGCAAAAACCCGATGAGAAACCGTCTGTAGCGGTGGTGATGAAGTCCATTGAGGGAACAGGTAAAGGCTCAATGGTTCGCCCATTGCTGGAGATTCTTGGCATGTATGGGATTCAGGTTAACGGCCCCGGTCAGATCGCTGGTCGATTTAATGGCACGATAGCCAACAAGCTATTCGTGTTTATTGATGAAGCAGAACTGACTGATGCCAGGTGTGCAGATCGCCTGAAGGCGCTTATCAGCGAGCCAACCATTAACCTGGAGCGCAAAGGCAAAGATCCAGAGCCTATGCCTAACTATGCGCGGTTTGTATTTGCCAGTAACCATGACCGCGTTATCAGGGCAGGGCTGCGTGAGAGACGCTATTTGGTGCTGGAGCCTGATGGAAGCCGCGCACAGGACAAAGGGTACTTCGACAAGCTGCATAATTGGGTCAACGAAGGGGGAGCCGCAAAGTTACTGGCGTACCTGCTCAGTATCGACCTCAGTCAGTTCGATCCGCGCAGACCTCCGGTGACCGCTGCGTTGATAGAAGAGAAGCTATCGAGCCTTCCACCAGCTTACCAATACCTCTATGGCGAACTGTGGAGTGGAAAGCCTTTCAATGGGCAGGAACGTATTTTTGCCAGTGAGCTGGTGGATAAGTTCATGCTCTGGTGTGAGTCAAACGGAGAGAGTTACAAACCGGCAGCTGCACGCTCAGCCCTAGGGAAAGTAATGTCACATCTTGGGTTTGAGGTCTCTGGTCGCTCTGGGCGCGGAGAGGGAAAGTTTTACGAAGTTCCGGATATCGATGTGATGAAGAATAACTTTGCCGCAGTCCTTGGGGAAAAGAGCGAAAGAGTATTTACATAACACATGCGGGGTTTTACCTGTACCACCTGTACCACACCGCCTAAAAGCCGCATACAGCAAGGCCTTAAGAGTGGTACAGGTTTTTTTTAGACCTATACCAGACCTATACCACCTATACCAAATGCCGTTATGAATGGTACAGGTGGTACAGGTCATATTTAGCTATACCAGCAGTGCTATACCATCCAGAAGCCGCGCCACAACTGGTTTTTGTGGCTAGTGGTACAGGTGGTACAGCAAAACGCCCTGATTAGCTTATTGCGTCTCGATAGTGGCATTCACCGGCATAGTGTTCGCCTCTTCTTGTAGACACGTTCAGATTTCAAATTCGACCATTAGTTGAATAGTTCGCAGAACCGTCACTAGTTAACATCTGATGAATAAATCAGCAGAAATGATCTCACACCTTACGCACTATACAGTGCTACTCCCAAAGCCGCGCCATTGCTGGCTATGGGGTGTATACACTACCAGTGCATAAATTAGTGAGGTTGTATAAAAAGTTAACCTTTTTGGGGCTGCAAGCCGCGTCAGGTATGGATTGTCTTTGTATACACCCCCCCTGAAAATAGGAGTCTAATTTTTATGTCTATTGGAAAAAACGAAGTACTGGATGTAGACCCGCATCAGCTCGAAACAATGCATATTGAGCATTACCGGGAGCTGCTCGAAGGGGACAATTTATTATGGTTCGACCCGGCAGGGTTCCTCGTTTTTGGTGATGGGATTCGTATTGCTGCCAACCAGAGCCAACTGGATGAGCTTATTGATTATCTCAATAGCCAGCGTAGCAATATGTCGCGGTAGCTTATCTTTTGTAAATTACCTGTTCTCCTGTTTTTACTACTGTTTTGCTATAAAAACAGGCGTTTACTTGATTTATTTCATGTATATCTTGAAGGGTGACACTCCGGCGGGAGCCGTCACAGGCAGCTTACTCTATTACGCGGGGGTAAGCTGCCACCCTTCTCGAACGATCTGGTTTCCCGTCCGATTATTAATCAATGATGGAAACCAGCATGAAGAAATTACTCGAACTTCGCCAGCAAAAGACCACCTTCAAAAACCAGATGCGTTCGCTTCTGGATAAAGCCGAAACTGAAAAGCGCAGCCTGAACGACGAAGAGGGCAAGCAGTTTGACGAACTCCGCGCCCAGGCCGAAAGCCTTGATGTAGAAATTGCCCGCCTTGAAGCCGTAGCCGACGATGAACGTAGTCTGCAGGGTAAAAAACCTGAAGTTGCGACCATCTCCAACGACGAGCTGCGCCACTACATCACCACTGGCGATACTCGTGCACTTTCCACGACTACGAACGCCGACGGCGGCTATACCGTTATCCCTGAGCTGGATCGCGAAATCATGCGCCAGCTTAAAGATGATTCGGTCATGCGTTCGATTGCCACAGTAAGGACCACCAAAACCAATAAATACCAGAAGTTGGTTTCTGCTGGTGGTGCAAAGATTGCTCGGGGGACTGAAGGGACTGATCGTACTACCACTGATACGCCAACGCTGAATGAAGTTGAGATTGTCCTCAACCCGATTTACGCCTATCCAAAAACCACCCAGGAGATTCTCGACTTCTCTGAAGTGGATATCCTCGGCTGGCTGACTTCTGAAGTCACCGATACCTTCGCTGAGACCGAAGAAGATGATTTTGTTAACGGCGACGGTACCAAAAAATCCAAAGGTTTCCTGGCATACACCCGCGAAGCCACCTCTGATAAGACTCGTGCATTCGGCAAACTGGAAAAGATGGTTACAGCCGCTGCGACCATTGCAGCCGATGAACTGATCGACCTGCTGTTCAAGCTGAAAGCGAAGTACCGCAAAAACGCCGTGTGGGTGATGAACTCACAGACAGCTGCTGCGCTGCAGAAACTGAAAAACAGCAATGGCGATTACATCTGGCGTGATCGCCTGGTGGCCGGTTCTCCTGACATGCTGCTGGGTCAGCCAGTTCAGTACCTTGAAACCATGCCTGATATCGGCGTGGGTAAAGCACCGCTGGCAGTGGGTGACTTCAAGCGCGGTTATTACATTGTCGATCACACCACTGGTGTTCGTACCCGTCCAGACAACATTACGGAACCAGGGTTCTACAAGGTTCACACCGATAAATATCTGGGTGGTGGCGTTGTTGATTCCAATGCGATCAAAGTCCTGGAAATGAAACCGGCACCGTGATTCGAACTTTAGGGGCCTCGGCCCCTTTTGCCTCAGTGGAGTCTGGCAATGAAAAGTATTGATTTTGAAATCCGAACCTCTGAGCTGAGCGCCAGCGACAGAAAGCTGGTGGGCTATGCGGTGCGCTGGAATAGCTTGTCAGAAGTGATCTGGGATGAATTCCGCGAACAGTTCTCTCCAGGGGCGTTTAAAGACAGCCTGGCATCCGGTAGTGATGTGCGTGCGCTGTATGAACATAACTATACCCAGCTATTGGGGCGCACAAAATCAGGGACGCTCGTGCTGGCAGAAGATGATATCGGTCTGCGCTTTGAGCTAACCCCACCGAATACCCAGCTCGGTAATGATGTACTGGCGCTGGTGGAACGTGGTGATCTTTCTGGTATGAGTTTTGGGTTCCGTGCCTTGAAAGAATCATGGGACATCACGCCTGAGCCATATATTCGTACCGTCACCGCCGCTGAGTTGCGCGAAATAACAGTTACTTCCATGCCTGCATATCCTGAGTCTGGTGTGGAAATTGCGCATCGTTCTCTGTTCTCACAACATCCTCAGCTGCGCGGCGGCGTTGATAATCGCAGTCGTTGGGCTGTGCTGGCGGGGCTTTGATATGTGGAATCTTTGGCCTTTTAGCCGCAAGCCTGAACAACGAAGCATGACCATTGATGAGTTTTTGGCGATGGCAGGGATTCCAAATACCGGCTCGGGAGAATATGTCTCGACGGGTACTGCGGAGTCCCTGCCGGCGGTGATGAATGCCGTTGCTGTTATCAGTGAAGCCGTGGCAACCATGCCGTGCTTTCTCTACCTGGTCAGGAATGACAAAGGGCGTGAGGCCCGGGAATGGTTGAGCGCCCACCCTGTGGATCTGCTCCTCAATGAACACCCCAATGATTACCAGACGGCCTATCAGTTTAAGCGCACGATGATGCGTCATTGCCTGCTCAATGGGAATGCTTATGCGGTGATCGATTGGGGTAAAGACGGCCAGCCGAAAGCGTTGCATCCATACGCCCCAGGCTCTGTTGTGCCTGAGCGAATTGGCGACAAGCGCTATAAGTACACGATTACCGAACCATACTCAGGAGCCGTGAAAACCTACCTTCAGGAAGAAATTCTTCATCTGCGATATGCAACTGACGACGGCTTCCTGGGGCGTTCTCCTGTCACCATTTGCCGCGAAACATTGGGTCTCGGGCTGGCCCAGCAACGTCATGGCGCCAGCACCATGAAAGATGGAATGCTGGCTAGCGGTGTCCTGACCACGGGTGAGTACCTTGATGGGCCCAAGGGTGAAAAGGTCAAAAAGGTCTTGGAACGTTATCAGGGTGCCAGAAATGCCGGGAAGGTTCCGATCCTTGAAGGTGGAATGGACTACAAGCAACTGGGAATGAGTAATCAGGATGCCGAATGGCTGGCATCGCGTCGGTTCTCCATTGAAGACATCGCTCGCATGTTCAACGTCTCGCCTATCTTCCTGCAGGATTACAGCAACAGCTCGTACAGCAACTTTAGCGAAGCGAGCCGAGCGTTCCTCACTATGACTATGCGCCCATGGCTGGCGAACTTTGAACAGCAAATCAAATCATCACTCCTTTTCACTTCGGCAATCCCTGGTGTTCGCTATCAGGTCGAATTTGACTCTGCTGATCTGCTGCGTGCAAACCCAACGGAACGCTTTGGCACTTATGAGAAAGGCATCAAATCTGGCGTTATGTGCCCCAACGAGGCTCGCGAGCGTGAAGGTATGCCACCACGTGAAGGCGGCGATGAATACAGCCAGGCATGGAAACAAACGGTAGAAGTGAAGGGGGGAAATGATGGCAGCAGCTCAGATTAGCCTTGAAGAAGCGAAAGCGCACCTGAGGCTGGATAACGATTTTGATTACGAAGATGAGCTGCTTACCGGGCTCATTGCTGCAGCACTGGAGGTTTGCCAGACCCATATCGGCAGGCGGTTCGGTGACTCTCTCGATTTCACGCCAGCAATCAGGGTGGGATGTCTGATGTATATGGCGTTTCTGTACGAGAACCGTGACATGGTGTCAGAAGTAGAGAAGAGTGAAGTACCTCTCGCAACCAGCGCCCTCTGGAGTATCTATCGTGATCCGGGGGTTTATTAATGCCGTTTGCCCCTCTTCGTTACTGTACCGTTCCTGGCTGTAAGGCGCGGGTTAAATCAGGACGCTGTGCTGAGCATCGCAGCCAGGCCAGAGCTGAGCACGACTCACGACGTGTCACGCGCACTGAGCGCGGCTATACCAACCGCTGGCAGCGATATCGACTGCGGTATTTGAAAGCTAACCCTCTATGTAAATCCTGCCAGAAATCAGGGCAGTTCACTCCAGCCGTCATTGTTGATCACATCATTCCAATTGATGGTGAGGCTGATGTGCTGTTCTGGCCTGAGTGGAATCACCAGCCGCTATGTCATGCCTGCCATAACCGTAAGACCGTGCAGGATGATCCGTTAACCAAATCTAATCGAGCGGCTGGCTACTACCTGGCCGAAGAACGCAGAGCTGCATATGCGAGAGACTGGCAGTTCCATCAGGGCAAGACAGGGGTGAAGGGTGACTGAGCGCATGGGGTGGGGGGAGTTTTCAAAACAAACGGCAAAGCAGCCGGGACCGAGCGCCCCCTCAAATTTTTTCGCACGGCATTTTTTCTGAAAATAAGGACGAACGATGGCAAGACCTCCGAAACCGCCAGCTTACCTGGATGAACTAGCCAGCCAGCAATGGAAGGCAAAAGCGAAGCAATTGGCAGAACGTGGTGATTTGACCCCGGCAGATTGGATCAATCTTGAACTTTACTGCGCCAATTATTCGATTTATCGGAAGGCGGTTGAGGACGTGGCCAGCCGTGGCTTCAGCATTACAAACAGCCAAGGCAGCGAGAGCCGAAATCCCGCTCTGAGTGCAAAGGCCGATGCGGAAAAAATCATGATTAAGATGTCCTCGCTGCTGGGCTTTGACCCTGTAAGCCGCCGCCGTAACCCGGTAGAAACTGATGAGGATGATGAAATTGACCGCATGGCATGAGTACGCAGTTGCCATAAAAGATGGGGAAATTGCTGCCTGTAAGCGCATTAAACAGGCGGTAATCAGGTACTTTTCCGACCTCGAAGACCCTCGTTACGTGTTTGATAACGCCGTTGTTGAGCGTTTTATTGCGTTCTCCCGCGTCTGCCCTCATGTGAAAGGGCCTCTACGCGGCCAGCCTATTGTGCTTGAGCCATGGCAACAATTCGCTTTTGCCTGCTTATTGGGATTCCGGGTCAGAGCTAACGGGTTGAGGAAATACCGTAGCGCCTACATCCAGGTTCCACGCAAAAATGCCAAATCAACGGTAGCGGCCATACTCGCTAACTGGTTCCTGGTGATGGAAGAAGGACAACAGGATATTTACACCGCGGCTGTGAGTCGCGATCAGGCCCGTATCGTGTTTGATGATGCCCGCCAAATGAGCCTGCTGTCGAAACCATTACGCAAAAGACTGGCAATTCAGCAGCATAAAATGGTTTACCCGAAATCAAATAGCCTGCTTAAGCCCCTGGCGGCTAAAGCGGCCACTATCGAGGGAACAAACCCCAGCTTGGCTATTGTCGATGAATATCACCTGCACCCGGATAACAGTGTTTACTCTGCGCTGGAACTGGGGATGGGGGCTCGCCCCGAGCCTTTTCTGTTTGCCATCACGACCGCAGGCAGCAGCATCGTGTCAGCATGTAAGCAGCATTATGATTATTGCTGCCAGATTCTTGACGGTGATGAGGTCAATGACTCGCTGTTTGCACTGATTTACGAGCTGGATGATGAGAAAGAAATCGACCAGCCAGAGCTATGGGTGAAGGCTAACCCCAATCTGGATGTATCGGTAAACCGTGATGCGCTGAGTGACACCATCCAGAAAGCACGTGGAATACCCTCCCAGTGGGTGGAGATGCTTACCAAGCGTTTCAATATCTGGTGTCAGGGAGCAACGCCCTGGCTTGGTCGCGGGATGTGGGATGCCTGTCAGGTGGACTATCAGGATGCTGAACTGACCGGCGCCCGTTGCTACATAGGTCTGGATCTTTCCTCAACCAGCGACATTTCCAGCGTCAGCTACATATTCCCACTGGGCAGGGAGCTTAAAATTGTCACCCGACACTATCTTCCTGAATTGCAACTGGCGAACCCAGCAAATAAAAACCGTCAACTTTACCGAGGCTGGCAAAAGGCTGGTTGGCTCCGTACTACGCCTGGTGATTGCATAGATTACGATCGCATCCGGGATGACATTCTCGCAGATGCTGAAGAATTCGATGTCGTGCAGGTCGGATTCGATACATGGAATGCCACACATTTACGCACTCAGTTAATGGGGGCCGGGTTTGATGTTGTACCTTTCCCACAGACCTTCCAGAAATTTAGCCCAGTAGCCAAGGCCGCTGAGGTATTCGTTAACCGCAAGGTTATCCAGCACAACGGCGATCCTATATTGGCCTGGGCAATCAGCAACGTCGTAATGGAAACCGATGCTGCAGCCAACATCAAACCGAATAAAAAGAAATCAGCAAACAAGATCGACCCTGCCGTTGCTTTTCTGATGGCACTCGGTACGTGTCTCAATGAAAACGAAGAGTTCGCTTACTCCGTAAGTGAAGAACATCAATCCTGGTTGGAGAATTTCAATGGTATCTAAACGCATTTCCACCCCGCATTTCAACGCGGCCACGCTCGGTAATGGCATCAACATCCCAGCATCTATGCGTAACGTTATGCCCCGTATTAGTGAGCTGTGCGGCGGCGTTAATGTACGCCAACTCTGCCCTGATTCGCGGATCGCCGCGGGTCTGATCACTTCTTCAAAATTAGCAAAATAAGGAACCATTTAATGAAAGAAATCATTCTCAGCAAACCGATTACCGCTCATGGCGAAGAAGTTCGTGTACTGGAACTACGTGAGCCTACTTACGATGAGATCGAATCTCTGGGCATCCCGTTTAGTTACACCGCCAGTGGCGAAATGAATTTAAACACGGCATCTGCGCTGAAATATATCCCGGTTCTGGCCGGTATTCCCCGTTCCTCAGCAAAACAGATGACTCCGGGGGATGTATTTAGTGTGGGTATGGCCGTGATTGGTTTTTTTACGGGGTCGGGGAACCAAGAGGACTAAGAGAGCGACTCTACAATGTTGCACATTTCTGGCGGGTTAACCCGCTGGATTTGAAACATCAGCCCCTCAGCCAGTTTCTGGAGCTGGAACAGGAGGCGGTCAGAATCGGTGAGGAGATGAATCGTGGCAGATAATTTTCAGCTAAAAGCCATTATCTCGGGGGTAGATAAGTTGACCCCTGAACTTAAAAAGATGCAGAAAAACATCAAAAAGTTCAGGGAACAAACCGGGGATATAGCCGTTAAGGCACTGGCAATGGGAACGGCATTGACGACGGCCTTTGCTCTCCCGATCAATAAAGCGATGGCCTTTGAGTCAACGATGGCCGATATTCGAAAGGTGGTGGATTTCGATAACGCCAAACAGTTTTCTGAAATGGGCGAAGCTGTCCTTAAACTCTCAACACAGCTACCAATGGCTGCTGAAGGCATCGGACAGATCGTCGCAGCTGGTGGGCAGGCTGGTATTGCCCGTAAAGAGTTGATTGGATTTGCCAGTGATGCAGTGAAAATGGGGATTGCATTCGACCAGACAGCAGAAGAGTCGGGGCAGATGATGGCTACCTGGCGCACTGCTTTCAAAATGACGCAGGGTGAGGTTGTCACGCTTGCGGATAAGATTAACTTCCTGGGGAACACAGGCCCAGCTAATGCGAAGAAAATCTCTGACGTTGTTACCCGCGTTGGCAGTATCGGTAAAACCGCAGGCCTAAACAGTGGTGAAGTCGCCGCTTTAGGTGCAACTATCACTGGCGTTGGCGTTCAGTCCGAGGTTGCCTCTACTGGTATTAAAAACCTGACCAAAGCACTCACCGCTGGTAAGGCGATGACGAAAGACCAGATCGCCGGTTTTCAAATGCTTGGCTTCAATAATACCCAACTTGCCAAGGATATGCAGAAGGATGCCAAGGGCACCATTGTCAAAGTATTAGACTCGATCAGCAAGATATCGAAAGACAGGCATCAGGCTGCAACACTAAAACTTTTTGGTTCTGAATCCGCAGAAGCAATCGTTCCTTTGCTGACAAACCTTGATTTATTGAGAACGAATTTTGGGCGTGTGAGTGATGCGCAGCAATACGCCGGTTCAATGCAAAAAGAGTACGCATCCAGGGCGGCAACCACCCAGAACGCCGTGCAGCTTCTACGCAACCAGTTTGATGCAGCGAGCGTCACCATTGGCTCGGTGTTTTTACCCTACATTACTCAACTCACGAAGAAGGTGCAGCCGGTACTGGAGCAATTCAGGCAATATGTCAAAAATAACCCTGATGTAGTGAAAAACACCTTTAAGCTTGGCGTAGCTCTACTCAGCGTTGGCGCAGCGTTCGGCACAGCTTCACGAGCGGCTAAAATTCTGGAAGGTGTGATGAAGATGTCAACCCTCGGAAGAGTGGTATCTCTTCTCACCTTGGGCGCCACATTGGCTATCAGTAACTGGGACAAAGTTGGGCCGGTTGTGAAGTCTGTCTGGCGGGAGCTGGATAAAGTGGCTCAGTCTATGGGCGGCTGGGAGGCGACAATCACGTCAATTTCAACGGTGATGGCCGGAATGTTCATGGTCAAGACCGTTGGTTCTCTTCGTTCTGCGCTGGGTACTGCACAGTCCCTGTCAGGTATTTTGGGGCGTATCTCTTCATTGGGTGCAATGACTGTCACTATCGGTATTGCGTTATCCATGTTCAAGCAGCTGGAAGACCTGGAAAAGCAATCAACGCAGGCAGGAAAAAGCAAAGGGCAGTTCCTTGTAGATAAAATGCAGTCTAATGAGCATGAGCGGGGCTATAAGGGGTTTATTCCTCGGCTGCGTGAATTGTTGGGGATCGGCGATTCCATCCCTCAGGGGCGATACTCCCCGTCTGTATCTTTAAATCGAGGACAACCGGCAGAGCTGAAGGTGAGCTTTGAAGGTGCGCCCCAAGGAATGAAGGTCACGCCTGCCGCGACGGCAACTCCGTGGTTAAGCTACGATGTGGGGTACACTTCCATTGGCCGTCCTCGTGGGTAATCGTTATGAATAACGAAGAGATCGAGAATGTGCTAACTGAAATGGCCCGCTTATCTGGACATGTGTTGAACGCACAGGAACGATTAATAGTACGTACAAAAGTAGCTTCAGTGCAGGCTGCTAAAGCGAGGTACAGGCAAAGAATGAACGCCCAGCCTTATGAGTGGCGAAGGCCAGATAAGCCGCGCAGGTAGAGCATTTTTAGCTAAGCAAAGCATCGATCTCGGTCGGTGCTTTTTTTATTCTCTCTCACGATGCTGTATACTCGCCGCCTTTCCACTGTGCTCATGCTATCGCATCATTTCGGATTTGTGCGATAATCCGTATATCAATCGGTGTATCAACTCTCACTGATTTGCGTAGTCTGAGCTGGGTTTTAACTGGTTAAAATCAGTGAGATATATAGATTATGAAACATATTGTTGAAGTCATGATCCCGGAAGCGGAGATCAAAGCGCGTATTGCTGAACTGGGGCGTCAGATTAACGAACGTTACAAGGACAGCGGCAGCGATATGGTGCTGGTTGGTCTGTTACGTGGCTCATTTATGTTTATGGCGGATCTGTGCCGTGAAGTGCATGTCTCTCACGAAGTCGATTTCATGACGGCATCCAGCTATGGCAGCGGAATGTCTACCACGCGTGATGTTAAAATCCTGAAAGACCTGGATGAAGACATTCGTGGCAAGGACGTGCTGATTGTCGAAGACATCATCGACTCCGGCAATACGCTGTCCAAAGTGCGTGAAATTCTGAGCCTGCGCGAGCCGAAATCCCTGGCTATTTGTACGCTGCTGGACAAACCTTCTCGTCGTGAAGTGAATGTTCCGGTCGAGTTTATCGGCTTCTCAATTCCTGATGAGTTTGTGGTCGGTTACGGCATTGACTATGCCCAGCGTTATCGCCATCTGCCGTATGTTGGCAAAGTGGTGCTGCTGGACGAGTAACTGGCTGGAGCGCCTGATGGCGCAGGTTTGTAGGCCGGGTAAGGCGTCGCCGCCTCCCGGCAATGTCACATTATTTATGGTTACTGTGTTTCTGACTCAGGTTAGACAACCCCTGGCGATAGCGCTGTTCCAGCGTTTCGCGGCTGGTGGCGGTGACGTCGAGATCGCGCAGCAGGCCATCATGAATACCGTAAGCCCAGCCGTGAATGGTCACTTTCTGACCGCGCTTCCAGGCTGAACGCATAATGGTTGAGTGGCCCAGGTTATAGACCTGTTCCATGACATTCAGTTCGCACAGGGTGTCCATACGACGTTCCTGCGGCATTTCGCCCAGCAGTGAGCTGTGTTTGAACCAGATATCGCGGATGTGCAGTAACCAGTTATCAATCAGCCCCTGTTCTTTATTTTCAATCGCCGCCTGGACGCCGCCGCATCCATAGTGGCCGCATATAATAATATGTTCCACTTCCAGTACATCCACCGCATACTGAACCACTGAGAGACAGTTCAGGTCGGTGTGAATAACCAGATTGGCAACATTGCGGTGAACAAATAATTCACCCGGTTCAAGACCGGTTAATCGTTCAGCGGGAACGCGGCTATCGGAACATCCAATCCACAGAAAACGCGGATTCTGGGCATGTGTCAGCGTTTCAAAAAATCCGGGATCTTCTTCTACCAGCATCTTTGACCATAGTGCATTGTTGCTGATGAGTGTATCTATGTCTTTCATGGAGTTGTACGACCCGAAGCCAGATAAATTCGATGGGCTAATATAGGGTAACTCCAGCATTAATTAAACTATATATAAAATGTCAGAACGTAAGGTAAGTAAAAAACCATGACCATTGCTCTGGAACTTCAACAACTTAAAAAAACTTACCCCGGTGGCGTTCAGGCGTTACGCGGGATAGATTTGCAAGTCGAAGCGGGTGATTTTTATGCGCTTTTGGGACCGAATGGCGCAGGAAAATCCACCACCATTGGAATAATCAGCTCGCTGGTGAATAAAACCTCCGGGCGGGTGAGTGTCTTCGGATACGATCTTGAAAAAGATACGGTTAACGCTAAACGCCAGCTTGGTCTGGTGCCGCAGGAGTTTAACTTTAACCCGTTTGAAACCGTGCAGCAGATCGTGGTCAACCAGGCAGGTTACTACGGCGTTGAGCATAAAGAAGCCGTTAAGCGTAGCGAACTATATTTAAAGCAGCTCGATTTATGGGAAAAACGTAACGAGCGCGCGCGCATGCTGTCTGGTGGGATGAAACGTCGTCTGATGATTGCCCGTGCGCTGATGCACGAGCCGAAATTACTCATTCTGGATGAACCAACGGCGGGCGTCGACATTGAGCTGCGTCGTTCAATGTGGGGCTTTTTAAAGGATTTAAACGACAAAGGCACCACCATTATTCTGACCACTCACTATCTCGAAGAAGCGGAAATGCTGTGTCGTAATATCGGCATTATTCAGCACGGCGAGCTGGTGGAAAACACCTCGATGAAGAGTCTGCTCTCCAAGCTGAAATCCGAGACCTTTATCCTCGATCTGGCACCAAAAAGTCCGCTGCCGAAACTGGAAGGTTATCAGTACCGACTGGTCGACACTTCCACGCTGGAAGTGGAGGTTCTGCGTGAACAAGGGGTCAACAGCGTCTTCTCTCAGCTGAGCGCACAGGGCATTCAGGTATTGAGTATGCGTAACAAAGCGAACCGACTGGAAGAACTGTTTGTTTCTCTGGTGCATGAAAAACAAGGAGATCGCGCATGATGCAGCTTTACTGGGTTGCGCTGAAAAGCATCTGGGCGAAAGAGATCCACCGCTTTATGCGTATCTGGGTCCAGACTTTGGTGCCTCCCGTCATCACCATGACGCTCTATTTTATTATCTTTGGTAACCTGATCGGCTCGCGTATCGGCGAAATGCATGGCTTTAGCTACATGCAGTTTATTGTACCGGGGCTGATTATGATGGCAGTGATCACCAACTCGTATGCCAACGTGGCCTCGTCGTTTTTTAGCGCCAAGTTTCAGCGCAATATCGAAGAGCTGCTGGTCGCCCCGGTGCCGACGCACGTGATTATCGCCGGTTTTGTCGGCGGCGGCGTGGCGCGTGGCCTGTGCGTAGGCATTCTGGTGACGGCTATTTCACTGTTCTTCGTGCCGTTCCAGGTGCATTCCTGGGTCTTTGTGGCGCTCACGCTGGTGTTAACGGCGGTACTGTTCTCGCTGGCCGGTTTGCTGAACGCAGTCTTTGCAAAAACCTTTGACGATATCAGCCTGATCCCCACCTTCGTGCTGACACCGCTGACCTATCTGGGTGGCGTGTTCTATTCGTTAACGCTGCTGCCGCCGTTCTGGCAAGGACTGTCGCATCTGAACCCAATTGTCTACATGATTAGCGGCTTCCGCTACGGCTTCCTGGGTATTCACGATGTTCCGCTGGTCACCACGTTTGGCGTGCTGGTGGTGTTCATTGCGGCGTTTTACTTGCTGTGCTGGTACCTGATTCAGCGCGGACGCGGCCTACGTAGCTAATTCTTTCTTCCTCTCCTGACTCGGGAGAGGAAGACTTTTGATGCTTATCACCATTACCGATTTATCACCCTGATAAACTACTTGCCTGCTAAGGAGGTAGGCAATGTTAGGTTGGGTAATTACCTGTCATGACGATAAGGCACAGGATATGCTGCATCGTCTGGAGAAAAAGTACGGTCCGTTGGAGCAATGTCAGGCGGTAAGTTTCTGGCGTGGGCTCAGCTCGAATATGTTAAGCCGCATGATGTGCCATGCCCTGCATGCCACAGACTCTGGTGAAGGGGTAGTATTCCTGACGGATATGGCCGGGGCTGCACCTTACCGTGTGGCTTCGTTAATGAGTCATAAACATCCCCAATGCGAAGTGATTTCAGGTATCAGCTATCCATTGCTTGAGCGAATGATTTCGTCACGGGAATCGCTGAGCAGTTCTGCGTTTCGCGATTGCATCGTCGCGCTTGGCGGCCCCGAAGTCTCCAGCCTCTGGCATCAACAACAAAAAAATCCCCCCTTCGTGTTGAAGCATGATTTGTATGAGTATTAATCATTGGTATTGATGATGCTTTTGCTACAATAACCGAGGTTTCTCGCCTCGGTTAAATCATATGGTTATGCGCGTTCTGTTTGTTCTGTTGCTCCTGTTTTCTGGTGGCGTAGGTGCGGCCTTGCCCGCTCGCTATATGCAAACCACGGAAGATGCGGTGATTTGGGCACATGTTGGCAATAAGACTGAGACTGTCGGTAATTTACGCGCGGGACAGATTATTGCCGTTGAACCGGATGCAAAGGATTACTACACCTTCAACTTCGGTTTTGGCAAAGGCTACATCGACAAAGGGCACCTGGAACCTGTGCAGGGGCGTCAGCGTGTGGAAGACGGCCTGGGTGACTTAAATAAACCGTTGAGTAACCAGAACCTGATTACCTGGAAAGATACGCCGGTGTATAACGCTCCGGATGTCGGTAGCGCTCCGTTTGGCGTGCTGGCGGATAATCTGCGATATCCGGTTATCAGCAAGCTTAAAGACCGTCTCAACCAGACCTGGTACCAGATCCGCATTGGCGGCAGACTGGCCTACATTAGCGCGCTGGATGCTCAGCAGGATAACGGTATCCCGATTCTGACTTACCATCATATTCTGCGCGATGAAGAGAACACGCGTTTTCGTCATACCTCCACCACCACATCAGTGCGCGCGTTCAGTAACCAGATGACCTGGCTGCGAGATATGGGCTATACCACGCTGACGATGTATCAGTTAGAAGACTACCTCAATAATCGCGCAAACCTTCCGGCGCGTTCGGTCGTTATTACGTTCGATGATGGCCTGAAGTCCGTTAGCCGCTATGCGCATCCCGTCCTCAAGCAGTATGGCTTTAAGGCGACGGCGTTTATCATTAGCTCACGTATCAAACGTCACCCGCAAAAGTGGGATCCGAAGTCGCTGCAGTTTATGAGTATTTCCGAGCTGGAAGGGATTAAAGATGTTTTCGACTTCCAGTCGCACACCCATTTCTTGCATCGGGTGGATGGCCAGCGACGACCAATTTTACTCAGCCGTAATTATCACAATATTCTGTTTGATTTTGAACACTCCCGTCGGGCGCTCGGGCAGTTTAATCCGCATGTGCTCTATCTTTCCTATCCGTTTGGCGGCTATAACGCGACGGCGGTGAAAGCGGCGCATGATGCCGGTTTTCATTTGGCGGTGACGACGGTGAAAGGGAAGGTGAAGCCTGGCGATAACCCGATGTTGCTAAAGCGGCTGTATATCCTGCGGACGGATTCGCTGGAAACAATGTCGCGGCTGATAGTCAATCAGCCGCAGGGGTAAGGGCTGTCAGGCGACCTGTACCGGAATGGCTTTTGCAGTGCGTTTCATTTCGTTGTCGCCTTCAAAATAGGCCACTTTCGGACGCCATGTACGGGCTTCTTCGTCAGACATAGTGACGAAGCTGGCGATAATCACAATGTCGCCAACTTCAGCACAGTGCGCCGCTGCACCGTTCACCGAGATGATTCTGGAGCCGCGTTCAGCCGCAATGGCATAGGTTGAGAAACGTTTACCATTGGTTACGTTCCAGATATCAATAGCTTCGTTTTCCAGAATACCTGAGGCATCGAGGAAATCCTGGTCGATGGCGCAGGAGCCTTCGTAGTGCAGGTCCGCCTGCGTGACTTTTACGCGGTGGAGCTTGCCTTGCAGCATGGTGCGAATCATAACTTCTATACCCTGTCGTTTACCTTGGCTAAGCAGGCGCGACTGGCCTGCTTTGAGAAATCTTCAGGCAGTATTGCCCGATTTTTAACCCCTGTCTACTGGGCTAATGTAACGCTTTGATTATCGATCAGACGAGCCTGACCCAGCCATGCTGCGGCCAGAATCACCGCGCGTTTACTGGTTTCAGTCAACTCCAGCAGCGTGTCGGCATCACGAATCTGAATATCGTCGGCGCGGAAGCCTTTTTCATTCAGTTCTTGTTCGGCAATGGTAATAATTTCTTGCAGCTCACGATTACCCGCAATCAGCTTTTCAGCGATACCGTTCATCACGTTGTGCAGGCCTGGCGCAATTTTACGCTGTTCTGCCGTTAGATAACCGTTACGTGAGCTGAGGGCCAGACCGTCTTTGGCGCGAATAATCGGTACGCCAACGATCTCAATGTCATAACCCATGTCCGCTACCATTTTGCGGATCAGCGCCAGCTGTTGGAAATCTTTTTCACCAAAGCAGGCGATATCGGGTTGGATCAGGTTAAACAACTTGCTGACGATAGTGGAAACACCACGGAAGTGGCCTGGGCGGCTGGCGCCTTCCAGCATGGTAGAGAGGCCGGGAACATCAACGAAAGTCTGGCCTTCCAGACCCTGCGGGTAGATCTCTTCAACGGCCGGAGCAAAGACATAATCGACTTTACGCTTGTTCAGCTTTTCGCAATCTTCCTGCAGGGTGCGCGGATAGCGCACCAGATCATCCGGTCGGTCAAACTGCATCGGGTTAACGAAAATGCTGACGAACACCACATCAGCCCGCGCTTTTGCTTCATCGACCAGTTTCATATGGCCGTCGTGCAGGTTGCCCATGGTGGGAACCAGTGCGACGCGTTTGCCTTCCTGACGCAGACGACGAATATGCTGGCGTAGCAGCGGCAAGGTTTCAATGATTAACACGACAAGACTCCTTGAGTTGCCTGAGGTACCGTAGGCCGGATAAGACGCGTAGCGTCGTCATCCGGCACGGTCAGAAAATTAGTGGAAGCTGTGCTCTTCACCCGGATAAACGCCGGACTCCACTTCAGCCATATACTGCCGCACTGCGGCGCGCATGTCGCCTGCTTCATTGAGGAAATTCTTCGCAAATTTCGGGATATGGCCACCAGTAATGCCAAAGGCATCATGCATGACGAGGATTTGTCCGTCGGTGACGTTGCCGGCACCGATACCAATCACCGGGATCGACAGCGCTTCAGTGACGCGCTTCGCCAGCTCAACCGGCACGCACTCCAGCACCAGCAACTGAGCGCCAGCGGCTTCTAAGGCCAGCGCATCATCCAGCAGTACCTGCCCGGCGTCGCCGCGGCCCTGAATTTTATAGCCGCCGAAGATATTCACCGACTGGGGCGTTAATCCCAGATGGCCGCAAACCGGCACCGCGCGTTCGGTGAGCATTTTCACCGTATCTACCAGCCAGGCGCCGCCTTCGATTTTGACCATATTAGCGCCCGCGCGCATGACCACCGCAGCGTTTTCAAACGCCTGCTTCGGAGTGGCATAAGCCATAAACGGTAGGTCGGAGAGCAGCAGACAATTCGGTGCGCCGCGACGCACGGCTCGGGTGTGGTAAGCAATGTCTTCAACGGTGACGGGCAGGGTGGAGTCGTGCCCCTGTACCGTCATGCCCAGTGAATCACCGACCAGCATCACGTTGATGCCTTCATCGGCAAACAGCTTAGCGAAGCTGTAGTCATAGGCGGTGATAGTCGCGAAGCGCTTTTTCTCTTGTTTGCATTTCTGCAACACAGCGATAGTGGTGGGTTTGCTCATAACCTCTCCGGCCATAATATTGATGAATATAATGGCCGCATTGTAGGGGAATGAAGCAGAAAAGCGTTAGCCCTTTGTGTGTATTCCCGGCAGCGAGAGCCGCCGGATTAACGCGCTTAGGGGTAGTCGATAGTGAAGCTGCCTGTCGCTTTGAACTCGCCGGGTTTGATGGTGTTGCTACCGTCTTGTTTCAGCGTTGCTCTGAAATTCAGAATCTGATCGGGGTTACCGATATTGCTATAGGTATAGTCTTCCATATTCGTAAACTTATAAACGGAGCTGGAGTTGTTTGGCATGATCGTCATCCAGTCGCTGATGCTTGCTGGATTCTTCTCGCCGGCAACCGTCACGCCAATACCGCTGGCGGCACCAGATGTTAAAGTATTACCCAATAATGCGTTGTCACTGCTGCCTGTTATTGTTGATCCTAACTTCACTTCGACATTCTTAATGTAGGTACAGTTACTTAATTTTATTGAAAAGTCTTTTGTCACACCGTCGCCTTTCAGTTCTTCTGCGTTGCGACTGCCAAAAGGCACGGTAGATCCTGAAACACCTTCACCTGTAACGGCAGTGGCGGTACATGTTGGGTAGTGAATCGTTATTGAACCTGGACTGATGACGTAATCAAGGTAGTGGTTGCCACCACCGATACTGGTGTCTGAAAGCTTAAATCGGAAGTTGTATCCGGTACTTGTTGGAAAGGTAACGTTAACTGCTGATGTGGTTGGCTTAAATGTATCATCAGCATAAAGATGGAATTTAATCCACGGAACAATTCCCCCCATTTCAAAATAACCTTTCTTCCATGCGATTGAATCACAGAAAGTGGAGAAATCTGCATAAGAGGTACTAATGAAATTCAGATCAAAGGACTTATAATCCGTACCACCGCCGTTCCAGTCAACCCAAAATGAACTCCCTGGATAATAGGCGGTGCCAAAGTTAATTTTGGTAATTTCCATACCAAGATACAAACCCGTAGTATTTGTTTTCCATAATGGATTGCCGCTATTATTTTTAATACCCGCACTCTGAAAACCATGATAAAGATTTACACTATGAACATCGTGGTTATAGTTACAATTAAGTCCATGCTTGGGATCAAATTCTGTCGCATTAGAAACAGCAAGTTCGCGTAATCCTGATTCTGTATGGGCGGCAACTGAAGGGAGCAGGTTCCATGAGAATGGAACTGAGTAGTCTTGTACATCTGCATATTCTGCACCTCCTTGATACGAGGTCGCTTGCCCAATATAGACAGACCAGGCATAAGCGTTGCTGGCTCCTAACCATAAAAATAGAGATGATATTAAAAGGACTATGTTTTTCTTCATGGCTAATTTCCCTATTAATGGTCGTTCCGAATTTTATTGGTAGGTGACATTGACAAGTACATGGCTACTTAATTGACCTGGCGTCACCGTGCCGCTATCAAGGATTTTTTGCATTCTGGAATAAAAGGTCCAGCTGGTATCGCTGTAGGACGTTGCACTAAAGGTTGCTCGCGATGTACCATCAGTATTCAACACATTCTTACGCGGGACGTCCGTGGTAAATATCACTACGCCGACGTTTTCTGCCCCACCTGCGCTCTTGGTGAGCTCGTTGGCAAACACCTGTTGATTGCCGATGGCAAACTGCCCGCTTTGCGGCGTGAACTCAAACGTCACCTTGGTTATTTCGTTATCACTGACAGGACAGCTCAACAGTTTGATGGAAAATATTTCACCACCTTCGTAATCAGATTCAGAGGTTATGCCAGGTACAAAATAACCGAGCCCTACTGTACGAAAAGTAACAGTACCGCCGTCACTAACCTCAATATTACACGTATTGTTAATAATGTTAGCTGTAAGATCTAACTCTATACTGGGGTGACAGGATAGCGAAAAAAGGGCTGCTGTCAGCCCTAAGTATAAAGATAAATAGAAATTTCTATGCAATGACATATTTACCCCAATATATTTTTTAGTAAATAGTTGTTCTATTTATATCAACTATTATTGGTATGTAATTGTCAAAGTCGTTGGCGATGTGAATGTACCAGCACCTATTTTACCCGAACCACTAACATCAAACAATCGAGCGCTTAGTTTATAGTCGAAGTTCGTATTTCCTTTCGCTGTAGATACATCAACTACCTGTGCGTTGGGTGTGTTACAAAGCAATTGCACGCTATCTGCACCAGATGGTTGTTCTGTTGTCCATAGCTCAAGTCCTATACTGGATGATGTTCCTCCAATATTTCGAAACCCTGGCCCGTTACTACCTGCGCAGGAGGTTCCAGACTTGCGGTCAAATTTGATAGTTGCTTTACTCTCTGGCAAACCAGCACAATTACTGAATCGAATTTTAAACGGTTTGGTATATGTTTTTGCTATAACTTGCGATGAAGTTACATCTCCCAGAGCGATGGTGTTGGTAGCAATATCACCATCCATAACCTGAGCAGAACATGTTCCCAATGTGACGGTCGTTTTTACTTTTAGCTCAAGGCTGCTGGTTTCAGCAGCATGCACTGTACCTATTGTTAATAGTGTGCTAAACAAGAGTGTGTTAGTTAGTTTTAGGCTCATGCTATTCGTCCTTGTTAATTATAGGTAAAGCTAAAAGTTGCTGAGGATTCAAAGTCACCAGGAGTCCCTTGTCCTTGCGTGATTTCACGTAATGCAACGGTCATGTCTAAGCCATTTGCAATATTATTGGCGTCCCATGTCACACTACTTGAACCATCTGGAGTAATAAACTCTGAATCCTCTGTATTAACAAGTTTAAATCCCATGCCAAGATTTTCTGCAGCGGTCGTATCGGTGAGCGTGTTTTTAATTAACTTACCGGAAATAGTCGTCCCCGTTATTTTGGTCACAATACTATTAAGGCCAGCACTGCATTCCGTCGCGACTAATTTAAAATCGGCTTGCGCAGCAGTCGTTGCATTTTCAATTTTATCCAGGCCGACATTAGGGATTGTTAAAGTGTATTTATCCCCACCATTGTCTGTAACACTCGAACCATTGAGTGCTGTTAATTTAATGTTACAGGTTGATGCTATTACCGTAGCAGTAAAGTCGACGTTGATAGATTCTGCGTGACTGGCTAGCGGAAATATCATCGCAAGTACGGAGGCAGCTAAAAAGCGCTTATTCCTTTTCATTGGGGATTCCATTTGTATTGTGGTTAATGACACGACACGTAATGTTGTCTAACAGTAGGGTCTGGCTGGTGCCGACCGTTTGTTGCGTTGCTGGCAACAGGAAGGTTGCCGTACAGGTTGCGGGTTGGTTATTTTCAAACCAGCGCACCGTAAGTTCGCCGTTATCGCTAATACCGCGGACAAAAGCCTGGCCGCCCTGGCCCATATTGCCGATCTGTACATTGTTCTCATAAACTTCGGCGCCGAATGGGATCGTCTGGTGATCGCTGCGCGTCATGTTGAGAATGGCTGAACGTCCTTCATCGGTTTCGAAACTGGCGAAAACGACCGCACCATCGCGTGGTACCAGTGTGGTGCTGGTGCTCTTCAGCTCGACGTCGTTATCCATCGTATCGATGTCGAGATTGACCTGGTTTTCCCGGTAGGCCGTCAGTGAGTTCGTTGCGCCATAACCCCAGCGATCAATTGTGCTGCTTCCACCGTTAATCCGAGCGCCTTTAGCGCCAGGCGCTTTCACCAGCACAATGGCATCGCTGTTGCCAAAGTTGTCGTTGGTAAACGTTAAACCACCGCTGTGCAACACAAAACCGCCGTCAGTGGAGAGCGAATACTGACGATTACTGTCGTTATTCGCCGAGGCGGATGCTGAAAGATCTCCCCATGGGGACTGATAGCTGGTATATCCACCAATATCGGAGATGTTTTTCCCCTCTTTTTGCATGGTGTAGCCTGTATTCACGCTGTAGTTCAGCTTATTGTCTTCGCTGCTGCCGCTACTGTTCATGCTGATCTGGTGCCCACCGTTAAAATCGGTACGCATCTGGGTGCTCAAGTTGCTGAACCCTGAGCGGCGACGTTCACCACCCAGCAGGTTCTCCAGCGGAATATTGAAGTTGATATAAAGCGAATCATCCTTTTCGCCTTCTTCATCCCAGGTGCGCTGCAGGTTGATACTCATGCTGCCCCAGGAAAATCCTTTGCCATAACCCAGGCTGTAATCGCTGCGGCTTTCGTTGCTTGCCCAGTAGTCGGTCCAGGTGGCTGACAGATAAAATGAACCGTAATCAACCTCAGCGGACTGCAAAGGTTGGTTCATGCTGACGGTGACCTGATTCTTCATACGCGAGAAGTTATTCATGGTATTGCGTTCTGCGTCAGTACCTTTGAATTTGGCATCGTCGATTAGCTCTAGCGCGTCATTCAGGCCCAGGTAGTCTCGCGTCGAGTAGCGATAGGCCGCGACGTTGAACGACGTATCGGTCGCCTCAATCAGTTTGTTCCAGGTCAAGCGATAGCTTTGGCCTTGATAGGTATTGTCGTCAGGGATATCTGCGCGTGAATGGGTAACGTCAACCGCCAGTGCGCCAAAGGGTGTATTCAGACCCAGACCGAGGAGTCCAGCGAAATAGTCGTTGTCCGTTGCCTGAATACCGGTGTAGGCCGTCAGAAAGTTGTTCAGACCGTAGTAGTATGAGCCCTGCGCCAGGTTTGGTTTGTCATGAAGTTCGTCGTTATTGACTTCCCCGACGCTCACGTCCCAGCGTCCGACGCCCGGGCGCTGCATCTGCATGACCGAAGAAAACGGCTGGGAGAAAGTACGTTTACTGCCATCAGCTTCTTCGATGGTGACGATCAGGTCGCTACCGTAGCCGGAAGGGCTGATATCGTTGATCTCGAAAGGTCCCGGCGGAACGGTCGCTTCATAAATCTTATAACTGCCCTGAGTCACGGTCACTTTGGCGTTAGTGTTGGCGACGCCGCGGATAATAGGCGCATAGTTAGCCAACTGTGAAGGCAGCATACGCGTGTCGCTATACAGACGTGCCCCGCGGATGTTCACCGAGTCAAAGGTTTCGCCAGTGGTATAGGCTTCGCCGACAATCAGCTGTGAGCGTAGTGCCGGGAGGTCGCGCTGCAGATAACGGTTCTGGTATTCGAAATTGCTGCCGCCGTCCTTCGCCCAGTTGTAGTTACCACTGGCACGAAGACGCCATGCACCGAGATTGATGCCCGTATTAAATGCAGCATACAAGCTATCGCTGTCAGTATCGTGGTTGGTGCTGTGGTAGCCGTTAAGGGTATAGGAAAACAGGGCAGCCGGGATGCCGCTTTCCCACAAGGAGGGCTCGACATAGCCAGAATAACCTTTAATGAGCCACGCCTGAGGAACGGAGATATCCAGGCGCTGCTCACCCATATCAAAGCTTACGTTTGACTGCTCGATAAGTGCAGGTAGGTTTAAGCAGTCATCCCCATCTTCATCACCTTTTTTCAGAATAGCGTGTTCGTTGCCGATCTCAGGCTGCTTAATGTGCAGCTGTGCCAGATTCTTCGACGTCAGGCAGGCTTGCGCGCTATTTTTACCAACATCAACAAAGGGAAGGGTCAGGCTTGCTACTGATTTCTCGTTGACGAAAACTTTCACAGTGTAGGTTCCCGCTGGCGTAGGGTTGCCGTCGGAATATTTACTGATATCGATACTAGCCGCGCTACTTCCCATTAAAAATGAGCTGTCGTACTCGACGTTTTCTGCGGCAAAACCGGGCTGGCTGTAAAGCAGTGCACAGCACATCGCCAGTAGCGTTTTTTTCGGCATCGATTCGGTATAAGGAAAGTTTTGCACCGTCTTTTGCATCCTGCGTTTTGATTAATCGATTACAGTGAAACAGAGCCTTCGATCATGCCGCCATAATCGTTAATGGCGTGGTAGTCCAGTTTGCCTGATACGGTATTTTGTAGACCTTTGACGTTAAAAGAGGCATTGCTCAAAGGCGCAACCATGGTGGCATCAACGGTATAGCGCTTCCCGCCAACCGTAACGACAGCATCATTAAATGAAACGTAGTAAGGTGTTGGGTTATTAACCTTTAGCGTCGTATGGCCTTGTTCATTCCCCATCTGCCACTTCAACTGTTTGGTGGCTTCTGCAGGCGAACCCTGTAAACCGGCAGGGCGGTAAAACAGTTTGATACGAGTGCGGAAAGCTAACTGCAGCAAACTTTTGTTTTCTTCTTTGTTGGCGTCTGCTTTTGGCGGTACTTCCAGCACGTTAAACCAGAACACGCTTTCACGGTCTTTTGGCAATGCTGTGGTTTGGGTAAACATTACTTTCACGGATTGACCGTGCTTTGGTTCTATACGTGAAACGGGAGGAGTGGAGACGAATGGGGCCTTAATACTGCCTGGATCGGCATTATCATTCCCGAGATCAATCCAGTTTTGCACCAGCAGCGGTCGGGTACCTTTATTTTCCAGGCGGATACTGACATCTTTTTTATTTTCATCATAAATGATACGCGTGCCGGAAATGATAATATCGGCATGACTGGTATTACTCAATAAGCTTCCTGCTAGTACCAATGTGGTAAGCGTTTTCTTAAAATTCAACATGAGCATTCCTTGCCAGTGGATGATTTGGTGTTCTTAATTTAAGAAACGAGGTGCGATAGTAATCGTAATTCTCACCTCGTTATTACAAGCTGTGTTAATGACAAACGGTGTAATAATTCCGGTTAATGCTATTAACGCGCTTTTTTGTATACTTATTTCATCAGTAAAGCGTTAATGCTTACTGATAAGTAAAGGTATACATTGCGTTAGTGGTAACGTGACCTGGGGTTACGTCATCAGTGCCGTTTGCTTTAACGTAAGAAGCTACAAAGTTATAGGTAGCGACTTGGCTGGCATCGAAGGTGGCTTCGTGAACGTCTGCACCGTCAACTTTCATCAGCGTTTTGGTGTCTGCATCGTGAATCGCGATGTTTACGTTTTTCGCAGCAGCCATACCGGCGGCAGTCAGGTTGGTGTCGTTATCCAGCGTGCCTTTGGTATTACCAAAAGAAGAGACCATTGACAGTTTTGCAACGGTGGTGCCGCCAGTGACTCCGGATGCATCTTTACAGTTCAGAATGATGGTGAAAGGTTCTGCTTTTGCGCCGTAAGTAGCATCAGCGACTTCAGTGGTGATATCCGCCGGGGTTGCGGTTTCCAGATAGATGTTGCCATCAGTGGATTCATCACCACGGCTGGTGGAAACGACTTTAGTACAGGTTGTAGCACTGACTAAACCGTGAAAATTAAGCTGGCCACCTTCTGCATCCGCTGCCATTGCCGAAGTTGAGCCCATTGCCATAACCATAGCTGCTGCCAAAATTGCTTTTTTCATTACTGTATCCTTACAGGATTTGAAATATTAGATAATTACTACTTTGCTATATTAAATAGCAGGGGCATATTCTAGCGGTTAGTAATGTTTTGTAAAATAACTTGGGTCTATGGGTTTTATAAAATCATTTTATTTTAAAATTATTGTAGGAGGGCTTTCTTTGTTTTTTGAAATATATTTTTATGGGATATAGGTTTGTGTGATAAAGCGCAAGGAACAAACAACTACTGGTCTTTAATAATAATTGTTTTGCATGGATGATGTCTGAGTAGTATGTGTTAATTAGATTTGCTGAAAGGAAAATGTAGTTTAATTAATTTGAGTGAGGCTTTTCATAATTAATTTTATTATATAACGCGGTTACCATTGCGCCGGACGAGGAGTGGTTTGCTGGATGAAAAACGCAAGTGGTTGTTTATCGTCTGGAAAGATAAGATCCGGCGCGATTTCAGCGAGCGGCCACAGCATAAAACCACGGTTTTTCATGTCGTAGTGCGGTACGGTCAGACGTTCGGTGTTAATCACTTCATCGCCAAACAGCATAATGTCGAGGTCCAGCGTTCGTGGTCCCCAGCGTTCGGCTTTGCGCACCCGCCCCTGCTGTAACTCAATGCGTTGGGTGTGATTGAGTAATTCTTCCGGCGCGAGGGTGGTTTCCAGTGCGACGGCGGCGTTCAGGTAATCGGGTTGATCCTGTGGGCCTAATGGTGGCGTACGGTAAAATGAGGAGACAGCCACGATTCGGCTGTCAGGGATTTCACCGATCGCTTTCACGGCAGCATTAACCTGCTCCAGAGGGGAGGCTAAATTACTGCCGAGGGCGATATATACCCGTCGTTTTTCAAGCTGCATCTGTGTCACCACCTTGATGCGACTCGAAATTTGTTGGGTATACGTGATAGGTCATGCGGAGCCTTCACGGCGTGGCGCACGTTTACGCGGGCGACGATGGCGACGACGTGCGTCTGGCTCTTCATCCAGCTCGTTCAGCATGCCTTTTTGTTCTGGCGGCGCAGAAACCTGGAATTCACCCCACCATTTCGCCAGTCGCTGCAATTCCGCGTTGTGTTCGACTTCAGCACGCAGCGCTAACAGGTCGTAAGCTGCGCGGAATTTTGGATGCTCCATCAGCTTCCAGGCGCGTTTACCCTGGCGACGCGACATACGTAGCTGCAACTGCCAGATATCACGGGTCAGTGAGGTCAGACGTTTCGGGATCGCCAGCGAGCGGCAGGCTTCGTCCAGCACGTCGTTCATTGCCAGCGCGAAAGCATCGTAATAGGCCAGACCGCTTTCTTGCGCAATTTTCTGTGCGGCTTCCAGTAACGGATACCAGAACATGGCAGCAAACAAGAACGCCGGGTTAACGCGCATATCATTGTGAATGCGGTTATCGGTATTCTTCAGTACCTGGGCAATGATGCGTTCCATTGGGCTGTCACCGTCTTCGGTGAAGTAGCGCGTAATGGTTGGGAACAGCGGTTGGAACAGGCTGTACTCACGCAGTTTTTTATAGGTTTCGTACCCATAGCCCGCCTGTAACAGCTTGAGCGCTTCTTCAAACAGGCGCGCAGGAGGAATATCGTTAAGCAAGGTAGCCAGACGTGGGATCGGCTCTGCGGTTTCCGGGCTGATACGCATGTCGAGCTTGGCGGCAAAGCGTACGGCGCGCAGCATGCGCACAGGATCTTCGCGATAGCGCGTTTCCGGATTACCGATCAGGCGAATGATGCCCTCTTCGAGATCCTGCATTCCCCCGACGTAATCACGTACGGTGAAATCGGCCACGCTGTAATACAGGCTGTTAATCGTGAAATCGCGACGCTGTGCATCTTCTTCGATGGAGCCGAAGATGTTGTCACGCAGCAGCATACCGTTTTGTCCGCGCTGCGATGTTGTGCGATCGGATTCGCTGCCTTCATGATGGCCGCGGAACGTTGCCACTTCGATAATTTCTGGGCCGAACATGACATGGGCCAGACGGAAACGGCGACCGACCAGGCGACAGTTACGAAACAGTTTGCGCACCTGATCCGGCGTTGCGTTAGTGGTGACATCAAAATCTTTCGGTTTTTTGCCCAGCAAAAGATCGCGTACACCACCGCCAACCAGCCATGCCTCGTATCCGGCCTTATTGAGCCTGTACATTACCTTCAGGGCATTTTCACTGATATCTTTGCGGGAGATAGAGTGCTGCTCACGCGGAATTACCGTCATATGTGGACGGGCGACGGCGAGCTCAGCCTCGCGCTCCTCGCGGCTTAGCACCTTGCGGCAAAAATTAGCGACTCGGGTAAAAATAGTGCACCTCGGTAGTGTCAAACTTCAATCAGAACAAGTGTTGCTGTGTAAAAATAGCGGCTAATCATAGCTCAGCATGATGCATTTGAGAATGCCGGATTTAAGATCGCCGATTCAGGCACCGCTGTCAGACGCCAATTCTCAACGGCAAACTCCAGGATCTGATCAACCTGCATATCCTGCCACGGGATATCGGCACGCTGGCTGAGAAAGCGCAGCGCGGCAATAATCACCGGACGCGGATCGCCTTGCGGCAGCGCAGGTGCATGATTTTGTTTTGAAAGTTTAGCGCCTTGTTCGTTGAGCGCCAGCGGAAGATGAATATAGTCAGGCGCTTGCCAGCCAAACTGCTGATACAAAGAGATTTGCCGCACCGTGGGTTCGATAAGATCGGCGCCGCGTACAATCTCCGTTACGCCCTGAAAGTGGTCATCAACCACCACAGCGAGGTTATAGGCAAACAGCCCGTCGCGTCGGTGGATAATAAAATCTTCCCTCGCAAGCTGCGGGTCAGCCTGAATCTCACCGCGCAGTTGGTCAGTAAACTGCATCACCGGATGGCGTTGCTTTATGCGGACAGCCGCCTGCTCTGGTCCGAGGCGTAACTCACGGCAGTGGCCGTCATAAATACCGCCGACGCTTTGAATACGTGCCCGCGTACAGGTGCAGTAATAGCTCAGATCCTGTTGATGTAACCAGGCGAGCGCCTCGCGGTAGGCATCATGACGTTGGGATTGCCATAAAATATCGCCATCCCAGTGCAGTCCGTAATGTTCCAGCTGACGCAGAATCGTATCTGCAGCACCGGGAACTTCACGAGGGGGGTCAATATCTTCAATGCGCACTCGCCAGATTCCGCGCTGTGAGCGGGCCTGCAGGTAACTCCCGAGGGCGGCAATTAGTGAACCGAAATGCAGTTCGCCAGAAGGGGAAGGGGCGAAGCGGCCTATATAGTGTGAATCGCTCATTTTGCGGACTAACAAATAATAAGGCGGGAGAAGCTCCCGCCTGTAGTAAACGTGGTAAAAATGACCGGAATTAACCTGCCATTTGTTTTTCGCGGATTTCTGCCAGCGTTTTACAGTCGATGCACAGATCGGCTGTCGGACGCGCTTCCAGACGGCGAATACCAATTTCTACGCCGCATGATTCGCAGTAGCCGAAATCTTCGTCTTCTACTTTCTTCAGCGTCTTCTCGATCTTTTTGATCAGTTTGCGCTCACGGTCACGGTTACGCAGCTCAAGGCTGAATTCTTCTTCCTGTGCGGCGCGGTCCACCGGATCAGGGAAGTTAGCCGCTTCGTCTTGCATATGAGTTACGGTGCGATCGACTTCATCCCTAAGTTGATTGCGCCATGCCTCAAGAATACGCCTGAAGTGCGACAGCTGGGCTTCGTTCATATACTCTTCGCCCGGTTTCTCCTGGTACGGCTCCACCCCAGCGATGGCGAGAATACTCAGGGACGATGTTTTACGGTTTTGCCCTTCTTGCATGTTGCTTCTCCTTAACACGCACTATCGATCCCCATGTTCGGGGGAAAAATCAGGTCGCTATAAATAGCAGATGCTTTTCCGGATAGCAATTATCTAAACGTAACACTTGACAACCCTGTGAGGAAAAGCGTATTTGCCCACGCGCCCAGAATACTAATTGACCAGATATTTACACCATTACAAGGTAATGGGCAACGGCTCTTTAAGAGTCATACCGTGGGCAGAAAGTTCCGCTTTATAAACCAGAATTTCAACCCCCTTAAGCTGTGCTTCAACTAATAATTGCGCATATTTTGCATCGATATGGCGCGCGGGTGAAAACCGTGTAATGGCTGAATGTAGCACGGCGAAAAATATCACTGCCCGCTTGCCTTCAGCCGCTACGCTCATCAATTCCCGAAGATGCTTCTGACCTCGTTCAGTGATGGCATCGGGAAAATAACCCTGCTCTTTTTCCGCCAACGTGACTGATTTCACTTCAATATAGCAGTCAGGTCGGGAATCTGCCTGTAACAAAAAGTCGATGCGGCTCCCTTCGGCGCCGTATTTTACTTCACTTTTCAAAGTACTGTAGCCTGAAACTTCCGAAATTAACGCCTGCTGAATCGCCTCTTTCGTTAATCTGTTGGCCCACAGCGTGTTAACACAAATAAATTCACCGGATTGGGTTTGCGTTAATTCCCAGGTATGTGGATATTTGCGTTTAGTATTTTCTGATGTCGAATACCAAACGGTGTCACCTGGCATTGCGCATCCGGTCATCGCACCGGTATTTGGGCAGTGTAGCGTTAACGCTGTGCCATCGGGTGTGATCACATCCGCTAAAAAGCGCTTATAGCGCTGAATGAGCGTTGCAGGTTGTAAAGGTGGAGAAAATTGCATAAGCAGTCCCTTTAATTATTCAGTCAGCGTCCAGCGTTGCAGCGGCGTATAACGCGTGCGTCCTCGTGAAAATGAGGAGGAGTAAAGTGCGAACTCCGTTACCGGAAATGACCAGCCAAAGCCCGGTGGAGGGATTGGAACCGCGTGACCGGCATCGCGCAGCAGCGTGATATGCGGGTGAAACGGCAGCGGGCTTTGATAGCACCCGCTACGCGCTGCCTGCGCCCGTAGCATATTCGCCAGTTGCAGCAACCCGCGCGGCGGCTGACGCATACCCAGCCACACGACCCTGGAGCGCAGCCATTGCCCGGCATCATCGAATTTGAGCGTGAAACCTGGCTGGCGAATACGCCCCGCGAGCTGCGACAGCGCCTGTTGCTTCTCAGCGCTGACGTCGCCTAAAAAGGCCAGCGTCAGATGCAGATTATCAGCCGCGACGGGGCGGCCCGCTTCAGGGGGGAACTGCGCGGCCCGCCAGTGGATTAGCTGCTCCCGAACCCCGGCTGGCAATTCAATCGCAAAGAACAGCCTTTTTGGCTCAGACATGATGGATACTCGGTTATGAATTAACGCGATGCTACAATGCAGCGCGAAGAATGTTAACCCTCTGGAGCCATTTGTGACGTTGTTGCCCGTTGCTGCCGTAGTGCCTGAACTGCTTATCGCCCTTGATGCCTCGCCGCAGGTTCTGCTGACGGCGCCGACCGGTGCAGGGAAATCGACCTGGCTGCCGTTGCGACTTCTTGAGCATCGCGGTATCACGGGGCGGATTATTTTGCTGGAGCCGCGCCGCCTGGCAGCGCGCAATGTGGCGCAACGATTAGCGGAATTGCTGAACGAAAAGCCTGGTGAAACCGTGGGCTATCGCATGCGCGCACAAAGTTGCGTAGGGCCGCAGACCCGGCTGGAAGTGGTAACTGAGGGCGTCCTGACGCGGATGATCCAACGCGATCCTGAACTGACAGGCGTCGGGCTGGTGATCCTCGACGAATTTCACGAACGGAGTTTACAGGCTGATCTGGCGCTGGCGCTATTGCTGGATGTGCAGCAAGGGCTGCGGGACGATCTGAAACTGTTGATTATGTCCGCCACTCTGGATAACGGGCGTTTGCAGCAGATGTTGCCCGATGCGCCGACGATCGTTTCTGAAGGCCGCGCATTTCCCGTTGAGCGGCGGTATCAGCCGTTGGCGGCGCATTTGCGTTTTGATGAAGCGGTGGCGATAGCGACGGCGGAGCTATTGCGTCATGAAAGCGGGTCACTGCTGCTATTTTTACCGGGTGTGGGCGAAATCCTGCGTGTACAGGAGCAGCTGGCTACGCGTGTAGGCAGCGATGTTGTGCTGTGTCCACTGTACGGCGCGTTAACGCTTTCCGAGCAGCGTCAGGCGATTGTGCCCGCGCCGCAAGGCAAACGCAAAGTGGTGCTGGCCACCAATATTGCTGAAACCAGCTTGACGATCGAAGGCATCCGACTGGTGGTGGACTGCGCCCAGGAACGCGTGGCGCGCTATGACGTGCGTACCGGTCTGACGCGACTGATTACCCAGCGCATTAGCCAGGCTTCGATGACTCAGCGCGCGGGACGTGCGGGTCGTCTGGAGCCCGGTATTTGCCTGCATCTGCTTGCCAAAGAGCAGGCAGAAAGAGCGGCAGCGCAGGGGGAAGCGGAGATATTGCAGAGCGATCTGTCCGGGCTACTGATGGAGTTGCTGCAATGGGGATGTACCGAACCTGAACAACTGAACTGGCTGGATATGCCGCCCGCCATCAACCTGCAGGCGGCAAAACGGCTGTTGCAGATGCTGGGCGCGCTTGAGGGCGACAGGCTCAGTGCCCGCGGGCAGAAAATGGCGGCATTGGGTAACGATCCTCGTTTAGCGGCGATGCTGGTCGGTGCCAAAAATAATACCGAAGCGGCTACGGCGGCAAAACTGGCCGCGATTCTGGAAGAGCCGCCGCGCGGTGGAAGTACCGATCTGACCGTGGCGTTTGCACGAAATCAGCCCGCCTGGCAGCAGCGCAGTCAACAGTTGCTGAAACGGCTTAACGTTAGCAGCGGGCAGCCCGACAGCACGCTGCTCCCCTCATTGCTGGCGCGGGCGTTTGCCGATCGGATAGCGCGTCGACGCGGGCAGGAAGGGCGCTATCAACTGGCGAATGGCATGGGCGCTATGCTGGATGCCGATGATGCTTCAGGACGCCATGAATGGCTGATAGCGCCACTTTTGTTGCAGGGCAGCGCTTCGCCAGACGCGCGTATTTTGCTGGCTCTACCGCTGGATATCGAGTCGCTGATGCAGGCATGTCCTGAGCTGCTGCAACAGTCCGACACCATCGAATGGGATGAAACCCAGGGAACGTTAAAGGCATTGCGTCGGTCGCGCATTGGTCAGCTCACGGTAAAAGTACAGCCATTGGCCAAACCCTCGGAAGAGGAGTTGCATCAGGCGATGTTGAATGGCATTCGCGATAAAGGGCTAAGTGTGCTCAACTGGACGCCGGAAGCCGAGCAGTTTCGACTGCGTCTGCAATGTGCGGCAAACTGGTTGCCAGAATACGACTGGCCCGCGGTAGATGAGGATTCTCTGCTGGCGTCGCTGGAGACCTGGCTGCTGCCGCACATGAGCGGTGTGCACTCGTTACGCGCATTAAAAGCACTCAATGTGGGACAGGCGTTGCGCGGTTTACTGGACTGGTCAATGTTGCAACGTCTGGATAGTGAGCTGCCTGCGCATTACACTGTGCCGACGGGAAGCCGGATTGCCATTCGCTATCATGAGGATAATCCTCCAGTATTGGCGGTTCGGATGCAGGAAATGTTTGGTGAAGCAAAGACTCCAACCATTGCCCAGGAGCGCGTGCCGCTGGTGCTGGAGCTGCTGTCTCCGGCCCAAAGACCGCTACAGGTGACGAGCGATCTGAGCGCGTTCTGGCAGGGATCGTACCGTGAGGTGCAAAAAGAGATGAAAGGGCGTTATCCCAAACATGTCTGGCCGGACGATCCGGCGAATACCGCGCCAACGCGGCGCACCAAAAAGTATTCGTAATGTAACTGTAGGCCGGATAAGGCGTTATGCCGCATCCGGCGAAAGAGCGGTAATAATTGAGAGATTTCTTCTTCTGTCGCAGGACGGAAGAACAGAGAATCGGGCCCTTGCGCCTGAATGTTGCGGAGAAAAAGCATGGCGGGGAATGACCGCGAGCCAATTGGACGTAAAGGAAAACCCTCGCGTCCGGTGAAACAAAAGGTGAGCCGTCGTCAACTCAGAGATGATGAGTATGACGACGATTATGATGATGATGACTATGAGGATGAAGAACCGATGCCGCGTAAGGGTAAAGGCAAAGGGCGTAAGCCTCGTGGTAAGCGCGGCTGGTTCTGGCTGCTGGTAAAACTGTCGATTGTCTTTTTGGTACTGATCGCCATTTACGGCGTTTATCTGGACCAAAAAATCCGTAGCCGTATTGATGGCAAAGTCTGGCAGCTTCCTGCGGCAGTTTATGGCCGTATGGTTAACCTTGAGCCAGAAATGCCTATCGGCAAAAACGAGATGGTGAAGCTGCTGGAGGCCACGCAGTATCGTCAGGTGACGAAGATGACGCGTCCGGGCGAATTTACCGTACAGGCGAAGAGCATCGAGATGATTCGTCGTCCGTTTGACTTCCCGGACAGTAAAGAAGGGCAGGTGCGTGCGCGTCTGACCTTTGACGGCGATCATCTGGACACCATCGAGAATATGGATAACAACCGCCAGTTCGGTTTCTTCCGTCTCGATCCGCGTCTGATCACCATGCTCTCTTCACCTAACGGTGAGCAGCGCCTGTTTGTTCCGCGTAGCGGCTTCCCGGATCTGCTGGTGGACACACTGCTGGCGACCGAAGACCGTCACTTCTATGAGCATGACGGTATCAGCCTTTATTCCATTGGCCGTGCGGTGCTGGCGAACCTGACGGCGGGTCGTACGGTACAGGGGGCCAGTACGCTGACTCAGCAGCTGGTGAAAAACCTGTTCCTGTCCAGCGAACGTTCCTACTGGCGTAAGGCCAACGAAGCCTATATGGCGCTGATCATGGATGCGCGTTACAGCAAAGACCGCATTCTTGAGCTGTACATGAACGAAGTCTATCTCGGCCAAAGCGGTGATAACGAGATTCGCGGCTTCCCGCTGGCGAGCCTCTATTATTTCGGTCGTCCGGTAGAAGAGCTGAGCCTCGACCAGCAGGCGCTGCTGGTGGGGATGGTTAAAGGGGCGTCGATCTACAACCCGTGGCGTAACCCGAAACTGGCGCTGGAGCGTCGTAACCTGGTTCTGCGTTTGCTGCAACAGCAGCAGATTATCGACCAGGATCTGTATGACATGCTGAGTGCGCGTCCGTTAGGCGTACAGCCGCGTGGTGGGGTGATCTCCCCGCAGCCTGCCTTTATGCAGATGGTGCGTCAGGAGCTCCAGGCGAAGCTGGGCGATAAAGTTAAAGATCTCTCCGGCGTGAAGATTTTCACCACCTTTGATTCCGTGGCGCAGGACGCCGCAGAAAAAGCGGCGGTGGAAGGCATTCCGGTACTGAAGAAACAGCGTAAGCTGAGCGATCTGGAAACCGCGATTGTGGTTGTTGACCGCTTTAGCGGCGAAGTTCGCGCCATGGTCGGCGGAGCAGAACCGCAGTTTGCGGGCTATAACCGTGCGATGCAGGCGCGTCGTTCGATTGGTTCTCTGGCCAAGCCTGCGACCTATCTGACCGCGCTCAGCCAGCCGAAGTTGTACCGCCTGAATACCTGGATTGCCGACGCGCCGATTGCACTGCGTCAGCCGAACGGCCAGGTGTGGTCACCGCAGAACGATGACCGTCGCTATAGCGAAAGCGGTAGAGTGATGCTGGTGGATGCGTTAACGCGTTCAATGAACGTGCCAACGGTAAATCTGGGGATGGCGCTGGGCCTGCCTGCTGTAACCGATACCTGGTTGAAGCTGGGGGCGCCGAAAGATCAGCTTAACCCGGTTCCGGCCATGCTGCTGGGGGCGTTGAACCTGACGCCAATTGAAGTGGCGCAGGCATTCCAGACTATCGCCAGCGGCGGGAACCGCGCGCCGCTGTCGGCGCTGCGTTCGGTGATTGCCGAAGATGGAACCGTACTGTACCAGAGTTTCCCACAGGCCGAGCGTGCCGTTCCGGCGCAAGCAGCGTATATGACGCTGTGGACTATGCAGCAGGTGGTTCAGCGTGGTACAGGTCGCCAGCTTGGCGCGAAGTATCCGGGTCTGCATCTGGCAGGGAAAACCGGGACCACCAACAACAACGTGGATACCTGGTTTGCCGGGATCGACGGCAGCCAGGTGACCATTACCTGGGTGGGCCGCGATAATAACCAGCCAACCAAGCTGTACGGTGCCAGCGGCGCGATGTCGATTTATCAGCGTTATCTGGCCAACCAGACGCCAACACCGCTGGTGTTGACGCCGCCGGAGGATGTGGTGGATATGGGCGTAGACTACGACGGTAACTTCGTTTGTAGCGGCGGGATGCGCACGCTTCCTGTATGGACCACCGATCCGGATTCACTGTGTCAGCAAGGTGAGATGCTGCAGCAGTCGGGTAATCCGTTCGATCAATCTTCTCAGCAGCCGCAGCAACAGCAGCCTCAACAGCAGCAACCGCCGCAGCAAGAGAAGAAGGACGGCGATGGCGTAGCCGGTTGGATTAAAGAGATGTTTGGTAGTAATTAATTCAGTAATAAATTAGACCTAAACACCCGCTATTAGCGGGTGTTTTTATTTCTGGGTAAAATGATTTTTATTTTTTCATGATGCAATTGTATTGATTTAATTTTAATTAAGAACAAATTAAGTAAAACAAATGTTTGCAAAAGACATTGGAAATTAAATAGTTAACTTCTTTTATGGTGTGTGAAAAATCGCAGGCTATAGACAGTCTCTCCGGTGGTTTGATTTAATCCGCGAGTGAACACTATACACGATTCATTGTATTGATTTGATGAAGGGATTTCAGAAGATCATGTTTTTTGCATATCTTTATTCTTTTCTCTCCGTGCTCACCCTCAATATTTCTCGCCAGTAATTTATTATTGGCAATGGGACTTTGTCATTCAATCGTTCTGATTAAGGGATTCTAATGAATAAAAAGCTTCTTACTGTGCTGATGGCCGGAAGCCTGATTGCCGCTGTAAATACTTCTGCATTTGCAGAAGATACGGGTAAGGTAGAGTTTTCTGGCCGTATTGTTGCCGACACTTGCGTTATTGATGTCGATGGCGCAGGAGCAAATACCGTGGTTACTTTTGCTGATGCTTACCCGGATAATTTTGGTTCTGATGGGGCAATTGGCCCGACAAAAGATTTCCAGATTTCTCTGGCTAAATGTGACCCTGCTATAGCAAGTTTAAACCTGAGGTTCAGTGGTGACACTACTGACGGCGAGAAATTACGCCTGAAGAACGACCTTAGTGATGCGAGTGCTGCAACAAATGTGGGTATTACCGTTACCAATAATAATGGTGGTAACACTGACGTTGTGTTTGATGACTCCGTTCCGGTATCAACCACGGATGTGGCGAATACTGGCGATGAAGCAACGCCTTCTATTTTCAACTATACCGCGAAAGTGATTCAGATTGGTGATGAAAAACCGACTGCAGGTAAATATCACGCCTCCGCGAATTTTACCGTATTCTATCGTTAAGTATGACAGGCAGCCCTTCAGGGCTGCCTGACCAGGGAGTATTGCGGGTGAAATTATATGCGCGAATTTGTTTTGCCATCATTGGGCTTATTGCCATAAATGCACAGGCCAGCATTGTCCTGGGGGGAACTAGAATCATTTACCCGGAGAATAAAAAAGAAGTACAGATATCTATTAAGAATAAAGAAGATGCCAATAAATATCTGATACAAAGCTGGGTAACAAAGACAGATAACACAAAAGCGCCTTTTATTATCACTCCGCCGATTTATAAAATGGACGCTAATGGCCAGGCTCTGCTGCATATCGTCTTTATTGGCGATAAAGGATCGCTACCACAAGACCGTGAATCGATGTTTGTTGCCAACTTTAAATCTGTTTCGGCTATGCCTGATGAATTAAAAGATAAAAATACGCTGCAGTTTGCGATGAAAACACAGCTGAAACTTTTTTGGCGGCCAGTGGGTCTTAAAGAATCGGCCGCTGCCGGTGCGTGGGAAAAATTACGGTTTAGCCGTCAGGGTTCTCAATTAACCGCAAAAAATCCAACGCCATTTCATATTTCGTTATTAGAACTCTCTGTTGGCGGAAAGCAGGTAAAACCTCTCGCAGACAGTTCTGTACCTGAGTCATTGTCAATGACGGTTCCTCCCTTTGGGGAACAGATATTTTCAATACCTGCAGCTGCAGTAGGTGATGTGTCATGGGCTGCAGTGAATGACTATGGTGCTGCAACGGTGAAAAAGCGCCAACAACTATAAACGCAATGACGCGTATGGGTAAAAATTAAAGGGACTTTATTATATGCAGCCTTATCCTTTGCGATCTTGCCGACTCTTTTTGCTCAACAGCATTACGCTGGCATTATGCTCATTTTTGCACCCAGCGAGTGCTGAAGATGAATTCAATTTGCATATTCTGGAACTCGGTACACCGTTAGAGAATACGTCAACACTGGAAACCTTTTTGCAAAATAATGGGTTACAGCCAGGGACTTATTTGACTGAAGTGATGTGGGATTATGATCGCATTGATAAGCGAAATATTACTTACGTACTATCACAGGATAAGACGCAATTACTCCCGCAGTTCAGCAAAGGGGATCTCAGAGAGCTGGGGGTGAAGGTCGATAGCCTTCCCGGCTTGAAATCATTGGCTGATACGGCTCCAGTTGGCGACATCGCCCAGTACATATCGGGAGCAAAGTTTGATTTTCAACTCGATAGCCAAACTCTTTTCATGCGGATCCCGCAAATTTATCGCGACCAGCAAGTCGCTGGCGCTATCCCTATTAAAGACTGGGACGATGGCATTCCTGCGGCATGGAGCAGCTATTACATTAGCGGCAACCGCCAGCAAGTAAATGGCGAGAACGATAACTCGAACTGGGCAAGCCTTAATTCCGGTCTAAATCTTGGCGCCTGGCGGCTTCGTAATTCAAGTACCTACAGCAATTCGGATGGCTGGGATGCGATCAGCACCACGCTGGAGCGGGATATTAAATTTCTGCAAAGCCAGCTTGAAATTGGCCAGACATATACCAACGGCGAACTGTTTGACAGCGTACAGATGACAGGGGTGAAGCTGGAAACCGATACCAGCATGTTACCCAATAGCTTACAAGGGTTTGCGCCTGTTGTGCGCGGAATTGCTAATAGCGATGCAAAAGTAACGATTAAGCAAAATGGCTACACGATATATCAGACTTATGTCTCCAGCGGCCCCTTTGAAATCAGAGATCTCAGTCAGGTAACAGCAGGGTCAGATCTACAAGTTACCGTTAAAGAGGCTGATGGAAGCGAGCATTCGTTTATTCAGGCAAGCGCTTCGGTACCCATCTTACAGCGTGAAGGTGCGCTGAAATATAGCCTTGCTGGAGGAAAATACCGCGATAGCGATAACGGCGAGGAACCTGGGTTTGGTCAGGCGACGGTAATCTACGGCATGCCTCATGGCATTACGCTGTATGGCGGAGTGCTCGAAGCATCAATTTACCGTGCCGGTCTGGTCGGGGCGGGGGCCGATCTCGGTGAGCTTGGTTCTGTGTCTGTAGATGTTACTGCGGCCAGAACCCAGTTTGACGATGGGCGTGGTAATGCCAACGGTTTATCCTGGCGTGCACAATATTCCAAAGACTTTTCTGCAACAGATACCACGGTGACGCTGGCCAGTTACCGTTATTCCACTTCTGGTTTTTATACCTTCCAGGAAGCTCTCGATCAGCGCGATAGGGGCGAAGATGATGGAATTTACAATTACCGTAAAACGAACAATCGTCGTAGCCGTTTACAGTTGAGTATGTCGCAATCATTGGGATCTGTCGGGTCTGTGTATATCAATGGTTATCAACAAGATTACTGGGATATGAGTGGGCATGAGCGCAGTGCCAGTATGGGATTCAGCTCCAGTTGGCAGGACATCACCTGGTCTGTGAACTATAGCCTGACAAAAACACCAAACAGCGATAATGACCAGCAGGTTGCATTTTCCGTCAATATTCCTTTGTCACGTTGGCTGTCAAACAGTTGGGCGACCTACAACCTAAACAGCGCTAAAAATGGCAATACCGTGCATCAGGTTGGGATTGGCGGGACTGCGCTGGAAGATAACAACTTAAGTTATAACCTGCAGCAAAGCTATACCGATCACGATACTGGATATGGTGCGAGCATGACGGGGCGTTATCGTGGCTCATACGGTGAAATTGGGGCGAACTATAGCTATGCCAAAGATAGCAAACAGTGGAACTACAGCGCGCAAGGATCCGTCGTCGCACATCCTTATGGTATTACGCTGGGGCAATCTGTCCAGGATGCTTTTGCTATTGTCCATATTGACGAGGGAGCAGATGTTAAAGTCCAGAATATGCAAGGTATTTACACTGACTACTGGGGAAATGCGGTCGTACCATATCTAACTAATTATCGTCGTAATACCGTCACGGTGAACAGCGGGGAACGCGACGATCTGGATATCGAAAAACCGGCCAAAGATGTCGTACCTACGAAAGGGGCAGTTGTCGCAGCTAATTTCTCTGCCCGCCAGGGTATTCGCGCCTTATTAACACTTCACCATGGATCGAGTTTTGTGCCTTTCGGCGCGGTACTGTCAATTGAGGGGGGCTCCTCAATAGTCGGAGATGGTGGCGAAGTTTATCTGACCGGTTTGAAAGGTAATGTACCGTTTAAAGTACAGTGGGGTAGTGCTCCAGAACAGCGCTGTGAAGGAAATGCGCAGATCCCAGATGATATCGAGTCCTCTATTTATCAGGCTGCGGTTGAGTGTCGATAGTGTAAAGGGAAAACATAAAATGGACTGTGGGAATATGAATAATTATATGATTTTTAGATTGATTCTATGTTGCGGTCTATTGTTCGCACAGCAATCAGTTCAGGCATCCTGCAAAATAGATAATGATGCGTCGCCGTCAACCTCTACGTTCAATATGCCGTCGTTTACGGTAAATGCGGACGCCGCTCCAGGTACGATCATTGCAACCCAGGAAGTGACTGGCGATCTTATTAAAGTCGTGGACTGTACAGATAATGGCGATATCTATACAGGCTATACCGTATTCACGAGTAGCGATGCCCGCACGGATAATCCCCTTAGCCGCGTTTATCAAACAAATGTTCCGGGAATAGGTTTTCGGGTCGCCTGGGTTAAAGATAACGCTTCCGCCCTAACAGAAGGTTCGGTGGTTACCCCTATGCATCTAGGGACGTCAAAAACAACCCACTTAAGTGACTATAGTATTCAATCACGTGCGAGAGCTGAATTTGTCGTCACTGGTGTTGTGCAGTCAGGAGTTATTGACGTCAACATGCTCAATGCGGACTGGATTTATGATTCGCAGGTTATTGCTCAAATTCGCTTTGCGCCAATAGTTATTAACGTTACTGCTAACACCTGCAATTTAGTTGAAAAAAATATCACAGTGCCGCTTAAGAGAATCATGACTAGCGATATTGTGGACGGTTATTCCGATGTTGTATCTGATGATAGTTTCAAGATTCAGCTGGAACAGTGTGTTGCTGGCATCAAACTTGATTATAAATTCACCACTGCCGGTTCAACTGGCGTGAGTGGCAATAGCGACATCCTGGAGATCGCCAGTGGTAATGACGCGGCCGAAGGGGTCGGATTACAAATCCTCGACAGCAACAATAATGTGCTGAAATTTGATCAAGATTACAACGCGGTAGCGCAAACAACCGATAGGCAGTCTGTCACTATCCCTTTGAAAGCGAGATATGTACAAACAGGCACTGTAAAAGCGGGAAAGGTTGACTCTGTTGCGACATTTAGCGTTTTTTACCGCTAGCCAAAAATAGCCTGTGTATTTGCAGGCTTTTCTTTTAAACATTCCAGCCTAATTTATTAACCCTTTCTTTTCATCTGGTTATTTCTTAACCCCTCAGTTTTAGTAGGGACGCGTATTGCTTGCTATCTCGCCAGAGTTTCGAATATTATGCTGCCGTTATAATAATAATTCTCGTTTACGTTATCATTCACTTTAATCAGAGAAATACCAATGGCGCGTCTTAAAACTGCTCAGCCAAGTTCATCACTGCGTAAAATCGCAGTAGTGGTAGCCACAGCGGTTAGCGGCATGTCTGTCTATGCACAGGCGGCGGTTGACCCGAAAGAAGAAACCATCACCGTAACTGCTGCACCTGCTCCGCAGGAAAGCGCATGGGGGCCTGCGGCAACCATCGCTGCACGACAGTCTGCTACGGCGACCAAAACCGACACTCCGATTCAAAAAGTTCCTCAGTCTATTTCAGTGGTCACCGCCGAAGAGATGGCGTTGCATCAGCCAAAATCGGTCAAAGAGGCGCTCAGCTACACCCCGGGCGTTGCCGTGGGTACGCGTGGCGCGTCCAATACCTATGACTACCTGATTATTCGCGGATTTGCCGCCGACGGCCAAAGTCAGAATAACTATCTGAATGGCCTGAAGATGCAGGGCAACTTCTACAATGATGCGGTCATCGACCCTTATATGCTGGAGCGCGCCGAAGTGATGCGCGGTCCGGTTTCCGTTCTGTACGGAAAGAGCAACCCGGGTGGGTTGTTGAACATGGTCAGCAAGCGCCCGACAACGGAGCCGCTGAAAGAAGTTCAGTTCAAAATGGGCACTGACAGCCTGTTCCAGACCGGTTTTGACTTCAGCGATGCGCTGGATGACGATGGTGTGTACTCATACCGTCTGACCGGCCTGGCGCGTTCCGCGAATGCGCAGCAGCAGGGCGCAGAAGAACAGCGTTATGCCATCGCGCCATCTTTCACATGGCGTCCGGATGATAAGACGAATTTCACCTTCCTCTCCTACTTCCAGAACGAGCCGGAAACCGGTTATTACGGCTGGTTGCCGAAAGAGGGGACCGTGTCTAAGCTGCCAAATGGTTCACGTTTGCCGACCGATTTCAACGAAGGTGCGGACAACAATACCTACTCTCGTAACGAGAAGATGGTGGGCTATAGCTTCGACCACGAATTTAACGACACCTTTACCGTACGTCAGAACCTGCGTTATGCGCAAAACAAAGTGTCGCAGAAAAGCGTGTACGGCTACGGCATGTGCTCCGATCCGCTGTATACCAAGGATCCGGCTAACAGCCCTTGCGCCAGCATCCCTCAGTCAGATTGGGATCACACGCTGACTCGTCAGTACGTTGACGATAATGAAAAATTGCAGAATTTCTCTGTTGATACGCAGTTGCAGAGCACATTCGCCACCGGTTCCCTGGATCACACATTGCTGACCGGCGTTGACTATATGCGTATGCGTAACGATATCAACTCCTGGTTTGGTTGGGCTGGTTCGGTAGCGCCGTCTGATATCTATAATCTTGACCGTAGCGATTTTGACTTTGGCTCGCACCCTGGACCTGGCGCAGCTTATCGCGTTCTGAATAAACAGGAACAAACGGGCCTGTACGCTCAGGATCAGATGCAGTGGGATAAGGTGCTGGTCACTCTGGGCGGTCGTTACGACTGGGCTAAGCAGGACTCTCTGAACCGAGTTTCTGGTGTGCTGGACTCCCGTGATGACCGACAGTTCACCTGGCGTGGCGGTGTTAACTATCTGTTCGATAACGGTGTAACCCCGTATTTCAGCTACAGCGAATCGTTTGAACCAAATTCTCAGGTTGGGGAAAGCGGTAATATCTTTGCGCCATCTAAAGGTAAGCAGTACGAAGCGGGCGTGAAGTACGTACCGAGCGATCGTCCGATCGTGTTGACCGGTGCCGTTTACCAGTTGACCAAAACCAACAACCTGATGGCCGACCCGAATGGATCGATCTGGTCAGTTGAAGGCGGCGAAATTCGCTCACGTGGTGTAGAAATTGAAGCGAAAGCGGCGCTGTCAGCCAGCGTTAACGTGGTTGGTTCTTATACCTATACCGATGCGGAATACACCACTGACACCAACTACAAAGGCAATACGCCTGCCCAGGTGCCAAAACATATGGCATCACTGTGGGGGGATTACACCCTCTATGATGGTGCGCTTTCCGGGCTGACGTTGGGTACGGGTGTTCGTTATACTAGTTCCAGTTATGGCGATCCGGCAAACTCCTTCAAAGTGGGAAGCTACACGCTGGTAGATGCGTTAGTGCGTTACGATCTGGCGCGTGTAGGTATGGCTGGCTCCAACGTGGCGCTGCATGTGAACAACCTGTTTGACCGTGAATACGTCGCCAGCTGCTTCAATACTTATGGCTGCTTCTGGGGCGCAGAACGTCAGGTCGTTGCAACTGCAACCTTCCGTTTCTAATTTCTCTTTGGGCACGCTTTGCGTGCCCGTTTTACAAGTTGGCTGCTATGCAGGAAAACAGATCCCATCCCGACACCACTTTTGCGTTGCGTAATGTCTCCTTTCGTGTGCCTGGCCGCACGCTTTTGCATCCTCTCTCATTAACTTTTCCTGTGGGGAAAGTGACTGGTCTTATCGGCCACAACGGTTCCGGTAAATCGACATTATTGAAAATGCTGGGACGTCATCAGCCGCCGTCAGAAGGTGAAATCCTGCTCGACGAACAGCCGCTGGAGAGCTGGAGTAGTAAAGCGTTTGCCCGCAAGGTCGCCTATCTGCCGCAACAGCTGCCTCAGGCAGAAGGGATGACCGTACGCGAACTGGTGGCGATTGGTCGTTATCCGTGGCACGGGGCGCTGGGGCGTTTTGGCGTTGCCGACAGAGAGAAAGTAGAAGAAGCAATTTCGCTGGTAGGTTTAAAGCTGCTGGCGCACCGTCTGGTCGATAGCCTGTCCGGTGGGGAACGCCAACGCGCGTGGATTGCCATGCTGGTGGCACAGGACAGCCGCTGTCTGCTGCTTGATGAACCAACTTCCGCGCTGGATATCGCCCATCAGGTTGACGTGCTGGCGCTGGTGCACCGCTTAAGCCAGCAGCGCGGGCTGACGGTGGTTGCGGTGCTGCATGATATCAATATGGCGGCCCGTTACTGCGATTACCTCGTTGCGCTGCGCGGCGGTGAGATGATTTCTCAAGGAACGCCTGCTGAACTGATGCGCAGTGAAACTCTGGAACAAATTTACGGTATCCCGATGGGCATTTTGCCGCATCCGGCCGGTGCCGCACCCGTGAGTTTTGTCTATTAATGATCGGATTACATCATATTACCCGTCGGCGGCTGCTTACGGCGATGGCGCTGTCGCCTCTGCTGTGGCGGATGAATACGGCGCACGCCGCGGCGGTTGATCCCCAGCGCATTGTCGCGCTGGAATGGCTGCCGGTAGAGCTGCTGCTGGCGCTGGGTATTACGCCGTATGGCATCGCAGATATCCCTAACTACAAGCTGTGGGTCAGTGAGCCTCCTCTGCCGGACTCGGTAATTGATGTCGGGCTACGTACGGAACCCAATCTCGAACTGCTGACCGAAATGAAGCCCTCGTTTCTGCTCTGGTCGGCAGGTTACGGTCCTTCCCCTGAAAAGCTGGCGCGGATTGCACCTGGCCGGGGATTTAACTTCAGCGATGGCAAAAAGCCGCTGGCCGTTGCGCGACAGTCGCTGCAGGAAATGGCGCAATTGTTCAATCTGCAAGCCTCTGCTGAACGCCATTTGACTGAGTACGATCGTTATATCGCCAGCCTGAAACCGCGCTTTATGCAACGCGGCGCGCGTCCCGTGCTCCTGACATCCTTGCTTGATTCGCGACATATGCTGGTGTTTGGCTCAAACAGCCTGTTCCAGGACGTACTGGACGAATATGGGATCCCTAACGCCTGGCAGGGAGAAACAAACTTCTGGGGCAGCACTGCCGTGAGTATTGACCGTCTGGCTGCTTATAAGGATGTCGATGTATTGTGCTTTGATCACGGCAACGATAAAGAGATGGCTGCGCTGATGTCTACGCCATTATGGCAGGCGATGCCGTTTGTCCGTGGCGGACGTTTTCAACGTGTGCCTGCCGTTTGGTTTTATGGCGCAACGCTATCGGCCATGCATTTTGCCCGTATTCTGGATAATGCGTTGGGAGGCAAAGCGTGAGCAGGAAACTTGAAATGCCGGATGGCGGCGCGAAAAACGCCTTATCCGACCTACGGTTTGGGCGCTTTGTAGGCCGGATAAGGCGAAGCCGCCATCCGGCGTTGCTGTTGTTGGTGCTGTTTGTTGCTGCCTGCTGGCTGACATGGGTTAACTTCTCCGTTGCTCTACCGCGCAGTCAGTGGCAACAGGCTATCTGGTCACCGGATATCGACATCATTGAGCAGATGGTTTTTCACTATAGCCTGCTGCCGAGGCTGGCGATTTCGCTACTGGTCGGCGCCGGGCTGGGTCTGGTCGGCGTGTTGTTTCAGCAGGTGTTGCGTAACCCGCTGGCGGAGCCAACCACGCTGGGCGTTGCGACTGGTGCGCAGTTGGGCATTACGGTTACCACGCTGTGGGCTATTCCTGGTGCGCTGACCACGCAATTTGCGGCGCTGGCGGGAGCATGTGTCGTTGGGGCGCTGGTGTTTGGCGTTGCCTGGGGCAAGCGTCTTTCTCCGGTGACGTTAATCCTTGCCGGGCTGGTGGTCAGCCTGTACTGCGGGGCGATTAACCAGTTGATGGTTATCTTCCATCACGATCAGCTGCAAAGCATGTTTTTATGGAGCAGCGGCACGTTAACGCAAACCGACTGGAGCGGCGTACAGCGTCTGTGGCCGCAGCTGTTGGGCGGTGTTATGCTGACTCTGTTGTTATTACGCCCAATGACGCTGATGGGACTGGATGACGGCGTGGCGCGCAACCTCGGTCTGGCGCTGTCGCTGGCACGTCTGGCGGCGTTATCGCTGGCCATTGTCATCAGCGCCTTACTGGTTAACGCGGTTGGGATTATCGGCTTTATTGGCCTGTTTGCACCGCTGCTGGCGAAAATGCTCGGTGCGCGTCGTTTGCTGGCACGTCTGGTACTGGCCCCGCTGATTGGTGCGTTGATCCTCTGGCTCTCCGACCAAATCATTCTGTGGCTGACCCGCGTATGGATGGAAGTCTCCACCGGTTCAGTGACGGCGTTGATTGGCGCACCGTTGCTACTGTGGTTGTTGCCGCGCTTGAGGAGTATGAGCGCCCCGGATATGAACGTCAGTAATCGCATCGCCGCTGAGCGTCAGAATGTGCTGATGTTTGCGCTGGCGGGTGGCGTAATCTTGCTGCTAACCCTCGTGGTGGCGCTGTCGTTTGGCCGCGACGCACATGGCTGGACATGGGCCAGCGGCGCGATGCTGGATGAGCTGATGCCCTGGCGCTGGCCTCGCATTCTGGCGGCCCTGATTGCCGGGGTGATGCTGGCGGTAGCGGGCTGTATTATTCAACGTCTGACGGGCAACCCGATGGCCAGCCCGGAAGTGCTGGGCATTAGCTCCGGTGCGGCATTTGGCGTGGTGCTCATGCTGTTTTTGGTCCCCGGAAATGCTTTTGGCTGGCTGCTGCCTGCCGGAAGCCTCGGGGCCGCGGGCACTCTGCTTATCATTATGATTGCCGCCGGGCGCGGTGGTTTTTCACCACACCGTATGCTGTTGGCCGGTATGGCGCTCAGTACGGCCTTTACTATGCTGCTGATGATGCTGCAGGCCAGCGGCGATCCGCGCATGGCGGGCGTGTTGACCTGGATTTCCGGTTCAACCTATAACGCGAGCGGAGAGCAGGTACTGCGTACCGGGATTGTGATGGTGATTCTGCTGGCGATGACGCCACTGTGCCGCCGTTGGCTAACAATTTTACCGCTAGGCTGCGATACGGCGCGGGCTGTCGGTATGGCTATCACGCCATCACGCGTGGGGTTACTGCTGCTGGCGGCAGGGCTGACGGCGACAGCCACCATGACAATTGGACCGTTGAGCTTTGTCGGGCTGATGGCTCCACATATTGCCCGTATGATGGGTTTTCGCCGGGCGATGCCGCATATGCTGATTTCGGCGCTGGCGGGTGGCGTGTTGCTGGTCTTTGCTGACTGGTGCGGCAGGATGGTGCTGTTTCCGTATCAGATCCCGGCGGGATTATTGTCGACGTTTATTGGTGCGCCGTACTTTATCTATCTGCTGAGAAAGCAGAGCCGCTGAGGCTGACCCCTTTCATGTAGGCCGGATAAGACGCTTTGCGTCGACATCCGGCAATAAAAAAGCCGGGTGGCGGCTTCGCCTTACCCGGCCTACATTTCTGCACGTTCTCTTTTTTACAACTTCGCAAACACCCGGCGCGCGGCGTCGATGGTGTTATTGATATCGTCTTGACTGTGCGCCACGGACATAAAGCCCGCTTCGAAAGCAGACGGCGCCAGATAAATTCCTTCATCCAGCATCATGTGGAAGAAGCGCTTGAAGCGTTCGACGTCGCATGCCATCACATCCTGATAGCAGGTTACGGTTTCTGCATCGGTGAAGAAAATCCCGAACATCCCGCCCACATGGTTAACCACCAGCGGAATATTCGCTTCTTCGGCAGCTTCCAACAGACCTTCCGCCAGACGCGTCGTCAGTTCGTTCAGCGTTTCATGAATACCCGGTTGGGCGACTTCGGTCAGACAGGCATAACCTGCCGCCATCGCGATCGGGTTACCGGAAAGCGTCCCCGCCTGGTAAACCGGACCGGTCGGCGCCAGTGCGTCCATCACATCGCGGCGACCGCCGAATGCGCCAACGGGCATTCCGCCACCGATGATTTTACCGAGGCAGGTCAGATCCGGAACAACGCCGTAATAATCCTGCGCACCGGCCAGTGCCACGCGGAAACCGGTCATCACTTCATCGATAATCAACAGCGCGCCAAACTCATCGCACAATGCACGCAGGCCTGGCAGGAATTCTGGCAGCGGTGGGATGCAGTTCATGTTGCCGGCAACCGGCTCAACGATGATGCACGCAATCTCCTGCGGGTACTGTTCAAACGCTGCACGCACTGAAGAGAGATCGTTATAGGTGCAGGTCAGGGTGTGTTTCGCGAAATCAGCTGGAACGCCAGGGGAGTTCGGCTGGCCCAGCGTTAACGCGCCGGAACCGGCTTTGACCAGCAGGCAGTCAGCATGGCCGTGGTAGCAGCCTTCAAATTTGATGATTTTATCACGACCGGTGAAACCGCGCGCCAGACGGATTGCGCTCATTGTCGCTTCCGTACCGGAGTTCACCATGCGCACCATGTCCATGGTCGGCACTAATTCGGTGACCAGCGCCGCCATTTTCACTTCCATCTCGGTCGGTGCACCGAAGCTTAAACCGCGCTCCGCAGCTTCAATCACCGCATTACGGATTGCCGGGTGGTTGTGACCCAGTACCATCGGTCCCCAGGAACCGACGTAATCGACATAGGCTTTACCATCGACATCGTACAGATACGCTCCGTCCGCTTTTTCGATAAACAGCGGAGTACCACCCACGCCAGTAAAGGCGCGAACGGGGGAGTTAACGCCGCCTGGGATAAGTTCGCGTGCTGCGCTGTAGAGATTTTCAGACTTACTCATGGATGGGGTCCTGGTTCGTAGAAAAAGTAAATGCCCGCTATTCTAGTTATTCAGAGAAGGTTATGAAAGTTTTACGCATTTGAAACAATGCGATTTGCAGGGGATTTTCGCGAAATGTGCGAGTAGAATGCCGATTCCGTATTTGTATTACCAATTAATGATCATCTGATGAAGACAGACACTCCCTCTTTTGAAGCACAGCAAATTGTGCGTTTACGCCGCAGGGATCAAATTCGTCGTCTCCTGGAACGAGACAAAACGCCGTTGGCGATCCTGTTGATGGCTGCAGTAGTGGGTACTGTGACAGGGCTTGTTGGCGTGGCATTTGAGAAAGCGGTGACCTGGGTGCAGAATCAGCGCATTGGCGCGCTGGCTCAGGTTGCGGACCATGACATTCTGCTGTGGCCGCTGGCGTTTATTCTCTCGGCGTTGCTGGCGATGGTCGGCTATTTCCTGGTGCGTAAATTTGCGCCGGAAGCCGGTGGTTCGGGGATCCCAGAGATTGAAGGTGCGCTGGAAGAGCTGCGACCTGTGCGTTGGTGGCGTGTCCTGCCGGTGAAATTTATCGGCGGCATGGGCACGCTGGGTGCTGGCATGGTGCTCGGGCGAGAAGGGCCGACCGTGCAGATTGGCGGCAACATTGGACGCATGGTGCTGGATATTTTCCGTATGCGCAGCGCCGAAGCGCGGCATACCCTGCTGGCTACCGGTGCCGCAGCGGGCTTGTCGGCGGCGTTTAACGCTCCGCTGGCGGGGATCCTGTTCATTATTGAAGAGATGCGTCCACAGTTTCGCTATAACCTCGTGTCGATCAAAGCCGTGTTTACCGGCGTTATTATGTCGAGCATTGTGTTTCGTGTTTTCAACGGTGAAGCCCCGATAATTGAAGTCGGGAAACTGTCTAATGCGCCGGTGAATACGCTGTGGCTGTATCTCGTGCTCGGGCTTATTTTTGGCTGTGTCGGGCCATTGTTCAACACCATGGTGTTGCGCACCCAGGATATGTTCCAGCGCTTTCACGGCGGTGAAATTAAAAAATGGGTGCTGATGGGCGGCGCGATCGGCGGTCTGTGCGGGATCCTCGGGTTAATTCAACCGGAAGCGGCAGGCGGTGGCTTTAACCTGATCCCGATTGCCGCGGCAGGCAATTTTAGCGTCGGTCTGCTGTTGTTTATATTTATTACCAGGGTCGTCACCACGCTACTGTGCTTCTCGTCCGGCGCGCCCGGTGGGATTTTTGCCCCGATGCTGGCGTTGGGGACGTTGCTTGGTACGGCGTTCGGTATGGCTGCGGCAGCCTCTTTTCCGCAGTATCACCTGGAGGCCGGAACCTTTGCCATTGCCGGAATGGGGGCTTTGTTGGCTGCTTCGGTGCGTGCGCCGCTAACGGGTATTGTACTGGTGCTGGAGATGACCGATAACTATCAGCTCATTTTGCCAATGATTATTACCTGTCTTGGCGCAACACTATTAGCCCAATTTATGGGCGGAAAGCCGCTATACTCGACTATCCTGGCTCGTACGCTGGCAAAACAGGAAGCGGAGCAGGCGGCAAAAAGCCAGGGTACTGCCGCTGGCGAGAATACTTGAACGAAATACCAGGGTATTAGATAATGGCCCAAAATATTGGGTTGAAATTTACCCAATTGCCGATGTCGTTTGGAGCAAAATATGAGTGATGACGTAGCGCTGCCACTGCAATTTACTGAAGCAGCAGCCAATAAAGTTAAAAGCCTGATCGCTGACGAAGATAACCCGAATCTGAAATTACGCGTGTATATCACTGGCGGTGGTTGCAGCGGTTTCCAGTACGGTTTCACCTTTGATGATCAGGTCAATGAAGGTGATATGACTATCGAGAAACAAGGTGTTGGTCTGGTCGTTGATCCGATGAGTCTGCAATATCTGGTGGGCGGCGCGGTTGACTATACTGAAGGTCTGGAAGGTTCCCGCTTCGTTGTGACTAACCCGAATGCGAAAAGCACCTGCGGGTGTGGTTCTTCTTTCAGCATCTGATTGCTGTCTGTAATACTGATGGTCTGATGTTGTAGGCCCGGTAAGCGTAGCGCCACCGGGCAATGTGCCGGATGGCGGCGTAAACGCCTTATCCGGCCTACATGTTCTGTATCGTCATATCAACGCCCGTTATCATCCAGCGCAAACGTCGGCAATTTCAGATGCCAGCGAATGGCGGCAAGCCGAATCAGCAGCGTGACAATCATCCCCATCATACTGGCGTTTTCCAGTGAAACATCAAAGGTATAAAACGCTGTCGCATGCACGATCCCGCCGATAATACAGGCTGTGGCGTAGATCTCGGTGCGCAAAATCATCGGGACTTCACGAGCTAACACATCGCGAATGATCCCACCACCAACGCCGGTAATCACCCCCATACAAATCGCCACCAGCGGCCCTGTTCCTGCGAGAAATGCCTTGTTGACCCCAATACCCACGAACACAGCCAGACCAACGGCATCCAGCACCGGAAGGATCCATTTCGGTATGCGTCTTGGTTGACGTACCAACAGGATCGTCAGCATGCTGGTGATCATCGCCACCACCAGATCGGTCGGATCCTTAACCCAAAAAACCGGTCCATTATCCAGCGCCATATCGCGGATCGTACCACCACCAACGGCGGTAACCACGCCGAGTACCAGGACGCCAAACGGATCCATACGTAATTTTCCGGCCAGTAATACGCCAGAGATTGCAAATACCGCGGTGCCGACAATATCAAGCCAATAGACGAGCATTTTTAAATCCTCACAACAGACCTGGTGGGGGCAGGCGCTAATTTATCTGTGAAAGCGCATTACAGAGTTGTTTTGCGGCGAGGATAATACGCGGGCTCGCGCGTTCGAACCAGTCACTATTAAGTGTAATAATGGGTATTTTTAGCTGGTTTCCCCAGTATTGCTCAATTTTCAGAGTTTCACCCGGACCGCCTGTGGCAACAATAGCCTGGGGGGCTCGTGCCAGGACCTGCTCACGGCTAACCTGCGGCCAGGGAACCCGACTACCGGCAAAGATGTTTTCTCCGCCGCATACCTCAAGAACTTCGTGCTGAATAGAACCTTTTCCACTGGTAAACAGAGGATTGGCACCAAACTGGAGAAACACGCGTTTTTTCGGTTTGTTGGCATACTGAGATTTAAGTAAAGCATAGTCATCAAGCATGGTTTGCGCCGCCTGTTTAGCTTGTTCAGGCTTGGGGCTCCATGCTGCTAATTGGCGTAGCGCATCGGCAACCTGCTCAATGGTAACGGCATCCACCCAGATGACCTTAATTCCCAGAGAGGTCAGTTGATTCACCTGCCGCTCAGCATTTCCCCCGCGCCAGGCGACGACCAAATCAGGTTTCAGCGCCACAATACGTTCAAGATTCATCCCTTGCCAGGTTGAGACTTCCTCAATATTTTTGGCTTCTGGCGGGTAGTTTGAATAGCTGCTGACGCCAACGGGGGTAATGCCAGCGGCAAAAGCGAGTTCAGTATTGGCAGGAGAAAGCGTCACAACACGCGGCGCGGCGTAAAGGAACGCCGGGAGAGTGAAAAGCAGGGCGACCAGCGCCCTGGAGAGTAATTTAGCCATGCGCCAGTTTCTGTACCAGCGTTTCAACCATCAGGCTTGACTGCTTCGCGGCAACCACCAGGAATTCGTCAAAGCTGAGATGGGACTGCTGATCGGCAACGTCAGAGATAGCGCGAACCACGACGAACGGTACGTTAAAGTTATGGCAAACGTGCGCAATAGCGGTGGCTTCCATCTCAACGGCAATCGCCTGTGGGAAGTTGTGCTTAATTTTAGCCAGCCCTACGGATCCATTAATGAAGGCATCGCCGCTGACGATAAGCCCACGAACGGCATGCAGATTCAGTTCCGCAATGCAGGATTCTGCTGCGGCAACCAGCGCAGGATCGGCTTTAAAACCCGCCGGGCAGCCCGGTAGCTGACCAAATTCATAGCCAAAGGCAGTGACGTCGGCGTCGTGATAGCGCGCTTCGTCAGAAACTACGATATCCCCGACTTTCAGCGTAGAGGCCAGGCCACCCGCAGAACCGGTATTAATGATGGCGTCCGGCTTGCAGCGTTCAAGCAGCAGCGTAGCGCCCAGTGCCGCAGCCACTTTACCGATACCCGATTTCAGCAGCGCAACCTCTGTACCGTTCAGTTGGCCGGTGTAAATTTCACAACCGCCGAGCGCGATGGTCTGACGGTTTTCGATTTTGTCACGCAGCAGCGTAACTTCTTCTTCCATTGCACCAATGATGCCGATTTTCATAGATTTACTCGCGATAAGCCAGATTTGAGGGCATAGTCTATCATGCGCTTAAGGGGTAGCGCATTTCTCAGGCGGGAGAGGACATGGCACAGATCGATTTCCGAAAAAAAATAAACTGGCATCGTCGTTACCGTTCGCCGCAGGGCGTGAAGACTGAGCATGAGATCCTGCGTATTTTCGAAAGCGATCGCGGACGTATTATCAATTCTCCGGCAATTCGCCGACTGCAACAAAAAACGCAGGTCTTTCCGCTGGAGCGTAATGCGGCAGTACGCACGCGCTTGACGCACTCGATGGAAGTTCAGCAGGTTGGGCGCTATATCGCGAAAGAGATCCTCAGCCGACTGAAAGAACTAAAGCTGCTGGAGCAGTATGGCCTGGATGAACTGACAGGGCCATTTGAGAGTATTGTCGAAATGTCCTGCCTGATGCATGACATTGGTAATCCGCCGTTTGGCCATTTTGGGGAGGCGGCAATTAATGACTGGTTTCGCCAGCGACTGTATCCCGCAGACGCAGAAAGTCAGCCCCTAAGTGATGACCGTTGCCAGGTGACGGCATTACGATTGCGTGAAGGCGAAGAGTCGCTGAATGATATTCGCCGCAAGGTGCGCCAGGACCTGTGCCATTTTGAAGGCAATGCGCAGGGTATTCGCCTTGTGCATACGTTGATGCGTATGAACCTTACCTGGGCGCAGGTTGGCGGTATTTTAAAATATACCCGTCCGGCGTGGTGGCGCGGCAGTGCACCCGAGACACACAACTATTTAATGAAGAAGCCGGGTTATTACCTTTCTGAAGAACCGTATATTGAGCGGTTGCGTAAAGAATTATCATTAGCGCCTTACAGTCGCTTTCCATTAACCTGGATTATGGAAGCTGCCGATGATATCTCTTATTGCGTGGCGGATCTGGAAGATGCCGTTGAGAAAAGAATCTTTAGCGTCGAGCAACTTTATCACCACCTGTATGAGGCGTGGGGGCAGCATGAAAAAGGTTCCCTGTTTAGCCAGGTTGTTGAGAACGCCTGGGAGAAGTCACGTTCAAATACATTAAGCCGGAGTACCGAAGATCAGTTCTTTATGTATTTACGCGTCAATACGCTGAATAAACTGGTGCCATATGCGGCCCAGCGGTTTATTGATAATTTGCCGCAGATTTATGAAGGCAGCTTTAATCATGCGCTGCTAGAAGATGCAAGTAGCTTCAGCCAGTTACTGGGTGTTTATAAAAATGTGGCGGTAAAACATGTGTTTAGCCATCCGGATGTTGAACAACTGGAACTACAGGGCTATCGGGTGATCAGCGGGTTGCTGGAGATCTATCAGCCGTTATTAAAAATGTCTCAGTCAGATTTTTCTGAACTGGTCGACAATGAAAGAGTAAAACGTTTTCCTATCGAGTCCCGTTTATTTCAGAAGTTGTCTACCCGCCATCGTCTTGCGTATGTTGAGGCGGTTAGTAAAATATCGACGGGGTGCGCCGAGTATTCGGTTCTGGAATATTATTATCGCTGCCGGTTGATTCAGGATTATATCAGCGGAATGACAGATTTGTATGCCTGGGATGAATATCGTCGCTTGATGGCCGTAGAACAATAAATACTCATTTGTAAAGACGGACAATAAAATTTTACTTTTTCCTTAAACTTAATTCTGGAACTTAGCGCTATAAAACGACTCTGACGTATACAGCAATTTTGCGTTACCTGTTAATCGAGAACGAAACACATGAAAAAAACCACATTAGCAATGAGTGCACTGGCTCTGAGTTTAGGTTTGGCGTTGTCCCCCCTGTCTGCTACAGCGGCTGAGACGTCGTCTTCAGCAATGACCGCCCAACAGATGCCAAGCCTGGCCCCGATGCTCGAAAAAGTGATGCCATCGGTGGTAAGTATTAACGTCGAGGGGAGCACGACGGTAAATACGCCGCGCATGCCGCGTAATTTCCAGCAGTTCTTCGGTGATAATTCACCGTTCTGCCAGGACGGTTCTCCGTTCCAGAGTTCACCGTTCTGCCAGGGCGGCGCACCGGGCGCTGACAATGGCGGCGGCCAGCAGCAGAAATTTATGGCACTCGGTTCCGGCGTAATTATTGATGCCGCGAAAGGGTATGTCGTGACCAATAACCACGTGGTAGATAACGCCACGGTGATTAAAGTTCAGTTGAGCGATGGTCGTAAATTTGATGCGAAGATCGTGGGTAAAGATCCGCGCTCCGATATCGCGCTGATCCAAATTCAGGATCCGAAAAACCTGACGGCGATTAAGCTGGCAGATTCCGATGCGCTGCGCGTGGGTGATTACACCGTGGCAATTGGTAACCCGTTTGGCCTTGGTGAAACGGTGACTTCCGGTATTGTTTCTGCGCTGGGCCGTAGTGGCCTGAACGCGGAGAACTACGAAAACTTTATTCAGACGGATGCTGCGATCAACCGGGGTAACTCCGGTGGTGCGCTGGTCAACCTGAACGGTGAGCTGATCGGTATTAACACCGCGATCCTCGCACCGGACGGCGGTAACATCGGTATCGGTTTTGCGATCCCAAGCAACATGGTGAAAAACCTGACCTCGCAGATGGTTGAGTTTGGCCAGGTTAAACGCGGTGAGCTGGGCATTATGGGTACCGAGCTGAGCTCTGAGCTGGCGAAAGCGATGAAAGTTGACGCCCAGCGTGGCGCATTCGTCAGTCAGGTGATGCCGAACTCTTCCGCAGCGAAAGCGGGGATTAAAGCCGGGGATGTGATTACCTCCCTGAACGGCAAACCTATCAGCAGCTTCGCCGCCCTGCGTGCGCAGGTCGGTACGATGCCGGTTGGCAGCAAAATCACCCTGGGTCTGCTGCGTGACGGTAAGCCGGTCACCGTGAACCTGGAATTGCAGCAGAGCAGCCAGACTCAGGTTGACTCCAGCTCTATCTTTAAAGGCATCGAAGGTGCCGATATGAGCAACAAAGGCCAGGACAAAGGTGTCGTGGTAAGCGACGTGAAACCGAATTCTCCGGCTGCACAGATTGGCCTGAAGAAAGGGGATGTGATTATCGGCGCGAACCAGCAGCCGGTGAAAAACATCGCTGAACTGCGCAAAATCCTCGACAGCAAACCGGCTGTACTGGCGCTGAACATTCAGCGCGGTGACAGCTCCATCTATCTGTTGATGCAGTAATCTCCCTCAACCCCTTCCTGCACAGGAAGGGGTTTCTTTTTGTGATACTTCCCACAACTCCATACTTCTCCCTTTCGCTTTGTGCATTTGCACAATGTCGCCGCTTATTATCTTCCCTATGCTTGAGCTCTGCTCACAGGAGGGGTTTATGGCTGGTTGGCATCTTGATACCAAAATGGCGCAGGATATCGTGGCGCGTACCATGCGCATCATTGATACCAATATCAACGTAATGGATGCCCGTGGGCGGATAATCGGCAGCGGCGATCGCGAACGTATTGGTGAATTGCACGAAGGCGCGCTGCTGGTGCTTTCGCAGGGTCGGGTGGTCGATATCGACGATGCGGTGGCACGTCACTTGCACGGTGTACGACAGGGGATAAACCTGCCTCTACGTCTGGAAGGCGAAATCGTTGGCGTTATCGGCCTTACCGGCGAGCCGGAGCATCTGCGTAAATACGGCGAGTTAGTGTGTATGACCGCCGAAATGATGCTGGAACAGTCGCGCTTGATGCATCTGTTAGCGCAGGATAGCCGTCTGCGTGAAGAGCTGGTGATGAACCTGATTCAGGCGGAAGAGAATACACCGGCGCTGATGGAATGGGCCCAGCGCCTGGGCATTGATCTGAACCAGCCGCGCGTGGTGGCGGTAGTGGAGGTTGACAGCGGCCAGCTTGGCGTTGACAGTGCGATGGCGGAGCTACAGCAATTGCAGAATGCGTTGACCACGCCCGAACGTAATAATCTGATTGCGATTGTCTCTCTGACCGAGATGGTGGTGCTGAAACCGGCGCTCAATCAGTTTGGCCGCTGGGACGCTGAAGATCATCGTAAGCGGGTTGAGCAGCTTATTGCCCGTATGAAAGAGAACGGACAGCTGCGTTTTCGCGTATCGCTGGGCAACTATTTTACCGGGCCCGGTAGCATTGCCCGTTCGTATCGTACGGCGCGCACTACCATGATGGTCGGCAAGCAGCGGATGCCGGAAAGCCGTAGCTATTTCTATCAGGATTTGATGCTGCCAGTACTGCTGGACAGCCTGCGCGGCGGCTGGCAGGCCAATGAGCTGGCGCGTCCGTTGGTGAGGCTGAAAGCGATGGATAACAATGGGTTGCTGCGTCGGACACTGGCGGCATGGTTTCGTCATAACGTCCAGCCGCTGGCCACCTCAAAGGCACTGTTTATTCACCGCAATACGCTGGAATATCGCCTGAATCGTATTTCAGAACTGACCGGGCTGGATCTGGGGAATTTTGACGACAGACTGCTGCTGTATGTGGCGTTACAACTGGATGAACAGCATTGATTAATTGCCTGATGGCACTACGCTTATCAGGCAAAATGCCGGGTGGCGGCTTCGCCTTACCCGGCCTACGAATACATTCACGTGCGGTTATTTACGCGTTAGTTTTTCCAGATCGGCTTCAATTTCGCTGATCTTGTTGGTCACGACGCTTTCGAGATGACGTAAATCATCAAGGATCTTGCGTTTAAGATCGACTTCGCTGCGATCGCGCTGGCAGATCTGATCCAGTTCATCGATCACATAGCGCAGGTTGGGACTGATCTCCTGCACTTCTTTGTAACCCTGGCCGATGCCATCAGCTACCACCGTTTTGCGCTGACGGGGATATTTGAACTTCACGCTCTTGGCAAAAAACTCGCCTTTATCCTTTTGGAAATAGATTTTCAGGATATCGTTGTTGGCTTCTTGCCGCAGGCTGTAACGATCGATCTCTTCAGGATTAGTAATGCCCAGACTTTTCAGATTGTCATACATAGCGGTACCCTTAAGCTCACTATAACCATTGAATAATTAACGAAAAGCCTTGTTTATGCCACTCGCAGATGTAAAAAAAGCGGGCTAAGCCCGCTTTTTCAAATCGCTGTTAGTCGATAGTGCGCAACAGTTCGTTGATTCCCACTTTGCCACGCGTTTTGGCATCGACTTTCTTCACAATCACCGCGCAGTACAGGCTGTATTTACCATCTTTCGACGGCAGGTTGCCGGAGACGACCACGGAGCCTGCCGGAACGCGACCATAATGCACTTCGCCAGTTTCGCGATCGTAAATACGGGTGCTCTGACCGATGTACACGCCCATGGAGATAACAGAACCTTCTTCGACGATCACGCCTTCAACCACTTCAGAGCGTGCGCCGATGAAGCAGTTGTCTTCGATGATGGTCGGGTTAGCCTGCAACGGCTCCAGTACGCCGCCGATACCAACGCCGCCGGACAGGTGTACGTTTTTACCGATTTGCGCACAGGAACCGACTGTCGCCCAGGTATCAACCATCGTACCTTCATCAACATAAGCGCCGATGTTTACGTAAGATGGCATCAGCACGGTGTTACGGGCGATAAACGCACCCTGACGCACGGCCGCAGGCGGAACCACGCGGAAACCTTCCTTCTGGAAGCGCGCTTCGTCGTAGTTGGCGAATTTCATCGGTACTTTATCGAAGTAACGGCTTTCCGCACCTTCGATGACCTGATTATCGTTAATACGGAAAGAGAGCAGGACCGCCTTTTTCAGCCACTGATGCGTGACCCACTGACCCTCAATCTTCTCTGCGACGCGCAGTGCACCGGAATCCAGTAAAGAAATAACCTGATTCACCGCTTCGCGGGTTACGGTATCTACATTTGCCGGAGTAATGTCGGCACGGCGCTCGAAAGCGGACTCAATAACGTTCTGTAACTGCTGCATTGTTAAACTCTTTCCATAATAAATAAAAACATCACCCTTTATCGTTTGGATTGAGGGCCTCTGTCAACCGTTGATGCACTTCCTGCTGCAGCTCATTATTAAGGGCGCGCCGGTCGGCGGTGGCGATTATGAATAAATCTTCTACTCGCTCGCCAATGGTTGTAATTCGGGCGCCATGCAGCGAAATTCCCAGATCGGCAAAAATCTGCCCGACCCGCGCCAGCAGGCCGGGCTGGTCGAGAGCGATAAGCTCCAGGAATGATTTTCGGTCGGTATGGGTCGGCAAAAAGGTAACTTCAGTATCGACGGTAAAGTGGCGTAATTTTGCCGGTTGGCGACGCGGTTGCGGTGGCTGCCAACTGCGCTGCGTGATGGCCTGTTCCAGTCCAAAACGGATCGCTTCATGTCGGTCTGAAGACAGCGGGCTGCCGTCCGGTTCCAGCACGATGAACGTATCCATCGCCATCCCATCGCGGGTAGTGAAAATCTGCGCATCGTGGACGCTAAGATTACGCCTGTCCAGTTCAGCGCAGACGGCGGCAAACAGGTAAGGGCGGTCAGGGCTCCAGATGAAAATCTCCGTCCCGCCGCGCGTGGCCTGTGGGCTGAGCAGGATCAGCGGCTTGCTGAGATCGTGTTGCAACAGATGGCGCGCATGCCAGGCCAGCTGATTTGGGCTGTGACGCACGAAGTAGTTGGCGCGACAGCGTGACCAGATGTGGTGCAACGCTTCTTCATCAATGTTGTCCATTCGCAGTAGCGCCAGCGCCTGAAGCTGATGATGGCGTACACGCTCACGCATATCCGGCGTATTTTGCATGCCACGACGGAGTTGTTTTTCCGTCGCGAAGTACAGCTCACGCAGCAGGCTTTGCTTCCAGCTATTCCACAGCGTTTCGTTGGTGGCGCAAATATCCGCGACGGTCAGACACACCAAAAAGCGCAGACGGTGTTCCGTTTGTACCTCTTCGGCGAATTGCTTGATCACTTCGGGATCCTGAATATCGCGGCGCTGAGCGGTCACCGACATCAGCAAATGCTGGCGCACCAGCCACACGATCAGCTGCGTTTCGCGGGAATTCAGGCCGTGCAGTTCGGCGAACTTGAGCACGTCCTGAGCGCCGAGCACCGAGTGATCGCCGCCGCGACCTTTGGCGATATCGTGGAACAGCGCGGCAATCAGAATCAACTCCGGCTGTCGCAGACGCGGCCATAGATCCACGCATAGCGGATGGCGCTGACGGGTCTCTTCGTTAGCAAAACTTTCCAGCTTGAGCATTACGCGGATGGTGTGTTCATCCACCGTATAGGCATGAAACAGGTCAAACTGCATTTGGCCGACAATATGCGACCATTGCGGCATATAGGCCCACAACACGCTGTGGCGATGCATCGGCAGCAGACCGCGGCTCACCGCGCCCGGATGGCGTAACATACTGAGAAACAGCGATCGCGCTTCCGGGATGTAGCACAGCGGCTGCGTTAAATGACGGCGGGCATGACGCAAATGGCGCAGCGTGGTGGAGTAAATCCCGCTGATCGCGCTGTTACGCACCATGATGTAAAACATCCGCAGTATCGCTTCGGGTTTGCGGATAAACAGGTCGTCGTTGCGCAGATCGATCAACGTGCCGCGCAGTTGGAAGTCGTCATCAATCGGGCGCGGTTTTTCATCGGCGGGCATGGCGAGGATCGCCTCGTCGAACAGTTGCAACAACATGTGATTCAGTTCGCTGACCCGTCGGGTGACGCGGAAATAGTCTTTCATCATCCGCTCGATAGGCTCGTTGCCTTCGCCGCCGTAGTTTAGCCGTTGCGCCACGCTGAGCTGGCGGTCAAACAGCAGGCGGTTGTCGTAACGACTAACGACCAGATGCAGGGCGAAGCGAATCCGCCACAGGATATGCAAACATTCATTTAGCTCGGCGCGTTCTGCCAGTGTCAAAAAGCCGAAGCCGACCATTTCGTCCAGTGAGGTGGCACCAAAATGGCGGCGGGCCACCCATTGCAGGGTATGGATATCGCGCAGGCCGCCGGGACTGCTTTTGATGTCCGGCTCCAGGTTGTAGCTGGTGCCGTGATAGCGCTGGTGGCGCTGATTCTGCTCTTCCACTTTGGCAGCGTAAAACTTGTCTGAAGGCCAGAAACCTTCGCTAAAAATATGCTTTTGCAGCTCCAGAAACAGCGCCACATCGCCGATCAGCAGGCGAGTTTCAATCAGGTTGGTGGCGACGGTTAAATCTGACAATCCTTCCAGCAGACACTCTTCCAGCGTACGCACGCTATGCCCAACCTCCAGCCTCACGTCCCATAGCAGCGTTAACAGCTCACCGACTTTCTCGGCCTGCGCATCAGGCAGCTTTTTACGACTCAGGATCAGCAGGTCAATATCGGAAAGCGGGTGCAATTCGCCTCGTCCGTAGCCACCAACGGCAACCAGCGCCAGATCGGCTATTTGCCCGAACCCAGCTTCTATCCACAAACGCTGTAGCAGTTGGTCAATAAATTCGGTGCGGGCCTCAATGAGCTGTTCTGCGGAAATTCCACTGTCAAACGCTTCGCCTAACCAGTTCTGGAAGGTGTCGATATGCGCTTTAATGCCGGAGCAGTTGAGATCTTGCTGTGGCCATGTCCCTGGGTTTTGCGGTTGGCCAGGCAGGGTGGGGAGGGCAGTATTTGCGTGCTGTTCAGGAAGTGTATTCATTATGCGCCACCCATTAAAAAGCCGGATGATGGCGTGAACGCCTTATCCGGCCTACTAAGTAGTACAATTTGTAGGCCTGATAAGATGCGAATGCATCGCCATCAGGCAAAACATTATTCGCCGTGTGTGATGATCGCCGGGATGGTGTCATCCTTGCGTAACGTCAGAATTTCACAGCCGTTTTCCGTCACTACAATAGTATGCTCGTACTGTGCAGACAAGCTCCGGTCTTTGGTTTTCACCGTCCAGCCGTCTTTCATGGTGCGGATGCGGTAATCACCGGCATTCAGCATCGGTTCTATGGTGAACGTCATGCCCGGCTGCAGTACCACACCACCGTCGTCTGCATCGTAGTGCAGAACCTGTGGCTCTTCATGGAAGCCGCGACCGATACCGTGACCGCAGTATTCACGAACAACAGAGAAACCTTCGCCTTCCGCGTATTTCTGAATCGCAGCGCCCAGCGTGCGCAGGCGAATGCCCGGTTTTACCATTCGCAGCGCCAGATACAGGCTTTCCTGTGTGACGCGGCACAGACGCTCGCCCAGAATAGTAGGTTTGCCGACGATAAACATCTTGGAGGTATCGCCGTGGTACTCGTCTTTAATCACGGTTACGTCGATGTTGACGATGTCGCCGTCTTTCAGAAGTTTAGCGTCGTCCGGGATCCCGTGGCACACCACCTCATTAATAGAGATGCACACGGATTTCGGATAGCCGTGATAGCCCAGGCAGGCGGAAATAGCCTGTTGCTCATTCACGATATAGTCATTACAGATGCGATCCAGCTCGCCGGTGCTGACGCCCGGTTTAACAAACGGTTCGATCATTTCCAGTACATCAGCGGCCAGGCGGCCAGCGACGCGCATTTTTTCGATTTCTTCAGGGGTCTTGATTGAGATAGCCATGAATTCTGTCCATCAGTGTCGATTATTTCGACAATAATTGTGTAAGTGCTGTCAATGGTATCAGTCAGGGGTGTACCCTGCCAAATTGAGAATCATTCTGAACTTCGCCTTTCGTGCCACAGATGCGTTGGCTACATTTTTTCACCCCAGTCACTTACTGGTTGTAAGCTCCCGGGGATTCAAAAATTTGCCGCCTTCCTGTAACACGAAATTCATCGTTCATTCAGCACAGACCGCCAACAATTATTGGTGTCGGTGGCGTATTTGTGGTATAAAGCGCGCCGGACTTCCGATCCATTCGAAGACTACACACGATGGACGGGAGCGACAAATCTCACTTTGTGTAACAACACACACGTATCGGCACATATTCCGGGGTGCCCTTTGGGGTCGGTAATATGGGATGCGTGGAGGCTTAACCCCAACTTTTATATATAGAGGTTTTAATCATGGCAACTGTTTCCATGCGCGACATGCTCAAGGCTGGTGTTCACTTCGGTCACCAGACCCGTTACTGGAACCCGAAAATGAAGCCGTTCATCTTCGGTGCGCGTAACAAAGTTCACATCATCAACCTTGAGAAAACTGTACCGATGTTCAACGAAGCTCTGGCTGAACTGAACAAGATCTCTGCTCGTAAAGGTAAAATCCTTTTCGTTGGTACTAAACGCGCTGCAAGCGAAGCGGTGAAAGAAGCTGCTAACAGCTGCGACCAGTTCTTCGTGAACCATCGCTGGCTGGGCGGTATGCTGACTAACTGGAAAACCGTTCGTCAGTCCATCAAACGTCTGAAAGATCTGGAAACTCAGTCTCAGGACGGTACTTTCGAAAAGCTGACCAAGAAAGAAGCGCTGATGCGTACTCGTGAGCTTGAGAAACTGGAAAACAGCCTGGGCGGTATCAAAGACATGGGCGGTCTGCCGGACGCTCTGTTCGTAATCGATGCTGACCACGAGCACATTGCTATCAAAGAAGCAAACAACCTGGGTATCCCAGTATTTGCTATCGTTGATACCAACTCTGATCCGGACGGTGTTGACTTCGTTATCCCGGGTAACGACGACGCAATCCGTGCTGTGACCCTGTACCTGGGCGCTGTAGCTACTACCGTTCGTGAAGGCCGTTCTCAGGATCTGGCTTCCCAGGCGGAAGAAAGCTTCGTAGAAGCTGAATAATAAGGCACGCTCGTTAGAGCGACCCCTTATATATCCAAGATAATTCGAGTTGCAGGAAGGCGTTGACGCAACGAATCCCCCGGAGCTTACATAAGTAAGTGACTGGGGTGAGTAAGGAAAACAACGCACCTGCAGCTGGAAGAATGACGGATATAGGCCAGGTAGTATCACGTTTGGTTAGGGGGCCTGTATATGGCCCCCTTTTTCACTTTTAAATCTGTGCGGTTTCATGCCGGGCAGATCAAATCTTCCGAGGATTTTAGAATGGCTGAAATTACCGCATCCCTGGTAAAAGAGCTGCGTGAGCGTACTGGCGCAGGCATGATGGATTGCAAAAAAGCACTGACTGAAGCTAATGGCGACATCGAGCTGGCAATCGAAAACATGCGTAAGTCCGGTGCAATCAAAGCGGCGAAAAAAGCAGGCAACGTTGCTGCTGACGGCGTAATCAAAACCAAAATCGACGGCAACATCGCTTTCATTCTGGAAGTTAACTGCCAGACTGACTTCGTTGCTAAAGATGCTGGTTTCCAGGCATTTGCTGACAAAGTACTGGACGCTGCCGTTGCTGGCAAAATCACTGATGTTGAAGTTCTGAAAGCACAGTTCGAAGAAGAACGTGTTGCTCTGGTTGCTAAAATCGGTGAGAACATCAACATCCGTCGCGTTGCTTCCCTGGAAGGCGAAGTTCTGGGTAACTACCAGCACGGTGCTCGTATCGGTGTTCTGGTTGCTGCAACTGGCGCTGACGAAGAACTGGTTAAACAGCTGGCAATGCACGTTGCTGCAAGCAAACCAGAATTCGTTAAGCCGGAAGACGTTTCCGCTGAAGTGGTAGAAAAAGAATACCAGGTTCAGCTGGACATCGCTATGCAGTCTGGCAAGCCGAAAGAAATCGCAGAGAAAATGGTTGAAGGCCGCATGAAGAAATTCACCGGCGAAGTTTCTCTGACCGGTCAGCCTTTCGTCATGGAACCGAGCAAATCTGTTGGTCAGCTGCTGAAAGAGCATAACGCTGACGTAACTGGTTTCATCCGCTTTGAAGTGGGTGAAGGCATCGAGAAAGTTGAGACTGACTTTGCAGCAGAAGTTGCTGCGATGTCCAAGCAGTCTTAATTTTTAAAGGAGCCGCCTGAGGGCGGCTTCTTTTTGTGTCTGGCTTGTAAATTCAGCGAACCGCTATAGTGGTCATGCTGAAAAGCGACATACAATGTCGCCGGAATTAACTCATCTCATTCGTTGACAGTCTCAGGAAAGAAACATGGCTACCAATGCAAAACCCGTCTACAAACGTATTCTGCTTAAGTTAAGTGGCGAAGCTCTGCAAGGTTCAGAAGGCTTCGGTATTGATGCAAGCATCCTCGACCGCATGGCTCAGGAAATCAAAGAGCTGGTTGAGCTGGGTATTCAGGTTGGCGTAGTGATTGGTGGTGGTAACCTGTTCCGTGGCGCTGGTCTGGCGAAAGCGGGGATGAACCGCGTTGTGGGCGACCACATGGGCATGTTAGCCACCGTAATGAACGGTCTGGCGATGCGCGATGCGCTTCACCGCGCCTATGTGAACGCTCGCTTGATGTCCGCAATTCCTCTGAACGGCGTGTGTGATAACTACAGCTGGGCCGAAGCTATCAGCCTGCTGCGTAACAACCGCGTTGTTATTTTGTCTGCGGGTACCGGCAATCCGTTCTTCACCACCGATTCTGCAGCCTGCCTGCGCGGTATTGAAATTGAAGCGGATGTGGTTCTGAAAGCCACCAAAGTCGATGGCGTATTTACTGCCGACCCGGCTAAAGATCCAACGGCGACTATGTACGAACAGTTGACCTACACTGAAGTACTGGATAAAGAGCTGAAAGTAATGGATCTTGCCGCGTTCACGCTGGCTCGTGACCACAAATTACCGATTCGTGTCTTTAACATGAACAAACCAGGTGCACTGCGCCGTGTTGTTATGGGTGAAAAAGAAGGCACGTTAATCACGGAATAATTCCCGTTGCGGCTAAATGCAGGTAATATTCCGCTTTAATGTCGCGGGATACGTCCCTCAAAATTAATCAAGACTATACTTGTCACATCTTGTGTGGCGGGTATGGTCTGACTGAAACAAGCTTTCAAGGATTCGTAACGTGATCAACGATATCAGAAAAGATGCTGAAGTACGCATGGACAAATGCGTCGAAGCGTTCAAAAACCAAATCAGCAAAATTCGCACGGGTCGTGCTTCTCCTAGCCTGCTGGATGGTATTGTCGTGGAATATTACGGCACGCCGACTCCGCTGCGCCAGCTGGCAAGCGTAACGGTTGAAGATTCCCGTACCCTGAAAATCAACGTATTTGACCGTTCTATGGGTCCAGCCGTTGAGAAAGCAATCATGGCTTCCGACCTCGGTCTGAATCCAAGCTCTGCGGGCTCTGACATCCGCGTTCCGCTGCCGCCGCTGACCGAAGAACGTCGTAAAGATCTGACCAAGATCGTACGTGGTGAAGCTGAAGGCGCGCGTGTTGCGGTACGTAACGTACGCCGTGATGCAAACGACAAAGTGAAAGCGTTGTTGAAAGAAAAAGAGATCAGCGAAGATGACGATCGCCGTTCTCAGGACGACGTACAGAAACTGACTGACGCAGCAATCAAAAAAGTTGATGCGGCGCTGGCAGAGAAAGAAGCAGAACTGATGCAGTTCTGATTCGCCTGTACGCTAAAAACGCCGCTTAGAAGGCCTGAGAAGGCTGGATGGCGGCGTTTTGCTTTTTTCTGTCTACATACTCTAAATAATTCAAGTTGCAGGAAGGCGGTGACGCCAAAGGCCGAGTAAAGCCAACGTACATGCAACTTGAAGTATGGCGAGTAAAATTCTTCTGGATGTCCGATGAAGCAATTAACCATCCTGGGATCAACCGGTTCCATTGGTTGCAGTACGCTGGATGTAGTACGCCATAACCCGGAAAAATTTCGTGTTGCTGCGTTGGTAGCGGGTAAAAATGTTGCCCGTATGGTAGAGCAATGCCTGGAGTTTGCGCCTCGCTATGCGGTAATGGATGATGAAAAAAGCGCGGCACAGGTAAAAGCTGCTCTTTTGGCACAGGGTAGCCGTACCGAGGTGATGAGCGGGCAGCAGGCTGCCTGTGATATGGCTGCACTGGATGATGTTGATCAGGTCATGGCGGCGATTGTCGGCGCAGCGGGTTTGCTGCCGACGCTGGCGGCAATTCGTGCGAGCAAAAGCATTTTGCTGGCGAATAAAGAATCTCTGGTGACCTGCGGTCGTCTGTTTATGGACGACGTGAAACGCCACAAAGCGCAGCTTTTGCCGGTAGATAGCGAGCATAACGCGATTTTTCAGAGTTTACCGCAACCTATCCAACACAATCTGGGATACGCTGACCTTGAGCAAAACGGCGTCATGTCAGTTCTGCTTACCGGGTCTGGTGGCCCATTCCGTGAAACGCCATTGCGCGATCTGGTCTCTATGACCCCCGATCAGGCATGCCGTCATCCGAATTGGTCGATGGGACGAAAAATCTCTGTCGATTCCGCCACCATGATGAACAAAGGTCTGGAATACATTGAAGCGCGTTGGTTATTTAATGCCAGTGCAAGCCAGATGGAAGTGCTGATTCACCCGCAGTCGGTTATTCATTCGATGGTCCGTTATCAGGATGGTAGTGTTCTGGCGCAGTTGGGTGAACCTGATATGCGTACACCTATTGCCCATACGATGGCATGGCCAGAACGTGTGACGTCCGGTGTTAAGCCTGTCGACTTTTGCAAACTCAGTGCGTTGACGTTTTCCGCACCTGATTACCAGCGTTATCCGTGCCTGAAACTGGCGATGGACGCGTTTGAGCAAGGCCAGGCGGCGACGACCGCACTCAATGCCGCGAATGAAATTACCGTTGCCGCATTCCTGGCGCAGCAGATCCGATTTACCGATATTGCCGATCTCAATTTATCTGTACTGGATAAGATGGATTTGCAGGAACCACAGAGCGTTGACGACGTGTTGAAGGTCGATGCCATCGCGCGGGAAGTCGCCAGAAAAGAAGTGATGCGACTCTCAAGCTGATGATAATCCCTCTACGGAGAATCGTGCTATTTGTTAGCGTTGGGCTTCAGTGATATAGTCTGCGCCACCCGATCGCGGGTATTTGCTTTTTTTCGGTCGGGTAAGCCGTGGTTTGACACGGCTTTTTTGTGGATAGGCTTCAGTATTCCTGAGTACCGTAAATCCTTTCAGGGACTAATAACGCGTTATGTTGTCTGCAACTAAACCATTAAGCGAAAATTTGCCAGCACATGGTTGTCACCATGTCGCAATTATCATGGATGGCAATGGCCGCTGGGCGAAAAAGCAAGGGAAGATTCGCGCCTTTGGGCATAAGGCTGGAGCAAAATCCGTCCGCCGGGCTGTCTCTTTTGCTGCCAATAACGGTATTGATGCGTTAACGCTGTATGCCTTTAGCAGTGAGAACTGGAACCGACCTGCGCAGGAAGTGAGCGCGTTAATGGAACTGTTTGTGTGGGCACTTGATAGCGAAGTGAAAAACCTGCATCGCCATAACGTACGCCTGCGTATTATCGGGGATATCAGTCGATTTAACTCACGTTTGCAAGAACGGATTCGCAAATCAGAAGCGATTACCGCCCAGAATACCGGGTTGACGCTGAATATTGCAGCGAATTACGGTGGACGGTGGGATATTGTCCAGGGAGTCAGGCAACTGGCACAACAGGTGCAGGACGGTGTGCTGCATCCTGAGCAAATCGATGAAGAGATGCTTGGGCAGCAAATTTGTATGCATGAGCTGGCTCCTGTGGATTTAGTGATAAGGACTGGGGGAGAGCACCGAATTAGTAATTTTCTGTTGTGGCAAATTGCCTATGCCGAACTTTACTTTACCGATGTTCTCTGGCCCGATTTCGATGAACAAGACTTTGAAGGTGCGCTGCATGCCTTTGCTAATCGTGAGCGTCGTTTCGGCGGCACCGAACCCGGTGATGAAAAAGCCTGATGGGGGTCGCTTTTGCTGAAGTATCGCCTGATTTCTGCTTTTGTTTTAATACCCGTTGTCATCGCGGCGCTGTTTTTGCTGCCGCCGGTGGGGTTCGCCATTGTTACGTTGGTCGTCTGTATGTTGGCCGCCTGGGAATGGGGACAGTTAAGCGGTTTTACCACGCGTACGCAGCGAGTCTGGCTGGCGGTTTTGTGCGGGCTATTGCTGGCACTGATGCTATTTTTGCTGCCAGAATACCATCGCGATATCCATCAACCGCTGGTTGAAGTATCGCTGTGGGCGTCGCTGGGCTGGTGGGTCGTAGCGCTGTTACTGGTATTGTTTTACCCAGGGTCTGCGTCGGTCTGGCGTAATTCCAAAACATTACGCATAATTTTCGGCGTATTAACCATTGTCCCGTTCTTTTGGGGAATGCTGGCGCTGCGTGCATGGCACTATGATGAGAATCATTATAGTGGCGCGCTATGGCTGCTGTATGTCATGATCCTCGTCTGGGGAGCGGACTCTGGTGCGTATATGTTTGGTAAGCTATTTGGCAAACATAAGCTGGCGCCGAAGGTTTCTCCTGGAAAAACCTGGCAGGGTTTTTTTGGCGGACTCGCCACTGCGGCCGTAATCTCATGGGGTTATGGCATGTGGGCGAATCTTGAAGTTGCGCCTGTCACCTTGCTCATTTGCTCCATCGTTGCAGCCCTGGCCTCCGTGCTGGGTGACCTGACCGAGAGTATGTTTAAGCGTGAAGCAGGTATTAAGGACAGTGGTCACTTAATTCCAGGACACGGCGGTATTCTGGATCGTATTGATAGCCTGACGGCTGCGGTACCGGTCTTTGCCTGCCTGTTGTTACTGGTGTTCAGGACGCTCTAACGGATGGTCTTATGCTGAGTATTCTCTGGAATTTGGCTGCATTCATCATCGCACTTGGTGTGCTTATCACCGTGCATGAATTTGGTCATTTCTGGGTTGCGCGGCGCTGCGGAGTCCGCGTCGAACGCTTTTCCATTGGCTTTGGAAAAGCGCTTTGGCGGCGTACCGATAAATCAGGTACGGAATACGTCATCGCCATGATTCCCCTCGGCGGTTACGTCAAAATGCTGGATGAGCGCGCTGAACCGGTCGCACCGGAATTGCGCCATTACGCCTTCAACAATAAAACGGTTGGACAACGTGCTGCCATTATCGCCGCGGGTCCGATTGCAAACTTCCTTTTTGCTATTTTTGCTTATTGGCTGGTGTTTATCATTGGTGTCCCTGGCGTTCGTCCGGTTGTTGGTGAAATAACACCCAACTCGATTGCTGCACAGGCGCAAATTCAGCCGGGTACGGAACTAAAAGCGGTTGATGGCATCGAAACCCCTGATTGGGATGCCGTGCGATTGCAACTGGTATCCAAAATTGGCGATGAGCATACGACCCTCAGCGTGGCGCAGTTTGGCAGTAACCAGCGACAGGACAAAACGCTGGATTTACGCCATTGGGCATTTGAGCCAGACAAAGAGGATCCTGTCTCTAGTTTGGGTATGCGTCCGCGTGGTCCGCAGATTGAACCGGTACTGTCAGAAGTGCAGGTTAACTCCGCTGCAAGTAAGGCAGGTTTGCAAGCTGGCGACAGGATCGTTAAAGTCAATGGTCAGTCGCTGACGCAATGGATGACGTTCGTGGCGCTGGTGCGCGATAATCCGGATACGCCGTTAGCGCTAGATATTGAAAGACAAGGAAGTTCCTTGTCTTTAACGTTAACCCCAGATTCAAAACAGGTTAACGGTAAGGCAGAAGGGTTTGCGGGCGTGGTGCCTAAAGTTATTCCTCTGCCTGATGAGTATAAGACTGTACGCCAGTATGGGCCATTCAGCGCCATCCTCGAAGCCTCGGATAAAACGTGGCAGTTGATGAAGCTGACGGTCAGTATGCTGGGAAAATTGATTACCGGTGATGTAAAACTGAACAACCTCAGTGGGCCGATTTCTATCGCCCAGGGGGCTGGGATGTCAGCGGAGTTCGGGATTATTTATTACCTGATGTTCCTTGCGCTTATCAGCGTGAACTTAGGGATAATCAACCTGTTTCCGTTGCCCGTTCTTGACGGGGGGCATCTGCTGTTCCTGGCGATAGAAAAGCTGAAGGGCGGTCCGGTATCCGAGCGGGTTCAAGACTTTAGTTATCGCATTGGCTCTATCTTGCTGGTGTTGTTAATGGGGCTTGCACTTTTCAATGATTTCTCTCGGTTGTAAGAGAGTGTTAGGAAGAACGCATAATAACGATGGCGATGAAAAAGTTGCTCATAGCGTCGCTGCTGTTTAGCAGCGCCACCGTATACGGTGCTGAAGGGTTCGTAGTGAAGGACATTCATTTCGAAGGCCTACAGCGAGTCGCCGTTGGTGCGGCTCTCCTCAGTATGCCGGTGCGCACAGGCGACACGGTTAATGATGAAGACATCAGTAATACCATTCGTGCTCTGTTCGCCACCGGAAACTTTGAGGATGTCCGCGTCCTGCGCGATGGTGATACCCTTCTGGTTCAGGTAAAAGAACGTCCGACGATTGCCAGCATCACTTTCTCCGGTAACAAATCGGTGAAAGATGACATGCTGAAGCAAAACCTCGAGGCGTCTGGCGTGCGTGTTGGCGAGTCTCTGGATCGCACAACGCTTGCCGATATCGAAAAGGGCCTGGAAGATTTCTACTATAGCGTCGGTAAGTACAGCGCCAGTGTGAAAGCGGTGGTGACGCCGTTGCCGCGTAACCGCGTTGACCTCAAGCTGGTCTTCCAGGAAGGTGTTTCGGCGAAGATCCAACAGATCAATATCGTCGGCAACCATGCCTTCTCGACTGACGAACTTATCTCTCACTTCCAGTTGCGTGACGAAGTACCGTGGTGGAACGTGGTGGGCGATCGTAAATACCAGAAACAGAAGCTGGCGGGCGACCTTGAAACCCTGCGTAGCTACTATCTGGATCGCGGTTATGCTCGCTTCAATATTGATTCCACTCAGGTCAGCCTGACGCCGGATAAAAAAGGCATCTACATCACCGTTAATATCACTGAAGGCGAGCAGTACAAGCTTTCTGGGGTTCAGGTGAGCGGTAACCTGGCCGGGCACTCCGCCGAAATTGAGACCCTGACGAAGATCGAGCCAGGTGAACTCTATAACGGCACCAAAGTGACCAAAATGGAAGATGACATCAAGAAGCTTCTGGGTCGCTATGGCTATGCCTATCCGCGCGTTCAGTCGCAGCCTGAAATCAACGACGCCGACAAAACCGTTAAATTACGTGTAAACGTGGATGCGGGTAACCGTTTCTATGTGCGTAAGATCCGTTTTGAAGGTAACGACACTTCTAAAGACTCCGTTCTGCGTCGCGAAATGCGTCAGATGGAAGGCGCATGGTTGGGCAGCGATCTGGTCGACCAGGGTAAAGAGCGTCTGAACCGTCTGGGTTACTTTGAAACCGTTGATACCGATACTCAGCGTGTTCCGGGCCGTCCAGATCAGGTTGATGTGGTCTACAAGGTTAAAGAGCGTAACACCGGTAGCTTTAACTTCGGCGTCGGTTACGGTACCGAGAGCGGCGTGAGTTTCCAGGCTGGCGTTCAGCAAGATAACTGGTTAGGTACCGGTTATTCTGTCGGGATTAACGGCACCAAAAACGACTACCAGACCTATACTGAGTTGTCTGTCACTAACCCGTACTTCACCGTTGATGGTGTGAGCCTTGGTGGCCGCGTCTTCTATAACGACTTTGAAGCGGATGATGCAGACCTGTCCGACTATACCAACAAAAGTTATGGTACAGACGTGACGCTGGGCTTCCCGGTCAACGAATACAACACGTTGCGTGCGGGCCTGGGTTATGTACATAACAAACTGTCCAATATGCAGCCGCAGGTTGCGATGGATCGTTATCTTGAGTCGATGGGACAATCCGCTGATACCAGCAGTTTTGCCGCTGATGATTTCACCTTTAACTACGGTTGGACATACAACAAGTTAGACCGTGGTTATTTCCCGACAGACGGTTCGCGTGTCAACCTGAACGGTAAAGTCACCATTCCGGGTTCAGACAACGAATACTACAAACTGTCGATGGATACCGCGACCTATGTGCCGATCGATGACGATCACAAGTGGGTTGTTCTGGGCCGTACCAAGGTAGGTTATGGGGATGGCATTGGCAGCAAAGAGATGCCGTTCTACGAGAACTTCTACGCCGGTGGTTCCAGTACCGTGCGTGGCTTCCAGTCCAACACCATTGGTCCGAAAGCGGTTTATAAAAATGGTGCCAGAACTGACTGGGACGACGGTGATAACGAAGAATGTACTCAGGCTTCAGGCTGTAAATCAGATGATGCGGTAGGTGGTAACGCCATGGCTGTCGCCAGCCTGGAATTTATTACCCCGACGCCGTTCATCAGCGATAAGTATGCTAACTCGGTCCGTACCTCCTTCTTCTGGGATATGGGTACCGTTTGGGATACGAACTGGGATCCGTCATCTGCGCCGTCGGATGTGCCGGACTATAGTGATCCGAGCAATATCCGTATGTCAGCGGGTATCGCGTTACAATGGATGTCCCCATTGGGGCCGTTGGTTTTCTCCTACGCCCAGCCGTTCAAGAAGTACGATGGAGACAAAGCGGAACAGTTCCAGTTTAACATTGGTAAAACCTGGTAACTGTTCTTCGCAAAGGAATGTAGTGGTAGTGTAGCGATGACTTTAGGCGATCTTGCATGGGATCGCCTGGCCACGCAAAGAACTGCACCTTCGGGTGCAAATGGGATGGTAAGGAGTTAATTGTGAAAAAGTGGTTATTAGCTGCAGGTCTCGGTTTAGCGATGGCAACGTCCGCACAGGCTGCTGACAAAATTGCAATCGTCAATATGGGTAGCCTGTTCCAACAGGTTGCACAGAAGACGGGTGTTTCTGCTACTCTGGAAAACGAGTTCAAAGGCCGTGCCAGCGAACTGCAGCGTATGGAATCCGATCTGCAATCTAAAATGCAGCGTCTGCAATCAATGAAAGCGGGTAGCGATCGTACCAAGCTGGAAAAAGACGTTATGGCTCAGCGCCAGACTTTCTCTCAGAAAGCTCAGGCTTTCGAGCAGGATCGTGCACGTCGTTCCAACGAAGAACGTGGCAAACTGGTTACTCGTATCCAGACAGCGGTGAAATCTGTTGCTAACAGCCAGAGCATTGATCTGGTCGTTGACGCAAACACCGTTGCATACAACAGCAGCGATGTAAAAGACATCACCGCTGACGTACTGAAACAGGTTAAATAAGTAATGCCTTCAATTCGACTGGCTGATTTAGCAGAGCAGTTGGATGCAGAATTACACGGTGATGGCGATATCGTCATCACCGGCGTAGCGTCCATGCAATCTGCGCAAACTGGCAATATCACGTTCATGGTGAATCCTAAATACCGTGAACATTTAGGCGTATGCCAGGCGTCTGCCGTTGTGATGACGCAGGACGATCTTCCTTTTGCTAAGAGTGCGGCGCTGGTAGTGAAGAATCCCTACCTGACCTATGCACGTATGGCGCAAATTTTAGATACCACGCCTCAGCCTGCACAGAACATTGCACCCAGTGCAGTGATCGATGCAACGGCGAAGCTGGGTAATAATGTCTCTGTGGGCGCAAATGCGGTCATTGAGTCTGGCGTAGAACTGGGCGATAACGTGGTTATCGGTGCAGGCTGCTTCGTCGGAAAAAATACCAAAATCGGTGCAGGTTCACGCTTGTGGGCGAATGTGACGATTTACCACGACATCCAGATCGGTGAAAATTGTCTGATCCAGTCCAGCACTGTCGTTGGATCTGATGGATTTGGTTACGCGAACGATCGTGGTAACTGGGTGAAGATCCCCCAGCTTGGTCGCGTGATTATCGGCGATCGCGTCGAGATCGGCGCTTGTACCACCATTGACCGTGGTGCTCTGGACGATACTGTGATCGGTAATGGTGTTATCATTGATAACCAGTGCCAGATTGCGCATAACGTTGTGATTGGCGACAATACGGCGGTAGCCGGTGGCGTCATTATGGCGGGTAGCCTGAAGATTGGCCGTTATTGCATGATTGGCGGTGCCAGCGTGATCAATGGGCATATGGAAATATGCGACAAAGTTACGGTAACTGGCATGGGTATGGTGATGCGTCCTATCACTGAACCTGGCGTCTACTCCTCAGGCATTCCGCTACAACCCAACAAGGTATGGCGTAAAACAGCTGCACTGGTGATGAATATTGATGATATGAGCAAGCGCCTCAAAGCGATTGAGCGCAAGGTTAATCAACAAGACTAAAGCACCGTTTTTGCATGTCTGACTTTTCGGCCTGTCCCATTCATACGATTGCGACAGGCCGTGTTATTATTGCCTTTTAGTATATTTTGACAGGAAGAGTATTTTGACTACTAACACTCATACTCTGCATATTGAAGAGATTTTAGAACTTCTGCCGCACCGTTTTCCGTTTCTGCTGGTTGACCGCGTGCTGGATTTTGAAGAAGGTCGTTTTCTGCGCGCAGTGAAAAATGTATCCGTTAACGAGCCTTTCTTTCAGGGCCACTTCCCGGGTAAACCTATTTTCCCTGGCGTATTGATTCTGGAAGCGATGGCACAGGCTACCGGTATCCTCGCGTTTAAAAGCGTAGGAAAACTGGAACCAGGCGAACTGTATTATTTCGCTGGTATTGATGAAGCACGCTTTAAGCGTCCTGTCGTGCCTGGCGATCAGATGATCATGGAAGTGACTTTCGAGAAAACGCGCCGTGGCCTGACCCGTTTTAAAGGGGTTGCGCTGGTCGACGGTAAAGTTGTGTGCGAAGCAACGATGATGTGTGCCCGTAGCCGGGAGGCCTGATACGTGATTGATAAATCCGCCTTTATTCACCCGACCGCCATTGTAGAAGAGGGCGCCAGCATTGGTGCCAATGCTCACATTGGCCCATTTTGTATTGTTGGACCCCATGTTGAAATTGGTGAGGGTACCGTACTGAAGTCTCACGTTGTCGTGAATGGCCATACAAAAATTGGTCGCGATAACGAGATCTATCAGTTTGCCTCCATCGGTGAAGTTAACCAGGATCTTAAATATGCTGGCGAACCGACCCGTGTGGAAATTGGCGATCGCAACCGCATCCGCGAAAGCGTCACCATTCATCGTGGCACAGTGCAGGGCGGTGGAGTGACGAAGGTGGGCAGCGATAACTTACTGATGATTAATGCGCACGTCGCGCATGATTGTACGGTAGGCAACCGCTGTATTCTGGCGAATAACGCCACGCTTGCCGGACATGTTTCGCTTGATGATTTTGTTATCATCGGCGGCATGACTGCGGTGCATCAGTTCTGCATCATCGGTGCTCATGTGATGGTTGGCGGCTGTTCTGGTGTAGCCCAGGACGTGCCTCCGTACGTTATCGCCCAGGGCAACCACGCGACGCCGTTTGGCGTCAATATCGAAGGTCTGAAGCGTCGTGGATTCACCCGCGAAGCGATTACCGCGATTCGTAACGCCTACAAAGCGTTGTACCGTAGCGGTAAAACGCTGGAAGAAGTGAAACCAGAAATCGCGGAACTGGCGAAACAGTACCCCGAAGTTCAGGCTTTCAGCGACTTCTTTGAGCGCTCAACGCGTGGCCTGATTCGTTAATGACTGAACAGCGTCCTTTAACGATTGCCCTCGTCGCCGGAGAAACCTCCGGCGATATTCTTGGTGCAGGGTTAATCCGTGCACTCAAGGCTCGCGTTCCCAATGCGCGCTTTGTTGGCGTGGCGGGTCCGCTGATGCAGGCCGAAGGCTGTGAAGCCTGGTACGAAATGGAAGAGCTGGCGGTCATGGGCATTGTTGAAGTGCTCGGACGCCTGCGCCGTTTACTGCATATTCGTGCCGACCTCACTCGCCGATTCACCGACTTAAAGCCGGATGTTTTCGTCGGCATTGATGCGCCTGATTTCAATATTACCCTCGAAGGGAACTTGAAAAAACAGGGCATTAAAACCATTCATTATGTCAGTCCGTCCGTCTGGGCGTGGCGACAGAAACGCGTTTTCAAAATAGGCAGATCCACCAACATGGTGCTGGCCTTTCTGCCTTTCGAAAAGGCGTTTTATGACAAATTTAACGTCCCGTGCCGCTTTATCGGTCATACCATGGCGGATGCCATGCCGTTGGACCCGGATAAAAATGCGGCCCGTGATGTTCTGGGTATTCCTCATGACGCTCACTGCCTGGCGCTACTGCCAGGAAGCCGTGGTGCAGAAGTGGAGATGCTCAGCGCCGATTTTCTGAAAACGGCGCAGCTATTACGCCAGCATTATCCGGATCTCGAAGTGGTGGTGCCGTTGGTGAATGCCAAACGTCGCGAGCAGTTTGAACGCATTAAAGCGGAAGTTGCACCGGAGCTTTCTGTACATCTGCTCAATGGGATGGGACGTGAAGCAATGGTGGCCAGCGATGCCGCACTGCTGGCTTCAGGTACCGCCGCGCTGGAATGTATGCTGGCAAAATGCCCGATGGTGGTTGGCTACCGTATGAAACCCTTCACCTTTTGGCTGGCGAAGCGCCTGGTGAAAACGGATTACGTTTCGCTACCTAACCTGCTGGCGGGAAGAGAACTGGTTAAAGAGCTGTTGCAGGAAGAGTGTGAACCGCAGGCGCTGTCGCAAGCGCTGTTGCCATTGCTGGCAAATGGTAAAACCAGCCATGCGATGCACGACACATTCCGTGAACTGCACCAGCAGATCCGTTGCAATGCTGATGAGCAGGCGGCGGATGCGGTCCTGGAGTTAGCGCAATGATTGAATTTGTGTATCCGCATACGCATTTAGTGGCGGGTGTGGATGAAGTCGGGCGCGGCCCTTTGGTTGGCGCAGTCGTCACTGCTGCCGTCATTCTGGATCCGGCTCGCCCTATTATCGGTCTTAACGACTCAAAAAAACTGTCAGAAAAACGTCGCCTGGCGCTGTTTGATGAAATTAAAGAAAAAGCGTTAAGCTGGAGCCTGGGTCGGGCGGAACCGCATGAAATCGACGAGCTGAACATTTTGCAGGCCACCATGCTGGCCATGCAGCGTGCGGTTGCGGGTCTGCATATTGCGCCTGAATACGTGCTGATTGACGGCAATCGTTGCCCGGCATTACCGGTACCGTCGATGGCGGTGGTCAAAGGTGATAGCCGCGTGGCGGAGATTAGCGCCGCATCGATTCTGGCAAAAGTGACCCGTGACGCTGAAATGGCGGCGCTGGATACGGTTTTTCCACAGTATGGTTTTGCACAGCACAAAGGCTATCCAACCGCATTTCATCTGGAAAAATTGGCACTGCATGGTGCGACTGAGCACCATCGCCGCAGCTTTGGCCCCGTCAAACGCGCACTGGGACTCTCGTCCTGATTCTTGTGTCGAAGGAATCTGAAGATGTCTGAACCACGTTTCGTCCACCTACGGGTGCACAGCGACTACTCCATGATCGATGGGCTGGCGAAAACCGGGCCGCTGGTGAAAAAGGCGGCCGCGTTAGGCATGCCTGCGCTGGCGATCACCGATTTTACCAACTTGTGTGGTCTGGTGAAGTTTTACGGAGCGGGCCACGGCGCGGGTATCAAGCCGATAGTTGGCGCAGATTTTCATGTCCGCAGTGAGCTGTTGGGCGATGAACTCACGCAGCTCACCGTACTGGCCGCAAATAATACCGGCTATCAGAACCTGACGTTGTTGATTTCGAAAGCCTATCAGCGCGGCTATGGCGCAGAAGGGCCGGTTATCGACCGGGACTGGTTGGTCGAGCTAAAAGAAGGTTTGATTTTGCTCTCCGGCGGTCGCATGGGCGATGTCGGACGCAGCCTGCTGCGCGGCAATAGCGCACTGGTTGACGAGTGCGTGGCGTTTTACGAAGAACATTTTCCCAATTGCTATTTCCTCGAACTGATTCGCACCGGCAGGCAAGATGAAGAAAATTATCTGCATGCAGCCGTAGCACTGGCCGAAACGCGTGGTCTACCGGTGGTGGCGACTAACGATGTCCGCTTCCTGGAAACCGGAGATTTCGACGCGCATGAAATCCGCGTAGCAATCCACGACGGGTTCACCCTTGATGACCCGAAACGCCCGCGTAACTATTCGCCGCAGCAGTACATGCGCAGCGAAGATGAGATGTGCGAGCTGTTCTCCGATATTCCGGAAGCACTGCAAAACACCGTCGAGATAGCCAAACGCTGCAACGTGACGGTGCGTCTGGGCGAATACTTCCTGCCGCAGTTCCCGACCGGCGATATGACCACCGAGGATTTCCTCGTGGCGAAATCACGCGAAGGGCTGGAAGAACGTCTCGAATTTTTGTTCCCTGACCCTGAAGTTCGTGCGCAGAAGCGCCCGCCTTACGATGAACGTCTGGAAGTTGAACTTAAAGTTATCAACCAGATGGGATTCCCTGGCTACTTCCTGATCGTTATGGAATTTATCCAGTGGTCGAAAGATAACGGCGTACCGGTAGGCCCGGGACGTGGTTCCGGCGCTGGCTCACTTGTCGCCTATGCGCTGAAAATTACCGATCTCGATCCGCTGGAATTTGACCTGCTGTTCGAACGTTTCCTTAACCCGGAACGTGTCTCAATGCCCGACTTCGACGTTGACTTCTGTATGGAGAAACGCGACCAGGTTATCGAGCACGTGGCGGAAATGTACGGTCGTGATGCGGTTTCGCAGATTATTACCTTTGGTACGATGGCTGCAAAAGCGGTTATCCGCGACGTGGGCCGCGTGCTGGGGCATCCGTACGGTTTCGTTGACCGTATTTCGAAACTGGTGCCGCCCGACCCGGGCATGACGCTGGCAAAAGCCTTTGAAGCCGAACCCCAACTGCCAGAAATCTATGAGGCAGATGAAGAGGTTAAAGCGCTGATTGATATGGCGCGTAAGCTGGAAGGCGTCACGCGTAACGCTGGTAAGCACGCCGGTGGTGTGGTTATCGCACCGACAAAAATTACTGATTTTGCGCCGCTGTACTGCGATGAGCAGGGGCTGCACCCGGTTACTCAGTTTGATAAGAACGACGTGGAATATGCCGGTCTTGTGAAGTTCGACTTCCTCGGCCTGCGTACGCTCACCATCATCAACTGGGCGCTGGAAATGATCAACGCGCGCCGTGAAAAGAACGGTGAGCCACCGCTGGATATTGCGGCTATCCCGCTGGATGACAAGAAAAGCTTCGATATGCTGCAACGCTCGGAGACCACGGCGGTCTTCCAGCTTGAATCCCGCGGTATGAAAGACCTGATCAAACGTCTGCAGCCTGACTGCTTCGAAGACATGATCGCACTGGTGGCTCTGTTCCGCCCAGGTCCGCTACAGTCGGGGATGGTAGATAACTTTATCGACCGTAAGCATGGTCGCGAAGAGATTTCCTACCCGGACGTACAATGGCAGCATGAGTGTCTGAAACCGGTACTGGAGCCGACCTACGGCATTATCCTGTATCAGGAACAGGTTATGCAGATTGCCCAGGAGTTGTCCGGGTACACCCTTGGCGGCGCGGATATGCTGCGTCGTGCGATGGGTAAGAAAAAGCCGGAAGAGATGGCTAAGCAGCGCGGCACCTTTGAAGAAGGGGCGAAAAAGCGCGGCGTAGACGGCGAACTGGCGATGAAAATCTTTGACCTGGTGGAGAAATTCGCCGGTTACGGATTTAACAAATCGCACTCCGCAGCCTATGCGCTCGTCTCTTACCAGACGCTGTGGCTGAAGGCGCATTATCCTGCTGAGTTTATGGCGGCGGTAATGACCGCCGATATGGATAACACTGAGAAAGTGGTCGGGCTGGTAGATGAATGCTGGCGTATGGGGCTCAAAATCCTGCCGCCGGATATCAACTCCGGGCTTTACCATTTTCACGTGAATGATGATGGCGAGATTGTTTATGGCATCGGCGCGATAAAAGGCGTGGGTGAAGGACCAATTGAAGCTATTATTGAGGCGCGTAACGAAGGCGGTTACTTCCGTGAGCTGTTTGATCTCTGTGCGCGCACGGATATCAAAAAACTTAACCGCCGGGTGCTGGAAAAGCTAATTATGTCTGGGGCGTTTGATCGCCTTGGTCCGCATCGCGCGGCGTTGATGAATTCGCTCAACGATGCGCTAAAAGCCGCCGATCAGCATGCAAAAGCCGAAGCCATCGGTCAGGCCGATATGTTTGGCGTGCTGGCGGAAGAACCGGAGCAAATTGAACAATCCTATGCCAGTTGCCAACCGTGGCCGGAGCAGGTGGTATTAGATGGTGAGCGTGAAACGTTGGGGCTTTACCTGACGGGACACCCCATCAACCAGTATTTAAAAGAAATTGAGCGCTATGTCGGAGGCTACAGGCTGAAAGACATGCATCCGACAGAACGTGGTAAAGTCACCACGGCTGCGGGGCTCGTCATTGCTGCGCGGGTAATGGTCACCAAGCGCGGCAATCGTATCGGCATCTGTACACTGGATGACCGTTCCGGACGTCTGGAAGTTATGTTGTTTACCGATGCTCTGGATAAATACCAGCAATTGCTGGAAAAAGACCGCATACTTATCGTCAGCGGACAGGTCAGCTTTGATGACTTCAGCGGCGGGCTTAAAATGATGGCCCGTGAAGTCATGGATATTGACGAAGCCCGGGAAAAATATGCTCGCGGGCTTGCTATCTCGCTGACGGACAGGCAAATTGATGACCAGCTTTTAAACCGACTCCGTCAGTCTCTGGAACCCCACCGCTCGGGGACAATTCCAGTACATCTCTACTATCAGAGGGCGGATGCACGTGCGCGGTTGCGTTTTGGCGCGACGTGGCGTGTTTCTCCGAGCGATCGTTTGCTAAACGATCTCCGTGGCCTTATTGGTTCGGAGCAGGTGGAACTGGAGTTTGACTAATACAGGAATACTATGAGTCTGAATTTCCTTGATTTTGAACAGCCGATTGCAGAGCTGGAAGCAAAAATCGATTCTTTGACTGCGGTTAGCCGTCAGGATGAGAAACTGGATATTAACATCGATGAAGAAGTGCATCGCCTGCGTGAAAAAAGCGTAGAACTGACGCGTAAAATCTTCGCCGATCTTGGCGCATGGCAGGTAGCCCAACTGGCGCGCCATCCACAGCGTCCGTACACCCTGGATTATGTCCGCCTGGCGTTTGATGAATTTGATGAGCTGGCGGGCGATCGTGCCTATGCGGATGATAAAGCTATTGTCGGCGGTATCGCGCGTCTGGATGGCCGTCCGGTGATGATCATTGGTCATCAGAAAGGCCGTGAGACCAAAGAAAAGATTCGCCGTAATTTCGGCATGCCAGCGCCGGAAGGCTATCGCAAAGCGCTGCGTCTGATGGAAATGGCCGAGCGTTTCAACATGCCGATCATTACCTTCATCGACACCCCAGGGGCTTACCCGGGCGTGGGCGCGGAAGAGCGTGGTCAGTCAGAAGCGATCGCACGCAACCTGCGTGAAATGTCGCGTCTGAGCGTACCGGTAATCTGTACCGTTATCGGTGAAGGTGGTTCCGGTGGCGCGCTGGCGATCGGTGTAGGCGATAAAGTGAATATGCTGCAATACAGCACCTATTCCGTTATCTCCCCGGAAGGTTGTGCTTCAATTCTGTGGAAAAGCGCCGACAAAGCACCGCTGGCCGCAGAAGCGATGGGAATTGTTGCCCCGCGTCTGAAAGAGCTGAAGCTTATCGACTCTATCATTCCGGAACCGTTAGGCGGCGCACACCGCAATCCGGAAGTGATGGCTGCGTCCCTGAAAGCACAGCTGCTGGCCGATCTCGCCGATCTCGACGTGTTAAGCAAAGACGATCTGAAAAACCGTCGTTACCAGCGTCTGATGAGCTACGGTTACGCGTAAACTGCATTAATTCCGAAAAGGGCCACAACGTTGTGGCCCTTTTTTTTACCTGTGGTTTGGCCAGGCTATGATTAACTAAGGTTTTTCCAGGAGGAACGCATGAATATCATTGCCATCATGGGACCGCATGGCGTCTTTTATAAAGATGAGCCCATCAAGGAACTTGAACGTGCGCTGCAACAGCAGGGATTTCAGATTATCTGGCCGCAGAATAGCGTTGACCTGCTGAAGTTTATCGAACACAACCCGCGAATTTGCGGCGTCATTTTTGACTGGGATGAATATAGCCTGGAGCTGTGTAGTGACATCAACCAGCTCAACGAGTATCTCCCGCTCTACGCCTTTATTAATACCCATTCGACGATGGATGTCAGTGCGCACGACCTGCGCATGGCGCTGTGGTTTTTTGAGTATGCGCTGGGTCAGTCTGAAGACATTGCCACCCGCATTCGCCAGTACACCAGCGAATACCTCGATAACATCACGCCTCCGTTCACCAAGGCGCTGTTTACCTATGTGAAGGAAGGAAAGTATACCTTCTGTACGCCCGGGCACATGGCGGGTACGGCGTACCAGAAAAGCCCGGTCGGCTGCCTGTTCTATGATTTCTTTGGCGGCAATACGCTGAAAGCCGACGTGTCCATTTCCGTAACCGAACTGGGTTCATTGCTTGATCATACCGGACCACACCTCGAAGCGGAGGAGTACATCGCGCGTACTTTTGGTGCCGAACAGAGCTATATGGTGACCAACGGCACCTCGACATCGAACAAGATTGTCGGCATGTATGCTGCGCCTGCAGGCAGTACGTTACTGATTGACCGCAACTGCCATAAGTCGCTGGCGCATTTGCTGATGATGAGCGATGTGGTGCCAATCTGGCTGAAGCCTACGCGTAACGCGTTGGGGATCCTCGGCGGTATACCCCGTCGGGAATTTACCCGTGCAAGTATTGAACGCAAGGTAGAAGAGACGACTCAGGCGCAATGGCCGGTACACGCGGTGATCACCAACTCCACCTATGACGGGCTGCTTTATAACACCAACTGGATCAAGCAAACCCTGGATGTGTCCTCCATCCATTTTGATTCAGCCTGGGTGCCGTATACCCATTTTCATCCGATCTATCAGGGGAAAAGCGGGATGAGCGGCGAACGGGTACCGGGAAAGGTGATATTTGAAACCCAGTCCACCCACAAGATGCTGGCGGCGTTGTCACAGGCTTCGCTGATCCACATTAAGGGTGACTATGATGAAGACACGTTCAACGAAGCCTTTATGATGCACACCTCCACGTCTCCGAGCTATCCGATTGTGGCGTCGATAGAAACGGCGGCGGCAATGCTGCGTGGCAATTCCGGCAAGCGGTTAATCAATCGTTCGGTGGAACGGGCGTTGCATTTCCGTAAAGAAGTGCAGCGTCTGCGCGAAGAGTCGGATGGCTGGTTCTTTGATATCTGGCAGCCGGAAAAGGTCGATGAAGCAGAATGTTGGCCGGTAGCGCCAGGTGAAGACTGGCACGGATTTGTTGATGCTGATGCCGACCACATGTTCCTCGACCCGGTGAAGGTCACGATTCTGACGCCGGGAATGGATGAACAGGGAAATATGAGCGAAGAGGGGATCCCCGCGGCGCTGGTGGCGAAATTCCTTGATGAACGCGGCGTCGTCGTCGAAAAAACGGGACCGTATAACCTGTTGTTCCTGTTCAGTATTGGCATAGATAAAACCCGGGCGATGGGGCTGCTACGTGGCCTGACGGAATTTAAGCGCTCGTACGATCTGAATTTACGCGTGAAAAATATGCTGCCGGATCTGTATGCTGAAGATCCCGATTTCTATCGCAATATGCGTATTCAGGATCTGGCACAGGGGATCCATAAGCTGATCCGCCAGCACGATCTCTCCGGACTGATGCTGCGGGCATTTGATACCTTGCCGGAAATGAAAATGACACCGCACCAGGCCTGGCAGAGGCAGATCAAAGGTGAGGTGGAAACCGTGGCGCTTGATCAACTGGTAGGACGCGTGTCCGCCAATATGATCCTGCCTTATCCTCCAGGCGTGCCGCTCTTGATGCCCGGGGAAATGATCACTGCCAAAAGCCGGGCTGTCCTCGATTTTCTTCTGATGCTGTGTTCAGTGGGGCAGCGCTACCCGGGATTTGAAACCGATATCCATGGCGCTAAACTGGGCGAGGATGGCGTGTATCGCGTGAGAGTCTTAAAAATGGCATAACGACTTGCCTGACCCTAAGACGTACGAGTAACGTGCTGACAGAAAAATGAAAGAGGCGATGACGCTATGCTGGGATTAAAACAGGTTCACCATATTGCCATTATTGCGACGGACTACGCGGCGAGTAAGGCATTTTACTGCGATGTGCTTGGCTTTACACTGACGAGCGAAGCCTATCGGGAAGAGAGAGACTCGTGGAAAGGCGATCTGGCATTGAACGGCCAGTATGTGATTGAGCTTTTTTCTTTCCCGTTTCCACCTTGCCGTCCGAGCCGACCGGAAGCCTGCGGTTTGCGTCATCTGGCGTTCAGCGTGGAGGATGTGGAAAAGTCGATCGCGCATCTGGAAGCACACCACGTGAAGTGTGAATCCATACGTATCGATCCATTTACCGGTAAACGCTTTACGTTTTTCAACGATCCGGACGGATTGCCCCTCGAACTGTACGAGATGTAAGGCTTGTCATTGTGGCGTTAGCCCGGTAACGTGCCGGGCAATGCCATTGTAAGTAACCATCATGACGACACTCACGCTGAACACTTCACTGCTGAATTCTCAATCGATTTTGGTCGCCTTTAGCGGCGGGCTGGACTCAACCGTACTCCTGCATCAGCTGGTGCAGTGGCGAGCGCAGCATCCTGAGGTCGCTTTACGCGCAATCCATATTCATCACGGATTAAGCCCACATGCAGACAGTTGGGTGCAGCACTGTGAGTCAGTATGTATGCAGTGGCAGGTGCCGCTGGTGGTTGAGCGGGTACACCTTGAGGATGATGGTCTGGGCATCGAAGCTCAGGCACGACGCGCGCGCTATCAGGCATTTGCGCAGACCTTACTACCGGGCGAGGTGCTAATGACTGCCCAGCATCTCGATGACCAGTGTGAAACCTTTCTGCTGGCGCTTAAGCGCGGCAGCGGCCCTGCCGGACTTTCCGCCATGGGCGAAAACTCACCGTTCGCCGGAACCCAGCTGATTCGACCGCTGCTGGCGCAAACGCGAGAGGCGCTTGAAGCATGGGCGCGGCAGCATGAATTATGCTGGATTGAAGATGAAAGCAATCAGGATGATACCTACGATCGCAATTTTCTCAGATTGCGCGTTACCCCATTGCTGCAACAGCGCTGGCCGCACTTCGCGCAAGCCGTAGCCCGCAGCGCCGCGCTGTGTGCTGAGCAGGAGAGTTTACTGGATGAACTGCTGGCCAGCGATTTAGCCGATTGCATCACAGCCCATGGCACACTGCTACTAGTACCGTTAATGATGATGAGCGACGTGCGTCGTGCCGCGCTGCTTCGTCGCTGGCTGGCGGGGTTAAATGCGCCGATGCCTTCTCGTGATGGACTGGAACGTATCTGGCAGGAAGTGGCGCTGGCGCGGGAAGATGCCTCACCCTGTTTTCGCCTCGGGGAGTACGAGGTCCGTCGTTATCAGTCACAGCTGTGGTGGGTGAAGTCAGTCGATGGGCAAAGCGAAACCGTTATCCCATGGTTAGAGTGGAAAACACCGTTGGCGCTGCCTGCCGGATTGGGTTCGGTTCAGTTAATCTCTGCGGGTGAATTGCGCATGCCGCAAGCGGATGAAGCTGTCAGCATTCGTTTCAAAGCACCAGGGTTATTGCATATTGTCGGGCGTAACGGTGGACGGAAATTAAAGAAAATCTGGCAGGAGCAGGGGATTCCACCCTGGCGACGAGATACCACACCGATGCTGTTTTACGGCGAAACGTTGATTGCGGCTGCGGGTGTTTTCGTGACGCGTGAGGGAGCGGCGGAAGATGAAGAAGGCGTGAGTCTGGTTTGGCGTGGAAAGTAGGCCGGATAAGGTGCTTTGCACCGTCATCCGGCACCAAAATAATCAGGATTCGCTGACCACCACGGTACCGATCTGCGGGTGGCTGAAGCTGGCAATTTTGTCGAGGCGAAGCTCCCGGGTTTCACCTGCGACATCTGCGACCAGATACTCCACGTTTTTGCGTGAAACCAGGTCGTTCGCTTTCGCCTGCAAAACTTCGCCATCTTTTAACGCCAGCGTCAGTAACAAATGGTGCTGGCAGGCGAGTTCAAGATTGTCGTAATCATCGCAGTTGATGGGTTGATACGTTTCATTCATTGACATAATCGCTCACCAGTAAGTTCGCGGCAGCATAGGCCGCTTTTTCCCTGACCGACTCTGGAAGGGCGCTGTCTGCCGCCACTTCATTAAGCACCTTCAATACGCAACCCAGCGCATCCGGGATATACCCTAAGTCTCCGCTGGCGATTTCCGCGTACCGCTTGCGTATTAACTCACAATATTTTTCCACATGCCCTCCTGTCAGCACTCTGACTTAACCGTGGATGCAAGTCTAAGCCTACGAAGATAAACTCTGTTTAGCAAGGTGACTATACCATACTCATTCAAGCAATATCAGCGCCTTGATAGATGAGCAGTTAGCAGCCTTTTGCCGCAGTTTTCGCTACAATGTGCGCCTGATTCGAAAGGAGTTCTCCCATGGCGCTTAAAGCGACAATTTATAAAGCCGTCGTCAACGTAGCGGATCTTGACCGCAACCAGTTTCTTGACGCGGCCTTGACGCTGGCGCGTCACCCCTCTGAAACCCAGGAGCGCATGATGCTGCGCCTGCTGGCCTGGATTAAATATGCCGATGAACGGCTGCAGTTCACGCGTGGCCTGAGCGCGGAAGACGAGCCTGAAGCATGGCTGCGTAACGACCATCTGGGCATCGATCTTTGGATTGAGCTGGGTCTGCCGGATGAGCGCCGTATCAAGAAAGCCTGTACCCAGTCTGGTGAGGTTGCTCTGTTTGCCTACAACAGCCGTGCGGCTCAGATCTGGTGGCAGCAAAACCAGAACAAATGTGCGCAGTTTAAAAATCTCACCGTGTGGTATCTGGATGATGAACAGCTGGCGCAACTGAGTGATTTTGCTGGTCGTACAATGGCGCTGCAGGCGACTATTCAGGACGGCGCTATTTGGCTGTCCGACTCTCAGAACAATCTGGAAATTCATCTGACCGCGTGGCAGCCGCGTTCATGATTGTTCTCTCCCGAAACGTCTCTATCCCTGATAATGAGCTGGAAATCACGGCGATTCGGGCACAAGGCGCGGGTGGTCAGCACGTTAACAAGACCTCGACGGCTATCCATTTGCGCTTTGACATTCGGGCCTCGAGCCTGCCAGAGTATTACAAGGAACGCCTGCTGGCCGCCAGCCATCATCTGATTAGCGGCGATGGCATTATTATCATTAAGGCGCAGGAATACCGTAGCCAGGAGCTCAATCGGGAAGCGGCAATCTCCCGACTGGTGGCGGTGATAAAAGAATTAACCGCGGTGCAAAAAAGCCGACAGGCAACTCGCCCTACGCGCGCCTCGAAAGAGCGCAGGTTGTCATCGAAGGCGCAAAAATCCACAGTGAAAGCACTGCGCGGGAGAGTTCGTCGAACGCAAGACTGACGAGCGGGAATAAAAATTAATAAGGAATTGATAGTGAAAACAGCAATATTGTCCGTGGTCGCTGCATGCACGCTTTTTTCCTTGATCGGCTGTAATAACCGTACTGAAGTTGAAGTACTACAGCCGACGCGGGCGGCAGAATTAAAACCGATGCAGCAAAGCTGGCGTGGCATCTTACCTTGCGCGGACTGCGAAGGGATTGAAACCTCTCTGTTTCTGGAAAAAGACGGTACATGGGTGATGAACGAACGCTATCAGGGCGTGCGGGATGAACCGTCTTCATTTGCCTCTTATGGCACATGGGCGCGTACAGCCGACAAACTGGTGCTGACCGACAGCAAAGGTGAAAAATCGTACTACCGGGCTAAAGGCGAGGCGCTGGAAATGCTCGATCGTGAAGGTAACCCGATTGAGTCACAGTTTAACTACACGCTCCAGCCGGTTTCCGCCAGCTTACCGGTGACGCCAATGCCGATGCGAGGCATGTATTTCTATATGGCTGACGCGGCAATCTTTACCGACTGCGCAACGGGTAAACGGATGCCGGTGGCGAATAACGCTCAGCTTGAACGCGACTATTTAGCCGCTCGTGCGGAAAACGGACAGTCCGTACTGCTGACGCTTGAGGCGCATTTCACGCTGGAGTCAAACCCGGATACGGGTGAGAAAGTGAAAACGTTGATGGCGGATAAAGACGCGAAATTTATCCCTGGTAAAGCGTGTAATTAATCGATAGAAAAAAGGCCCTGATAATCAGGGCCTTTTTGTTGGTATTAGCCTTTAATGGCTTTGACCAGGAAGTCAACGATGTCGCCGGTTTTAATCAGCTCTTTCTCGCCGTTACGACGGTATTTGTATTCGATATCGTCGTTGTCGAGGTTACGGTCGCCCAGCACGATGGTGTGTGGGATACCGATCAGTTCCATATCGGCAAACATCACGCCCGGACGCTCTTTACGATCGTCCATCAGCACTTCGATACCCTGTGCGCGCAACTCAGCGTACAGCTTTTCAGCCAGCTCCTGCACACGGTAGGATTTGTGCATGTTCATCGGCAGAATGGCGACCTGGAACGGGGCAATGGCATCTGGCCATACGATGCCACGATCGTCAAAGTTTTGTTCAATAGCAGCAGCGACTACGCGAGTGACCCCGATACCGTAGCAGCCCATAGTCAGCGTCTGGTTACGGCCATCTTCGCCCTGAACAGCGGCTTTCATCGCTTCAGAGTACTTGGTACCCAACTGGAAGATGTGGCCGACTTCGATACCGCGTTTGATCATCAGCGTACCTTTGCCGTCCGGGCTAGGGTCGCCGGCGACCACGTTACGGATGTCAGCAACTTCCGGGGTGGCCACGTCGCGATCCCAGTTGATACCGAAATAGTGTTTACCGTCGATGTTGGCACCGGCAGCGAAATCGCTCATTACTGCAACGGTACGGTCGATAACCACCGGAATTGGCATATTCACCGGACCGAGCGAGCCAGGACCTGCTTTTACCAGCGCACGAATTTCTTCTTCGGTGGCAAAGGTCAGCGGGCTGGCAACCTGCGGCAGTTTTTCCGCTTTGACTTCGTTCAGCTCGTGATCGCCACGAACCAGCAGGGCGACCAGCGGGTAGCTGCTGCCTTCAACCGCTTTCACCAGCAGGGTTTTCACGGTTTTTTCGATAGGCAGGTTGAACTGCTCAACCAGTTCGGCGATGGTTTTAGCGTTCGGCGTATCTACCAGCGTCATTTCCTGGGTTGCTGCCGCGCGCGGCTCTTTCGGCGCAACGGCTTCGGCAAATTCGATGTTCGCCGCATAGTCAGAGGAGTCGGAGAAGATCACATCGTCTTCGCCGCTCTGCGCCAGCACCTGGAATTCGTGAGAGGCGCTGCCGCCGATAGAACCGGTATCCGCTTGTACTGCACGGAAATCCAGCCCCATACGGCTGAAGATTTTGCTATACGCAGCGTACATCGCGTCGTAGGTTTCCTGCAGGGATTCCTGAGAGGTGTGGAAAGAGTATGCATCTTTCATCAGGAATTCGCGGGAGCGCATCACGCCGAAGCGTGGACGGACTTCGTCACGGAATTTGGTCTGAATCTGATAGAAGTTCAGCGGCAGCTGTTTGTAAGAGCTCAGCTCGTTACGGATCAGGTCGGTGATCACTTCTTCATGCGTTGGGCCGAGGACGAACGAACGATCGCCACGGTCAGCAATTCGCAGCAGTTCCGGGCCGTATTGTTCCCAACGGCCGCTCTCTTCCCACAGTTCAGAAGGCTGAACGACCGGCATCAACACCTCGATCGCACCGGCGTTGTTCATCTCTTCACGCACGATGTTTTCGACTTTTTTCAGGACGCGCACGCCGGTCGGCAGCCAGGTATATAACCCGGAGGCCAGCTTGCGGATCATCCCGGCGCGCAGCATCAGCTGGTGGCTGATGACTTCGGCGTCGGCAGGTGTCTCCTTCAGAGTGGAGAGCAGATATTGGCTAGTACGCATGTTGTTACGGTTCCAGTTGAACGATCGAACAGGCTCAAAACGAGCCTGGCACAAAACAAAAGTGGTTTAGTTTACCAGCGAGAAAGGGATGTCAAAAGAGTACGCGACGCAAATTAGCGGGCTTCCAGAGCAAAGACCTCAAATCCTGACGGCGTGACGCGCCAGCGGACGTTAAAGTCCAGCAGCCAGACGGCGTAGGTTTTGCCTTCTTCCTCGTTTTTACGATAGGCAGGACGCGGATCCTGCGCCAGCACTTCGGCAATAAACTGACGAAGATGCGGGTAACGTTGTTCGAGCTTCGGTAGCTGCTCCGCGAGATCTTCACTGAACGTCACGTCTATGCTGGCCTTGGGGGCATCCTGAGCATAGCTGGCGCGAGCATCGGGTAACGATTCGGCAAACGGCAGATACGGTTTTATATCTACGACTGGCGTGCCATCAACAAGATCCAGCCCACCGAGTTCGAGGATCACGTGCTCTTTATGGCAGCGGATGCCCCGTAGCTCAACCAACGACATGCCAACAGGGTTAGGACGAAACGTTGAACGCGTGGCAAAGACACCCATTCTGGCGTTGCCGCCAAGGCGGGGAGGGCGCACGGTCGGACGCCATCCACCTTCCATTGTCTGGTGAAAAACAAAAATCACCCACAAATGACTGAAGGCTTCCAGGCCGCGAACGGCATCGGCCTGGTTATAAGGTGCGAGCAAATGCAGTTCACCGCTGGCGCTTTTCACCAGACCGGGCTGACGTGGAACGGCGAACTTTTCTTTATAAGGTGAGCGGATAACGCCTATTTGCTCGAACTGAAAATGGCTCATTTCGCCGAAATGTTCAGTGCAGAACCGATGCAAACCGCCTGACGATAGCAACCCGGCGTTCCGCTGGTCACTTCGCAACTGTGCAGCAATACCGCATTAGCTTTCATTTTTGATGCGTTAATCTGCATGCGTTTGCGTGCGGTTGGAATGCTCGGAGGGGAATCCTGGTTTGAAGCCTGGCAGGATTCACCGCTAACTTCGCCAAGATCGCGGAACGGTTTGCCTACTAAATCTTCAGCGTTAGTAATGATTCTTACCGGCGTAGCGCGCGGTGCTTTCGGTTTTTCCGGCTCCGCTTTCGGCGGGGTTGCGGTGCTTTGAACGGGTTCAACAGGGGATCTGCTTAACATAGAACAGCCGCTCAGCAAGAGTGCTACTAAACAGATCGGTAAAGCACGCATAATATTTCCTCAATGAATGATCTAAACGTCAGATATTGAATCAGGTGCTTGCATAAATGACAAGACGGGCAAGCGCCCGTCCTGATGATATTACAGATTCTGTAAACAGCCTAAAATTACCAGCCCTTAACAGCACCGCCGTTGAAGACTTTGTTTGCTGCTTCGTACACTTCGTCAGACTGGTATGCTTCAACGAATTTCTTCACGTTCTCAGCATCTTTATTGTCTTCACGAGTTACAATCAGGTTTACGTACGGGGAATCTTTATCTTCAACAAAGATACCGTCTTTTGCCGGAGTCAGGCCGATCTGGCTGGCGTAGGTGGTGTTGATGACCGCCAGTGCGATTTGTGCATCGTCCAGGGAACGCGGCAGCTGCGGTGCTTCCAGTTCAACCAGCTTCAGGTTTTTCGGGTTTTCAATCACGTCCAGCGCGGTTGGCAGCAGGCCAACACCGTCTTTCAGTTTGATTAAGCCCACTTTTTGCAGCAGCAGCAAGGAACGGCCAAGGTTAGTCGGGTCGTTTGGAATCGCGACCTGGGAACCGTCCTGCAGCTCATCCAGTGATTTGATTTTTTTGGAGTAGCCCGCAATCGGGTAAACAAAAGTATTGCCTACAGCAACCAGCTTGTAACCACGATCTTTGATCTGCTGGTCCAGGTATGGTTTGTGCTGGAAGGCGTTAGCATCGATATCGCCTTTGCTCAGCGCTTCGTTAGGCAGAACGTAATCGTTAAACGTGACCAGCTCAACGTCCAGACCGTATTTTTCTTTTGCCACTTTCTGCGCGACTTCTGCAACCTGCTGCTCTGCGCCAACAATAACGCCCACTTTGATGTGATTAGGATCTTTTTCATCCTGACCGCAACCCACAAGTGCCAGAGAACCGATCAGGGCTCCAACTGCCGCAAAGGTTTTGAATTTGAACGCCATGCTTATTTCCTTTTCTTAATGAGTTTTTAGTGTTGTGTGCAACGTTATTTGTGCGTGACAGCCCGGACGATGCGATCGCCGGATAACTGAATTAAATAAACCAGAACGACGAGCAATACCAGTACTGTATTCATTACGGTAGCGTTGTAACCAATATAGCCGTACTGATAGCCAATCTGTCCAAGACCACCGGCACCGACGGCACCGCCCATCGCGGAGTAACCAACCAGCGTGATAAGGGTGATGGTGGCCGCATTGACCAGTCCTGGCAGCGCTTCTGGCAGTAATACCTTACGTACAATTTGCAGCGGCGTGGCGCCCATCGCACGAGAGGCTTCTATCAGCCCGGTCGGGATTTCGAGCAGCGCGTTTTCCACCATACGGGCGATAAACGGCGCGGCACCGACGGTCAGCGGAACGATAGCGGCCTGCAGTCCGATTGAGGTGCCTACGATCATGCGGGTGAACGGAATCATCCACACCAGTAAGATGATGAACGGGATGGAACGGAAAATGTTCACCAGCGCAGAGAGCGTACGGTAGAGCTTCGCGTTCTCAATAATTTGCCCCGGACGCGTTACGTACAGCAACACGCCGACCGGCAGACCAATCACAAAGCCAAAAAAACCGGACACAAAGGTCATTGCCAGCGTTTCCCATACGCCGCGAACCAGCAGCCACATCATCGGCTCAGACATAACCCAGTACCTCTACTTTTACATGGTGTTCCTGCAACCAGCTAATGGCTGCTTGTGTATCTTCCTGTGTGCCGTGCATTTCAGTCAGCATGATGCCGAACTTCACGCCGCCGGCGTAATCCATCTGCGCGCTAATAATGTTGTTATTCACATTAAAGCGACGGGCCGTCTCAGAAAGTAGCGGTGCATCGACCGAATGGCCGGTGAATTCCATACGCAGCATCGGCACGCTGTCGGCTTCCGGCTCCGCTTTTAAACGTTCCAGATAATCTTCCGGAATATCCAGGTGCAGCGTGGACTGGATAAATTTCTGTGCCAGCGGCGTTTTCGGGTGTGAGAACACTTCACTAACGGTGTCCTGCTCAATCAGTTCACCATTACTGATGACCGCCACGCAGTCACAAATACGTTTTACAACGTCCATCTCGTGAGTAATCAGCAGAATGGTGAGTCCCAGACGACGATTAATATCTTTCAATAATTCCAGAATCGAGCGTGTCGTTGCCGGATCGAGTGCGCTGGTGGCTTCATCGCACAGCAACACTTTGGGGTTACTTGCCAGCGCACGGGCGATCGCCACACGCTGTTTTTGTCCACCGGAAAGGTTGGCCGGGTAGCTATCGTGCTTGTCGCCAAGACCAACCAAATCCAACAGTTCTGTTACGCGGCGTTTGATCTCTTCTTTTGGCGTGTTATCCAATTCCAGCGGTAGTGCGACGTTACCGAACACCGTACGGGAAGAGAGCAGGTTAAAGTGCTGAAAAATCATGCCGATTTGACGGCGAGCTTTAGTCAACTCCGACTCAGAAAGCGTGGTCAGCTCCTGACCGCCAACCTGAACGCTGCCTTCGGTAGGGCGTTCGAGTAGGTTAACGCAGCGGATGAGCGTACTTTTACCGGCGCCGGAGGCGCCAATAACGCCATAAATCTGCCCGGCAGGAACATGCAGGCTGACATTATTTAGCGCCTGAATGGTGCGAGTCCCCTGCTGGAACACTTTGGTGATATTCGAAAGTTTAATCATTGGTTATTTATTATCGTAATTAAGTTAGCCGTGGCATTTTCGTCTGTCAGGTACGGTCGAAGCCGTCAACAAGATGGATGTTAAGGCATCCAGACGTCTAAATCAATCGGGCTTTGCACGATGAGCACTTTCTTGCCCGCTGAAACATGCGATACTAGAGTCACATGCCTTATTCAGGAGCTATAAAAGGTGGCAAAGTCTGTACCCGCAATTTTTCTCGACCGTGACGGTACCATTAATGTGGACCACGGTTATGTACATGAGATCGACGAGTTTGAGTTTATCGACGGCGTTATTGATGCCATGCGTGAACTTAAAAAGATGGGTTACGCGCTTATTATCGTGACGAACCAGTCTGGTATCGCGCGTGGTAAATTTACTGAGGCGCAGTTTGAAACGTTGACCGAATGGATGGACTGGTCGCTGGCCGATCGCGACGTTGAGCTGGATGGTATCTACTACTGCCCGCATCACCCGCAGGGTACTGTAGAAGAGTATCGTCAGGTCTGCGACTGCCGTAAACCGCATCCTGGCATGTTTATCTCCGCCCGAGACTTCTTGCACATCGATATGGCCGCTTCTTATATGGTAGGCGATAAAATTGAAGATATGCAGGCGGCGACAGCTGCGAATGTTGGCACGAAGGTATTGGTCCGCACAGGCAAACCCGTCACGCCGGAAGCAGAAAATGCGGCAGATTTGGTTATAAATAGTCTGGCAGACCTGCCGATGGCGATAAAAAAGCAGCAAAAGTAAGCGTTGTGGATAAAAGGTGAGCGGTTGAAACAAAAATGCATTTTTCCGCTTGTCTTCCTGAGTCGACTCCCTATAATGCGCCTCCATCGACACGGCGGATGTGAATCACTTCACACAAACAGCCGGTTCGGTTGAAGAGAAAAACCTGAAAATGAGGGTTGACTCTGAAAGAGGAAAGCGTAATATACGCCACCTCGCGACAGAGCGCTAAAGCGCGTCGCAACTGCTCTTTAACAATTTATCAGACAATCTGTGTGGGCACTCGAAGATACGGATTCTTAACGTCGCAAGACGAAAAATGAATACCAAGTCTCAACGAGTGAACACGTAATTCATTACGAAGTTTAATTCATTGAGCATCAAACTTTTAAATTGAAGAGTTTGATCATGGCTCAGATTGAACGCTGGCG
>NZ_JBIMRA010000049.1:0-3996 GCF_043945515.1 Citrobacter freundii complex sp. 2024EL-00216 | reverse complement strand
ACCAGCGTACGGCCCACAGAATGATGTCACGCTGAAAATGCCGGCCTTTGAATGGGTTCATGTGCAGCTCCATCAGCAAAAGGGGATGATAAGTTTATCACCACCGACTATTTGCAACAGTGCCCATAGGCTTCATCAGCGCCTGACTGGCGAGCACGATTCCGGCCCTAGCCGCAGGATCGCGCAGGACGACCTAGTTACGAACCAGGCCGAGTGTTCCTGACATCCATCGGCACCATAGTTCTGCTTATCCGGCACGCGCGCGTCAGGGGTGTGGTGAACTACAAAGCAGACCCGTTGAGGTTATCAGTTCGATGCACAATCAGCAGCGCATAAAATATGCACAAGAACAGGAGCACCCTTCGCATTAAGCTGTGGTGGTAACAAGTAGTGCCGGGCTACCATCAGCGAGCATGATGCGCTCCCACAGCATTCGCCTTGGCAGTATGGAAGTTCCTCGCTCCAGTTCGGGCCGGTATCCACCTCGAGTGACCCCAGCCGCCCCTCATGCCAACCGAGCCCATTAAGCGCAGAGTCGGCCGCAACTATCTCGGGGACGCATAAACACGCAGCGATTTACCAAGGAGTTCGGCTAGGTCAATCCGCAATTCCCTTTGCCTGGCCGGAGATGCCGCGAGCAAACAATGTGTCCGGTCGCTACCAGATGGACTTTGTGGGCGGAGGATTGCACCAGACGCTTCAGCGCAGCGTCGTACGATGAATCGGAAGGCCCGGTAAGCAATTGAAGAACCGCTGACCACCTCCCATCCGACAATGCAAGGGTGCCCCGCTCCCAGCGCGACACGGTTGCCTGATCCACACCCATTAATTCAGCTAGGTGACTTTGCTTCATATGACGAAGCAACCGCGCCCTCCGCACCTGCCGCCCCCTGTCATTCGTCAACATTCTTCAGCACCTCAATGTCGTTCGTAGTGAGCCTCATTTTTTCAAGACCGCCGATGATGAGAGCCAGGCCTCGCTCGAATGCCGCGTCCGGACCGCCTTCGTAGACGATTTTCATCGCGCTCTGTAGGCGCGCCGGCATCGTAGACGCTGAGGTGGTCAACTGATCTTCGCCCCGCTCCTCGGCGTCTGCCTCGCTAGCTTGCTGCTCAAGAACAGCGCCGACGGTGAAGTAGCTGATTGCCATCAACGCATAGGTCGCGTCACCTGCCGAAAAGCCAGCATCGCAAAGGAAGCGAAGCTGCGCGTCGGCTTTTTCCATCTGCGGCGCGGCTGGCCGCGTCCCGGCATGAATACGCGCGCCATCGCGATAAGCGAGCAACGCCCGTCGAAAACTGCATGCATTGCCCTTCAGGAACGAACGCCAGTCGTCGTCATCCCTTGGCGTCGAATGCGTGTGATTTATCGTCAGCATGGCTTCGGCAAGTGCGTCGAGCAACGCACGCTTGTTCTTGAAATGCCAGTAGAGCGCTGGCTGTTGCACCCCGAGGCGCTCAGCCAGTCGGCGCGTCGTTAGACCTTCCATGCCCACGTCGTTAAGCAGTTCGAGCGCGGTTCGGATCACGGCCTCGCGTTGGAGCTTGTTCATTCGCGAATTCTCATGTTTGACAGCTTATCATCGATAAGCTTTAATGCGGTAGTTTATCACAGTTAAATTGCTAACGCAGTCAGGCACCGTGTATGAAATCTAACAATGCGCTCATCGTCATCCTCGGCACCGTCACCCTGGATGCTGTAGGCATAGGCTTGGTTATGCCGGTACTGCCGGGCCTCTTGCGGGATATCGTCCATTCCGACAGCATCGCCAGTCACTATGGCGTGCTGCTAGCGCTATATGCGTTGATGCAATTTCTATGCGCACCCGTTCTCGGAGCACTGTCCGACCGCTTTGGCCGCCGCCCAGTCCTGCTCGCTTCGCTACTTGGAGCCACTATCGACTACGCGATCATGGCGACCACACCCGTCCTGTGGATCCTCTACGCCGGACGCATCGTGGCCGGCATCACCGGCGCCACAGGTGCGGTTGCTGGCGCCTATATCGCCGACATCACCGATGGGGAAGATCGGGCTCGCCACTTCGGGCTCATGAGCGCTTGTTTCGGCGTGGGTATGGTGGCAGGCCCCGTGGCCGGGGGACTGTTGGGCGCCATCTCCTTGCATGCACCATTCCTTGCGGCGGCGGTGCTCAACGGCCTCAACCTACTACTGGGCTGCTTCCTAATGCAGGAGTCGCATAAGGGAGAGCGTCGACCGATGCCCTTGAGAGCCTTCAACCCAGTCAGCTCCTTCCGGTGGGCGCGGGGCATGACTATCGTCGCCGCACTTATGACTGTCTTCTTTATCATGCAACTCGTAGGACAGGTGCCGGCAGCGCTCTGGGTCATTTTCGGCGAGGACCGCTTTCGCTGGAGCGCGACGATGATCGGCCTGTCGCTTGCGGTATTCGGAATCTTGCACGCCCTCGCTCAAGCCTTCGTCACTGGTCCCGCCACCAAACGTTTCGGCGAGAAGCAGGCCATTATCGCCGGCATGGCGGCCGACGCGCTGGGCTACGTCTTGCTGGCGTTCGCGACGCGAGGCTGGATGGCCTTCCCCATTATGATTCTTCTCGCTTCCGGCGGCATCGGGATGCCCGCGTTGCAGGCCATGCTGTCCAGGCAGGTAGATGACGACCATCAGGGACAGCTTCAAGGATCGCTCGCGGCTCTTACCAGCCTAACTTCGATCATTGGACCGCTGATCGTCACGGCGATTTATGCCGCCTCGGCGAGCACATGGAACGGGTTGGCATGGATTGTAGGCGCCGCCCTATACCTTGTCTGCCTCCCCGCGTTGCGTCGCGGTGCATGGAGCCGGGCCACCTCGACCTGAATGGAAGCCGGCGGCACCTCGCTAACGGATTCACCACTCCAAGAATTGGAGCCAATCAATTCTTGCGGAGAACTGTGAATGCGCAAACCAACCCTTGGCAGAACATATCCATCGCGTCCGCCATCTCCAGCAGCCGCACGCGGCGCATCTCGGGCAGCGTTGGGTCCTGGCCACGGGTGCGCATGATCGTGCTCCTGTCGTTGAGGACCCGGCTAGGCTGGCGGGGTTGCCTTACTGGTTAGCAGAATGAATCACCGATACGCGAGCGAACGTGAAGCGACTGCTGCTGCAAAACGTCTGCGACCTGAGCAACAACATGAATGGTCTTCGGTTTCCGTGTTTCGTAAAGTCTGGAAACGCGGAAGTCCCCTACGTGCTGCTGAAGTTGCCCGCAACAGAGAGTGGAACCAACCGGTGATACCACGATACTATGACTGAGAGTCAACGCCATGAGCGGCCTCATTTCTTATTCTGAGTTACAACAGTCCGCACCGCTGCCGGTAGCTATTGACTATCCGGCTGCACTAGCCCTGCGTCAGATGGCTCTGATCCAAGGCAAACTGCCAAAATATCTGCTGGCACCGGAAGTCAGCGCCCTGCACCATTATGTTCCGGATCTGCATCGCAGGATGCTGCTGGCTACCCTGTGGAACACCTACATCTGTATTAACGAAGCGCTGGCATTGACCCTGAGTGATTTTTCTCTGGTGCCGCCTTATCACTGTTGAAGGCCACCGCTCATCACGCGTTTGCTGACATTGAGCCCTGCCGGCCGATCGGCCTGAGACTCTCAGCACAGGAGACGGCGGGTGACGAGCGTATACTTTTTCGACGCTTGGTTGCGGTCGCGCTAGGCGTGGCCGCCGACGAACCCGCTGGTGTCGCCCTTGCGGAGCAGCGCAAGGCGGACCTTGCCACGACATCCCCTCGCCCGCCGATCGTCTAAATTCGTCGAGGTTAAGAAATTCCCGCTCCGGCGAGGCCATCACCATCACCGGCGTCAGGTAGTGGACATGGCAGCAGCGCACGCAGGGGCACTGTTGCAAAGTTAGCGATGAGGCAGCCTTTTGTCTTATTCAAAGGCCTTACATTTCAAAAACTCTGCTTACCAGGCGCATTTCGCCCAGGGGATCACCATAATAAAATGCTGAGGCCTGGCC
>NZ_JBIMRA010000048.1:0-4060 GCF_043945515.1 Citrobacter freundii complex sp. 2024EL-00216 | reverse complement strand
GGTACTGGGCGCGACGTTCAGTGGTTCAGATCTCTCCGGCGGCGAGTTTTCGACTTTCGACTGGCGAGCAGCAAACTTCACACATTGCGATCTGACCAATTCGGAGTTGGGTGACTTAGATATTCGGCGCGTTGATTTACAAGGCGTTAAGTTGGACAACTACCAGGCATCGTTGCTCATGGAACGTCTTGGCATCGCGATTATTGGCTAGTCTTCAGGGAGCGGTGAATATTCCGCCCCCTGCACAGCTTTTTACCCTTCAGGCATCGCTGAAGAGTGGTGTGTGGAAATTTTCCACTCTTTACCGTCCCATGCATAAGTGAATGTGTAGCGGGCTGAAACCGTTGATTTGTCCGCGAAGGTAAATGTGTAGGTACCGGTGTCTATCGCCTTATTACACCCCAGGCGAATGGTACGCATGTCAATTTTCCCGGTCGGCTTTTTCGCAAGAAAATGCTCGAAATAATCAACACGTTCAGCGTCCGTTAAACGCGCTTTATTGGATACAGTAGGCAACAATACCGCATCGCTAAGATAATTTTCAGATACCGTCTGCGCGTTACCTGTTTTCAATGACTCGTTCCACTTATCAAATAGCGCTTCGATTTGCGCTTTATTCACCTTCACACAGTCTGGAGTCGACGCTGCAAAAACGGCTCCAGGCAATAGGGCAAGTGAAACAACAAGGCTCAGTAATTTATTCATACAATTCATTCCATTAGAAGTTAAATGGCAACAGAAAACCGTTCATAACCAGGATCAAAGCCAAAATGCATTTAATAACCAATGGAAATCATCACCATAAATGGGTGAGAAGATTAAGATGCCATGAAGAAAAAATGGAATTAACATATTGAAATAATTATAGATACTTTAGCTATTACAACTCACATAACGTGTACTGCTTCCTGAATGATTATAGTTCAGCATTGATAGTGACACTCTAAATGCTCGCTCCACACTTCGTTATCGATGCCATACTCCATCTTCCGAGCACACACTGATATCAATCAGTAAACAACGACAGGTACGCCCCCACGTTTATAGCAAGTCAGATGGGCCATGAAAATGCTAAGATAGTTAACAGAGTAGATTCAAAGTGGATAGCAGGTATGAATTTTGACCATGTCGCGGTGTTGAACTCGCGCTTATCGAGCCTGTTACTCCCAAAAACAAACGGTAATGGCAAATGTCATTAAGTATTAGTAAGATAGCCTCTTTATATAATCCATTAAAATTATGCGCCTGGTTTTATCATCTCTGATCGTGATGGCTGGATTTCTGAGTGGTCAGGCTGCTGCTGCGCCTGAGCAAGCTCCGCACGCTGATATCCGTGACAGTGGGTTTGTCTATTGCGTCAGCGGGCAAGTCAATACGTTCAACCCACAAAAAACGAGCAGCGGTCTCATCGTCGATACGTTAGCGGCCCAATTGTATGACCGACTGCTTGATGTAGATCCCTACACCTATCGGCTGGTGCCTGAGCTTGCTGAAAGCTGGGAGGTGCTGGATAACGGCGCAACCTACCGCTTCCATCTGCGTCGTGACGTTCAGTTTCAGAAGACGGCCTGGTTCACCCCCACCCGCAAACTGAATGCAGACGATGTGGTGTTTACCTTCGAGCGCATCTTTGATCGCCACCATCCGTGGCACAATGTGAACGGCAGCAGTTTCCCCTACTTCGACAGCCTGCAGTTTGCCGATAACGTCCAAAGCGTGCGCAAACTGGACAACAACACCGTTGAATTCCGCTTAACGCAACCGGATGCCTCCTTTATGGGGTATAGGAAGTATAAACCACCTTTTTGCTCCTCATCCGAAGTATCTTACCTGAAATTCCCTCACTCGTTTACCGCTCAAGCCCCAATTTTAACTGCCGGTCCAGCCTAAACCGCTCTAATAAGGTTCGATTTGGCGGTAAAATCTCTAGCCTGATAGCTCGAGAGATACAAACTGCCCCACCGCCCCGTTTAAAAGTTGGCAGTGTTGAGCAGTGTTGGATTTGGGGTCGTCAGTCAAAGAGACGACTCTGTGATGGATCGAACAGGCTGGGAGTCAGTGGCGGCGCTCGTTCTGGTGGCAGCTCACGCTGCTTGGCGGCATTCGCCTTGGCTGTTTTCTGTTTCAGATGCTTGAGAATCTGCTCAATGACCTTCGGATCTTCGATGCTGGCAATCACTTTGACGTGACCGCCGCAGTGTTCGCAGACTTCAATATCAATATTGAAGACTCGCTTGAGGCGTTGCATCCAGGTCATGGCGCGGTGGCGCTCTGCAGGACTCTTGTCACGCCAGTTAGTATCGAGACCTTCCGATTTGTCGGGCTTCTTGCCCCGCTTGGCGGGTGTTACTTGAACTCGGTGTTTGCTGTTCGGTGCAAAGACGCCGTGGAAGCGTGTGAGGTTGACTCGCGGCTTAGGTACCAACGCAGCGAGTTTGGCGATGAAGTCCAGCGGCTCGAAGATCACATGGGTGGTGCCATTGCGGTACGGAGTTTTGAGCTCGTAACGCACCTGCCCATTGGCGGTTAATGCCAGACGTTTTTCTGAAACCGCTGGCCGACTAATGTAGCGACACAAGCGCTCAAGCTTATCCCGCTGATGCGCTTCGGCCATCACACCGGCGTGTAGCGAGAAACCAGCATGGTTGGCTACTCGACTGCTTGAGTCGGCTTTATCCTCACGCCCTGGCAAGGTTTGCAGGGTGAAGACTTTGCGCCCTTGCTGGGGGCCGACGGCAATGCGATACGTAACCGAAGCACCATGTAATTGAGTCAGCGTATCGTCTTCGCCCTCTTCCAGTGTCAACCACGTATTCTCGGCATCACGCTCCAAAATCCCACGCTTTTCCATGCAGCGAGCGATGCGATGGCTGAGGGTGTGAGCGAGCGTATTCAGCTCATCGTAAGTGGGTGCCTTGACACGATGGAAGCGTTGCTTGCCATAGTCATCTTCGGCATAGACACCATCGAGAAACAGCATGTGGTAGTGGACATTGAGATTTAGCGCGGAGCCAAAGCGTTGGATAAGAGTCACTGAGCCAGTTTGTGCAGAGGCTTTGGTGTAACCGGCTTTTTTGATCAGATGAGTTGAGAGTGTACGATAGACGATACTCAAGACCTGGCCCATCAGCTGGGGATGGCGAGCCAGCAAAAAGCGTAGCTGGAAAGGAAAGCTGAGCACCCACTGGCGAATGGGCTCCTTGGGGAAGACTTCGTCTATCAGCAGCGCCGCACTCTCGGCCATCCGGCGGGCACCGCAGCTAGGGCAAAAGCCGCGTCGTTTACAGCTGAAGGCGACCAGACGCTCGTGATGACAATCCTCGCAGCGAACCCGCATGAAACCATACTCCAGACGGCCACATTGGAGGAGGTCGTTGAATTCTTGTTGGATGTAGCGAGGCAGGTGTTGACCTTGGGCTTCGAGTGAGGCTTTGAAGGCTGGGTAGTGCTGCTCAACCAGCTGGTAGAGCAGCGTCTGGTCGGGTTGGTGGCGTTCGTAACCGTTTGTTTGAGTGGGCGATTGACTCGCCGTGGCGTTCCTTGCCAGCGACATGGGTATCCTCCGCTGATACTGTGGTTATGTACAGTATCAGCGGCTTGCGTTCAGACGTCCAGTCTGGCCCTAGACATCGCTAAATGCTTAACCCGCAATAGCCCTCACGAGTTGTTATCAGCCACTACCGGTTGAGCGAGAAGGTTTTGGGTTCAGGGTGCTATTGCTCCACCAATCACAATACTGAAGCCCCAACTGTTATCAGTTGGGGCTTTTTCTTGTCTGTTTGCGGCGGTTGCGTTTTATCGGTAGTCGTCGAGCTCTGCACCATCCCACATAAGAGCTTAACGGTGCGATCTTCAACGCCATCACACAAAACTTTCTTTTTCACGCACAGTCAACTTATTGGATGTTTTATTAACAACCCAAAAGGAGATATTTAGCGGGCGGCCGGAAGGTGAATGCTAGGCATGATCTAACCCTCGGTCTCTGGCGTCGCGACTGCGAAATTTCGCGAGGGTTTCCGAGAAGGTGATTGCGCTTCGCAGATCTCCAGGCGCGTGGGTG
>NZ_JBIMRA010000047.1:0-4829 GCF_043945515.1 Citrobacter freundii complex sp. 2024EL-00216 | reverse complement strand
CCACCCTGCCCGTGGCCAATCAGGTGGTGGGGGTCGTCTGCTGGTTTATTGCAACATACGCAGGGTTGTGTTTTTACCCAGCGGGTGTAAGTCTCATTTATCCAGCGCCGTCGCTTTGGCCTGAGCATGAAAGATTCTGGAGATTCCGGATCAACAGAGAGCGTGAGGATCTTCTTCGCCTTCTCCTGCACGAGGCTGGTTGCAGAGGCGGAAGGCACAATGTCGCTTTCCCTCATGACCGAGCGGATCTTCTCATCCGGAAGGCGTAGCCCCTTGTGCGCAACGCTTTCCGGAATAACATCAGCCAGGTCGTTTCTGACCATCCACCAGCACAGTTCCGGAAGCGTCAGGATATGCGACTCGGGAAAACCAGAATCACGCAGAATGACTTCCAGAATCCAGGATACCAGGTTTCCTGCCGCTATACCTGCAAGCTGTTCGGTATGCTGCCCCGACAAAGTGTGATCGCAATGCCAGCACAGGCGAATACTTCCTGGTGGGTGCCGCATTGTTGTGAAGTTCTTGTCGTGCCACGTTGAATGTGGCCACTGGCATTCAAACCGATTACTCAACCATTGCTCAAGGGAAGGAAGCCCGCCGGCACGCTGAATAACCCGCTCATTCTCGAATACCTGCCGCATTACCGGATCATCAGCCAGCGGCTGAATGGCGGCGGGAACAGCTCCTGTACTGAATGACGCCATTTCTTCTGGTTCAGGCTCGAGCAGAACGCGACCGCGCATAAAGAGGTGCATCAGTTCCGCGCCGGGACGAAACAACACAATCCCTATCCGATGGGCGACTTCAGGAGTTAACAAAGCCCTCACGCCGCCTGCCCCCCTGCAATATGTTCAGCCCACAAACCACCAATCCAGCGTACTCCCTTGGCAGTGAAACGCGTCTGGCTGAATGCGTGATTGGATGTGCTCGATGTTCCCGTCTTAACTTCAAATCTTCCCGCGGAAATGTGTTGCGCCATGAGGGTAAGTGTGCCGCCGAGGCGATACAGGATATTGCGTTCAATAAGGAACAGACGAAACTCAGTTTCTTTTGCGTTAAGCAATTTGGCTACCTGCCGGAATGACATGGAGCCTTTTGCAGAGCAATAACGATCAACAAACTCCACTTTTGGCGCCGCGGCTGCCAGCTGGATCGTCAGTTGCTCTTTCTGCTCGGCTAAATCAGCAGCCAGGCGAAGCGCTTCCGGTAATGAGCGCGGAACACTGACACTCTGTCCTTCTTCCAGTTCCTGCCAGCGATCGACAACCGCGGCGGTAAATTCAGGTGATAATCTGGCAACAATCACCAGAGAGTCGCGTTTGTTAAAACGATACTCCTGGTACACATTACCGTTATGCTCAAAATCGAACTGCGCCAATGGCGCGGTTAAAATTCCCGCAGCAACAAGACGCTCAGCCGAGCGTTTCACGTCACTGTGTTTACTCTGAACCAGATCCGCAATATCACGGCTGGACATTGTTACTACACCATTCACGATTAACTGGCTCATACTTTTCTCCATATCAGGCGGCTGCACCCGCCGGTTCATATCTGCTGATCGTTATCTCTACCCGACCTTTCGGCACAACGGGTCCCCATTCCACCAGCATGCGCTTAATCTGGCTGTCGTCTTCCCAGACACCCGCATGTGTCAGCGCGTCAAACAGGGCTTTGTTGTAATTATCGATATCCCGACGGCGCGCATCCGGCGGGTACAGAGTGATTTCTACCGCTGCCAGTTCAGTCGATGGCTTCGGGAGACGTCGTAATTGCTCAATGATCGCCACGCAGGCAGCGCTCTGGTATTTACGACCATCAGCGCTAATGAGGTGACGACCGGCCAGCGGCCCCTTGTTAGGGGCGCGCCAGTAAGTATTCACGCTCGGAGGGAACGGGAGCACAAGTTTCATGCCACCTCCTGTTGTTGCACTGCACACAGTTCCGGAAGATTTGCCTCCACCAGCGCCCTGGCGAACGGTGGTGGTACCGCATTACCGCAGCGGGCTACCTGCTTATCTTTTGCATAGCGATTTCCACGGTAGTCCTGATCAATAACGTATCCATCCGGGAAGCCCTGCGCTTTGTAGAGTTCATGCGGCTGCAACATGCGCATTCCGATATCAACGATCTGGTATTTAACCCCATCGATCGTTACCAGCCATTCATCGTCACTTTCCCCGCAATACGTCTCAAGAAATGTGCGTACCTCACCCACGTGTTGGCCACCAGCGGTGATTGTTGGCATGGGCACATCAAGGCGTTGCCCGTCGCGGCATGTTCCACGCAGTTTCACCAGATGAGAGGCAACTACCGCATGATGGTCGACAGTGGTCACTGAGTGCGCGGGTTCATCCATACTGACACCCGGCCCCGTATAGTTACCGCCGTAGTGTTTAGCCAGGAACGCGCTCACCGTCGCGAATTTATTTCCACCTGCAGTAACGGTCCCCAGCGGGTTATCCAGCCGCAGCACACGCGGTTCTTGTCCAGGTCGTTCGCCATAACCCATCTGGATCAGCGTAGGCGTTACCAGTTGAGACTTGCCGCCACCGCCAGCGGTGATGGTTGCGCTCGGTTCGTCTGCCCGGTGGCCGACGCTGGCCCCAAACTGGCGGGCTATCACTGGCGCAACAAGACAGGCGCGGGATTGCTTCAGAATGGTGTGAGCGGGTTTATCCAGCGGGCGCGGCTTAGCCTGGTATTCACTACCACCATTACCCGACAGGAAGGGTGTCAGTGCAGCCTCAACGATCCCGAGTGCATGCCCATTACCGCCCGGGCGTTTTGATGTGCCAGCGGTTACTGTCGGGACAGGTTCGGTAACGGGCTGCCCGGTGGCACCAGTGCGGAATTTTGTCAGGTGTGGAACGGCTAACGCGTAACCGTGGGTTTTCGTAATGGTCTGCAGAGGCTCTCTCAGCGCCTGCCCACGGAAACAGTCGTATTTCCCTTTGGTCGTCGTGTGGTTGCACTTAACGATGAACGGCGACGCGCTATCGATAACAAAGCGCTGTATGCCGCGTGCGATCCGCTTAAGTGTGTTCTCCGCCAGCGGTTTTTTGCGGTCGAAGATGGACAGGGCCGGAACATTCCAGTCGATGCATTCCGCTGCAGTACGCCATGGCATCAGCCTGCCGCTCTGCACCTCCAGAGACTTAGGATCCCCATGGGTAACAGCAGGCCACTGGATTGGGCAACCATCGCAGCGCATAACCATGAAGAAGCGTTTGCGGATCGTCGGTGCGCCGTAATCACACGCGCGCAGCTCTCGATAATCAACATCATAGCCAAGCCCATCCACCAGCTGTTGCGCCTGCTCGCTACCTCTTTCAATAGACAGAAACTCACAAACCTCTGACAGTGCCGGGTGGTCAGCAGGAATGCCAGTGGACAGCATGCCGACAAATGCATTGAATGTTTCGCCAGTGCGGGCAGGATCCGGACGCATTTCATCGGCCAGCAGCGGTCCCCACGTTTTGAACTCTTCCACGTTCTCCAGCATCATCACGCGCGGTCTCTTCGCCAGTGCCCAACGCAGAACAATCCAGGCCAGACCGCGTATCTCTTTTTTCACTGGCTTTGCGCCTTTTGCCTTCGAGAAGTGTCGGCAGTCCGGGCTAAACCATGCCAGGCCGACAGGATTACCGCCGGTGGCAGCTACCGGATCCACGTCAAAAACGGATTCACAATAATGCAGTGTGTCCGGGTGGTTCGTCTTATGCATCGCAATGGCGTTTTCGTCGTGGTTGATCGCAATATCCACGCTGCGCCCGATCGCCAGTTCAATACCCGTTGATGCGCCACCGCCACCAGCAAAGTTATCAACAATAATCTCACGCATGGGTTACCCCCTGCATGCTGCCGACAAGACCACGCGCAATTGTGATGATTTCGCTGGTGGCCGTTCGTTCCAGCCAGAGTTGATTGATGTTGGATTTCAGCTTGTTCTGCTGTGATTCATCCAGCATGTCAGCGCCGTCTACCTGGTCGAATACAATTCCAACCTCCAGCGGCCAGATACGGGACTCGGGAAGCGGATCCGATACTGGTTTAGCTTTCTCACGGATGTGCATGCGGATCTGGCGAATATTGGACCAACTTGAAACATCCAGGCTTCCCATAGCAGCAATGAAATCAGTACTGTTCATGCCATATTCACCAGATGCTTCAAGGGCAACAGTGCGAATACGTTCCGACATATCCAGGCGCGCAGCAGCGTCATCGAATTGAATCGACAAAAGCCACTCATCCACACCGAACAAAATACTCTCACGAATAAGCAGCTTCGCTTTGTCGATCGTTAATGGTGATACCTGAGTGAATTCCGGTGCTTCGACAGAATCCGCCGCCCAGGTATGCCCAAACTTCGATTCACTGAATGTGTATTCTTCTTTATCGCCGAACGCAGCTCTAACGCATGCCCACGCCTCGACACCGCTGATATCAAAAATATCTTTCTGGGTAAGTGGCAACTCTGCTTCTGGCTTGTCAGCTACAGATGGTGTGACAGTTGCAGGTTGAGACTTGCTGACAGCAAATTGCGCCAAAGTCATAAACGCCTGCCCTTTTGCCTCCAGTTCTGTACGGTCGATATAGCTGAACCGCTCACCACGCCATGACTTATCAAATACAGCTATGGCACCGGCAAAAAACGCGCTGGTGGGCTTCTGTTTTTCGTCAGCAGGTACAAACCACACAGGCAGATCGAACCCAATGCGCCCGCGAATGAATACAATGTGATCGGCATCTTCGGGCCACCACTTTTCACTCGGCGCGGCTTTTATCAGGAATACATAGCGACCGCCCTCCTCGCGCTGGGCTGCTGCGTA
>NZ_JBIMRA010000046.1:0-4838 GCF_043945515.1 Citrobacter freundii complex sp. 2024EL-00216 | reverse complement strand
GTCCTTACCACCTTTTGCGACGATCTTCATCGCTACCAGTTCGGTTGCTCCACAAAATGAGCATGTGAATAAATGATTCATGTAAACCTCTGCCCCTAACCTTAGTTTTCTGTCAGCGAATCATCCGGTTATTCATATGCCACCGGCGGCTACTTCGTGGGCGTCCTGCCTGTTCGCTGTTGGTGAATAAAATCTAACTTAACTTAGCTTTTAGATCAAGAGAAAACACCAAACTATTCTTAGCTTGATGTTAAGGAGGAGGTTAGAAGTGGGTTAAAGCTCGTACTGAACGCCTTTGACAACTCCGATAATCAGGCAATTACCGTTAATTGAAATGTTTGGATAACGTGGATTTAAGGGAACTAAGAACTTTTGAGGCCCATCAATGACGAGTTTTTTTACAGTAGCCTCGTTTGTCCCATCAAGCCTGGCTACGACTATCTTTCCATGAAGTGGCTCTGCATCAGGATCTACTATTACTGTCGCCCCTTCCGGGATTGTCGGTAGTCCATTAGGGTTTGTCATCGAATCACCTTTAACTTCCAATGCAAAGGAGCTATCCCCTATCCGGAGTGATGTCTCAACCCATTTATCTACTTCACTGAAAAATTCTGACGCTTTACATTCTGTAAACTGTCCAGCCTGGACCCAAGATATCACCGGAATTCTACGCATCTTGGTTATCAGATTACCTTCAAATTCAGTGCCATAGAGTATGTAATCAATTGATGTATTGAAATACTTTGCAAGTTTCGCAAGTGACTCACCGCCAGGTACATTAACGTCTTTTTCCCAATATCCAACCGCCACATCACTAACGCCGCAGAACTTACCCAGTTCTTTCTGCGAAGTTTTGGTTATGCGCCTGAGAGCTTTGATGCGCTGACCGACAGTTTCCATTTGAACACCATAAAAAAATTAAAAGGCTAAGCAATCTTAGTTTTTATTGACCAAAGTTAGATTGGTTATTAATATCTAATCAAACTTAGCTAAGGAGGCGTTATGACAACCGAAGATATTGAAAACTACTTCGGCAGCACAGAGAAAGTTGCCGAATTTTTTGGAATCACAAGCGAGGCCGTTTACCAGTGGCGTAATAGAACTGGTCGCCTTATCCCGAAAGGACGTGCAGCTGAAGCAGCCTATCGGACCGGGGGGAAATTAGTTTTCCATCCCGACCTTTACGAAAAGCGTAGCGGAGCTTCAGTAAAACTAAAACCACAGAAATTAGGGGACAACCGTGGATAAACAACACTGGAAAGTAGAGCGGCAACCAGCATGGCTGGTGGCTGCAATCAAAAGAACTATTGCCGAAATGCCAGGCGGTTATGCCGAAGCCGCTGAATGGCTTGGCCTGTATCGCGCTGGAAAACTCTCAACGGATGCGCTCTACAACAGACTGCGTAACGAAGGTGATCAAATTTTCCCGCTTGAGTGGGCGATGGTGCTTCAGGATGCAAGCGGTACTAAGTATGTCACCGATGCGATAGCCCGCCGTAGTGGAGGCGTCTTCGTTCCGCTGGTGGAAGTTGATGATCTTGATAACGGCGATATCAATCAGCGCCTGATGGAGTCAATCGAATGGATTGGTAAACACTCGCAGTACCTGCGTAAGGCAACCGCTGACGGGGTTATTGATCCGGCAGAACGTGAGCAGATTGAAGAGAACAGTTATCAGGTAATGGCTAAGTGGCAGGAGCATTTGACGCTGCTATTCCGTGTTTTCTGCGCGCCAGAAAAGAGTGACGCCCGCGAGTGTGCAGCTCCGGGCGCCTTGGCGAACAACTCTTCGAGTATGGAGAAATAATCCGCATGAACAGTTTAACGGCTTTTAACCGTCTACCGCAACTCAGGATGATCCCGGTTTCGGGTACTCCGTTGTTTCGGTATGAACGCAGATTATCAAACCGCTGGGTTCCGTGTAACGACAGTAGGGCGGTTTCAATTGTGGGGGTCTACAACCGGAGGGCAAAACGCCTGTGCGCGAACTTAACCGAAGGTTCAAAGATCACCGTGGAGTGCCAGTCCGTGTTATCCGCTGGGAGCCAGAAACACAGCGCGTTATCTATCTGCGTGATGGCTACCCGCATGAATGCTTCAGGCCGCTTGAACAGTTCCGGAAAAAGTTCAGGGAGATAGAGGATGAGAGCTAACCCAATGAAAAAAAACTTAACTGAGAATTTATCCTGCCAGGGCATTAATCCTCAATTTGATAGCCTTTTCTTCAACTTTGAACCTCTTTTTCAGGTCTTCGAGTTCTTTGGCGAGAGCAATGTATTGATCCGCAACTCCATATTGAGCAATCAGTCCGGTTGCCAGTTTAGCATCGGCGTTTTCTGGATCATCAACATCGATGATTTTTCCATATTTTCCGGTAATAACGGCAATACGGTGCTTGCACATCGTGCCCATTTCACCAGCAATGCAAGTGCATTCTATTTCGAGGTTACCGCTCTGATCGCTGATGGTTACATCGTAAAAACCATCACCGCTGCTGCTGTTAGCCAAAAGTTGGTAGATCACGTTGTATCTCCTTATTTTTTTGTAGCGGTTAACGCTCATCCCAACCTCATTATTGATCATGCTTTATTCCAGGTATACACTGTCTCGGCAGCGGCAAAATCCGTTGCCGGGATTGGCGTCCTGGAATTGATTAAAGAGCACAACCGCGCTCTGGCGGTTTTTTTGTGCGAAATGCATTGCTACACCCTGATTATGGTGGGGCGTGCAGGGGCATCGAAAGATGCGCCGGCTTCTTTAGTCACCGGTTACGCCAACCCTGCACGTCTCACCACCAATGAGATTGGCGTCTCTTGTGGTGAGTTGTTAAAACTGACTAAAGAGGCAGCCATCATGGCTACGATCCCAACCCTCGTTCAACCTGAAATTTCCGTGATTAACGGTCAGGCCGTTACCTCCTCTCTGACTATTGCCGACTTCTTCACTAAGCGTCACGATGACGTACTGAAAAAAATCCGCGCTCTGGAGTGTTCGCTAGAATTCACTGCCCGCAATTTTGCGGTGAGTGAATACACCGACGCTACAGGCCGCAAACTTCCCTGCTATCAAATCACCCGCGATGGTTTCGCGTTCCTCGCTATGGGCTTCACTGGTAAGCGAGCAGCACAGTTCAAAGAGGCATACATCACAGCCTTCAACAGGATGGAAAATGCGCTTCACGGGGCAAGTGATAATTTCTGCGCAGCGCACAATGCCCACGTTGTTTACCTCTACATGTCTGAAATTCACCGCGTCTGGTTAGAACAACTTTATCCGATGTTGGTTTCTGTTCAGTCTCCGCTAGCTTCATCACTCTACGACTACATCAACGATGGTGTATTCGTGGCTGGGCTTGTGGACTCGGAACTGAACGAAAAGCATAAGGAGGTGCGTAAGTGAGTGCATTAATTCAGCTTCTTGATCGCCCGATCGCATACAACCCGGCATTTGCAAAGTTGCGCGCCGGGAAAGTGAAGTCAGGCCCGGTCGCGGCAGTGTTCCTTTCTCAGTTGGTATATTGGCATAACCGAATGGATGGCGGCTGGATGTATAAAACCCAGGCTGATATCTCGTTAGAGACGGCGCTGACCCGCGACGAGCAGGAAACTGCGCGTAAGCGTCTTGTTTCTCTTGGTGTGCTGGAAGAGGACCGTCGTGGCGTACCTGCCACAATGCATTATCGCATCAACACTGAACGGCTTGAAGCTCTTCTGTTGGAGACCGGAAAGCCAGTGAAGAAGGCCAGCCAGGATAAAACCAGATTGCGGAACATCCAGAATGTGGAAATGCCGCAATCTGGATTGGTGCAATCCAGCAAACTAGATTGCGGTGATTCCGCAAACAAGAATGTGGAAACCACGCAAACAAGTATGGGACAACCCAACGAACAAGCCTGCGGGGATCCCACAAACTTTCATACAGGAGATTACACAGAGAATACTCAGGAGACTACCCAGGAGAATAAAACCTCTTGTCAGGTTGCTGGGCAACCCGACCATGAAGTCGAAATTACTGATCAGGCTATCGAGGTCTTGAATCACCTGAACAGGGTCAAAGGATCGAGATTCCAGAAATCAAAATCGTCTCTCGAAAACATCAGGGCACGGCTCCGTGACGGGCACAACGTTGACGACATGAAACTCGTCATTGACCTGAAGCATGAGCACTGGCGCGACAATTTCGAAATGTACCAGCACTTGTGCCCTGAGACCCTGTTCGGCCCGAAGAAGTTCGAGAAATATCTCCAGAGCGCTATCGGTTGGGAGCGCAATGGTCGCCCACCACGCGATGAATGGGGGAAAAAGCAGCCAGTAACTACGTCGCTTGCGCGTTCAAGTTTCCATGGGGTTGATTATTCATTGCCAGAGAATTCGGGGTTTCGCCAATGACGAGAAATAAATATTGCCAGGCGCTGGCAGCACTGCGTTGCCAACCAGCCCACGAATTGAAAGAAGTTGGCGATCAGTGGCGAACACCAGATCTGCTTTTTTGGGGCATCAATGCGATGTTCGGCCCCCTGACGCTGGATCTGTTTGCTGACGACGATAACGCGAAGTGCCCGGTCTGGTACACCGCCGAAGATAACGCGCTGACGCAGGACTGGTCTGAACGTCTGGCAGAACTGGGTGGCGCAGGCTATGGCAACCCACCGTATAGCCGTTCGCAGTACCACGAGAAACAGGCGATCACTGGTATGACGCACATCATGAAGTACGCAGCAGCCCAGCGCGAGGAGGGCGGTCGCTATGTATTCCTGATAAAAGCCGCGCCGAGTGAAAAGTGGTGGCCCGAAGATGCCGATCACATTGTATTCATTCGCGGGCGCATTGGGTTCGATC
>NZ_JBIMRA010000045.1:0-5195 GCF_043945515.1 Citrobacter freundii complex sp. 2024EL-00216 | reverse complement strand
TCCCCCTGAATTTCTTCCCCACATATCCCCATTGGGCTGGGCGCACATTCTACTGACTGGCGAATATCTTTGGCACAAGGAACCGAAAGCTTAGGGTGTCATTTCGCCCTCAGCCGGAACCGACCCCACGATGTGGGTGACGGAAGACGAACACCGGCGGTTGCTTGAGCGGTGCGACGGAAAACAACTGGCGGCGTGGATGCGCCAGACCTGCCTTGATGAGAAACCGACACGCGCCGGCAGGCTCCCCTCGATTTCGCCGGCGCTGCTGCGTCAGCTTGCTGGCATGGGCAATAACCTGAACCAGATCGCCCGGAAAGTGAACGCCGGTGGTGCCGGTCATGACCGGGTGCAGATCGTGGCAGCGCTGATGGCGATCGATGCCGGTCTGGAACGGTTGCGGCATGCCGTACTGGAAAAAGGGCCGGACGATGATTGTTAAATTCCATCCACGGGGTCGCGGCGGGGGAGCCGGTCCGGTGGACTATCTTCTGGGTAAAGACCGGCAGCGTGAAGGTGCCAGCGTCCTGCAGGGGAAGCCGGAAGAAGTCCGGGAGCTGATTGATGCGTCGCCGTATGTGAAAAAATATACCTCCGGGGTGCTGTCATTCGCGGAGGCGGACCTGCCGCCGGGTCAGCGTGAAAAACTGATGGCCAGCTTTGAGCGGGTTCTGATGCCCGGACTCGATAAAGATCAGTACAGCATTCTGTGGGTGGAACACGCAGACAAGGGTCGTCTTGAGCTGAATTTTCTGATCCCCAATACCGAATTACTGACGGGGAAACGCCTCCAGCCGTATTACGATCGTGCCGACCGGCCGCGCATCGATGCGTGGCAGACAGTGGTCAACGGCAGGCTGGGGCTACATGATCCGAACGACCCGGAGAACCGGCGGGCGCTGGTCACGCCGTCAGGACTGCCAGAAACGAAGCAGGAAGCCGCGGAGACGATTACACGGGGTTTGCTGATGTTAGCCTCATCAGGAGAGCTGAAAACGCGTGATGACGTCACAGGGGCGCTCACAGCGGCCGGTTTTGAGGTGGTCAGAACCACAAAAAACAGTATCAGCATTGCCGACCCGGACGGGGGGCGAAATATCCGACTGAGGGGAGCCATTTATGAGCAGTCTTTTAACGGCCTCGAGGGACTTCGAGGAGAAATCGAAAGCACAGCAGCAGCTTACCGAAGAGAGGCTGAAAGCCGCATTCAGCAAGCACGAGAACGTTGTCAAATCGGAACTGAACGCAAGCGCGAAGAGAATCAACGACGCCATCAGCGCCCACGAACAGGGGATGAACGCGGCGATGCAGTCGAACCGGCTGAGCGTGCTGCGAATGGTCGGGCGGACGTGGCTGACCATCACCATGGTGTCAGGGCTGCTGTTCGCCAGCCTGAGCGGGGTGCTGTGGTACCAGGGGAACCGGATAGCGGCGAACCTGGCGGAAATCAGGCAGCAGAGAGATACGCTGTCGAAACTGCAGATGCAGACGTGGGGCGTGACCTATCTGGAGAACCGCAACGGACGGTTTCTGGTGCTGCCGGAGGGGATGAAAGCCGAAACGGGCCGGACGGTGGACAACAAGACGCGGAACGCGGTGAAGCTGGTACGGGAGTAGAGCAGAATGACGGAACTGGAAAAACAATTGCTGAGCGCGTTAGAGCAGCTACAGCAGGACTACTCGAGAAGGCTGGACGAGTGGGAGAGCGCCTTCGAGGAATGGCGGAAGATGTCTGGTCTTATGCAACGGGAGAACGCGGCGCTGAGCGAGCGCGTGTCGGGCTTGAGCAGGCAGGTGCAGAGTTTGAGCGAGCAGCTGCGCCGGTTATCGACAGGCTGAATGAGATTGATCAACAGCGATACGGGCAAAGAACGGAAAAGGAACCAGAGAAGACAGCAGATCTGGTACCGGAACGGCAACGCACATTATCTCATGGTGACAGGGAGTATGGAGACTGATAAACGCCCGTCTCAGGTGGCCTGAGCGTGACGGGGATCATGGCCATTTTCTGCGATTTCAGCACACAGAGAGTCTTTTTTAACCGAAATCACCGGCTATGCAGTGATGTGAATAAGTGATGCATATGCGTAAAATAAATCAGGTGCGTTTCTGGTGGTTTTCGGTGTACTTGCCACCACCTTTTGCCCGTCAGCCATCAGAAACGCCCTGAGGGCCTCCGGCGCGGTGCGGGTAAGGGATGTTATGGTAAAAAAAAAGTTAATGTATACTTTTTTGACGTCTCTTTTAAACTAAATTGACGTCCTGACGTCTAGTTAGTATTATTATTTTATATAAAAATACTGGATTTATAAACATGTCTTTGGCTCCTGGTGTTGTTCGTGACTCGATAATTGAATGTTTTTTAAGGCTTGGAAGAGAAGCTTCTATTGAGGAGATAACAAAAGCTGTTTATTTAAAAATTGGAAAAATTTCAAAGTCTTCTGTTCGCTCATATCTGAGTTTAAATACCCCAGGTCTGTTCGAGCGAGTAGACCGAGGTGTCTATCGCTTAAATGGTGATGCTGGTATTACTCCCTCCCTAGATTTGACGTCTTCACCTAAGACGGTTGGGAAATCGACGATTTTTTTTGACGATGCAATTGAATGGTTAAAAAGACAAAAAGATAATTCAATTCATGCAGTTGTAACTGATCCTCCTTACGGATTAGTCGAGTATACAAAACAACAGACTGAGAAACTAAGGGCAGGGAAAGGTGGTATTTGGAGAAAGCCACCTTCCTTTGATGGACATAAGCGAGCGCCATTACCTCGCTTTACGGTTTTGCGGGAAGAAGACCTCAGAAATATATCATTATTTTTCAAAGAACTATCCTCGCAAGTCGAAAGGGTGGTTGTTCCTGGCGGGAATATAGTTATCGCATCCAACCCTCTACTATCCCATATAGTCGCGGACTCTATGTCTACGTCTGGCTTAGAGCTACGAGGTTACATTGTACGTCAGGTTATGACCATGAGAGGTGGGGATAGACCCAAAAACGCCCATGATGAATTTGGAGATGTTTCTGTCATGCCTCGCTCTCAATGGGAACCATGGATAGTGTTGAGAAAGCCTCTAGATGGAAGGGTTCAGGATAATCTAAGAAAGTGGAAAACAGGTGGATTCAGGAGGATTTCAGCTGATAGGCCATTTGGCGACGTCATCAAATCTCATCCGACGCCAGCACACGAAAAAAAGATAGCGCCACATCCCTCATTAAAGCCGCAAAATTTCATGCGACAATTAGTGAGGGCAGTGCTTCCTTTGGGAGAGGGGATTATTCTCGATCCATTTATGGGGGGAGGCTCCACATTGGCAGCTGCAAATCATATAGGTTATGAGAGCATTGGAGTTGAAATAGACCGAGAGTTCTTTGATTTGGCGGAGAAGGCTATCCCCGCGCTATCAGCTCTTCCTAGCAAGGAAAATAACTAAACTAAGTCCTTGTAAACCCAGCTTTCTCTGAGCTTCTTCAACCCTTCTTTGTGAAGGGTTGCTGTTCTGGTTCCTAATGCACCACGATCATTACGACGGAAGTCATTTTCATCAACGTGGCAAAGATATACCTCGGTAAATTTCATCGACTTTCTGTCTGAGGCCGGTTCGGTCTCATTATCGACATTGTAGACAAATACGCACATCCATTGAGATCTGGCCCCGTGAGTATCGACTGCCCCCCCATTTTTCCGGGTGGTTTTTATTTCAATGCCTTCTTCTCCTGAGGAGATACTGTCATTCGGATACCTGCCCCTAACAACTAGGTCTGGATGTCCATTGAAATGCTTGTTTTCAACAAGCGATCTTGAAAATTTAGCGAGGGAAGCTGTGATCATATCTGATATGAGGCCAGACATAGCTGCTGGTCTCATCATGTCATCAAGCCTATGCAAACCTTTGTTTGATAGTAAGTTGTTCACATCATGGAAGAAGTCATAAATATCTTCCATCGCGTGCTCAAAATCACTAATCCTTAGCGAATACGGCAGATCGATCTCTGGGTTAAATCCCTGTCGATTAACTACTGACCTGTCTTGCATCTTAGTTCCTTGAATAAGATATAAAAGTTCGAAAGCTCTTTGTCATATCTTACCAAGAAGATCCTTGACGATCATTGTCGTTTGGGCGTAGCCTCTTGAAACGAAAAAACCGCCTGGGGAGGCGGTTTAATCGAAGGTTAAGTCAGTTGGGGAACTGCTTAACCAGGTAACTGGCTTGGTGGAGCGCAGATACCAAATACTGTCCTTCCAGTGTAGCCGCAGTCAGGTCACCACTTCAAGAACTCTCAATATCTAAATCCACCTTTTCAGTTACCAGTGGCTGCTGCCAGTGGCGCTTTTGCATGTCTTTCCGGGTTGGACTCAAGACGATAGTTACCGGATAAGGCGCAGCAGTCGGACTGAACGGGGGGTTCGTGCATACAGTCCAGCTTGGAGCGAACTGCCTACCCGGAACTGAGTGTCAGGCGTGGAATGAGACAAACGCGGCCATAACAGCGGAATGACACCGGTAAACCGAAAGGCAGGAACAGGAGAGCGCACGAGGGAGCTACCAGGGGGAAACGCCTGGGATCTTTATAGTCCTGTCGGGTTTCGCCACCACTGATTTGAGCATCAGATTCTGTGATGCTCGTCAGGGGGGCGGAGCCTATGGAAAAACGGCAACGCCGCATCCTTTTTTCTGGCCTTCCTGACGTGAGCGCTATTTCTTTCTCTCGTCACTCGTGAGCTGGTAACGCCCGCCGCAGTCTCACGGCAGGAGCGCAGCGACCGAGTGAGCGAGGAGGCGTCATACCCCCGGCACTACCATTATCTGCCTTACGCACCGTCGCTGCATGTCATCCCTGCCATATATAGCACTTTCGCTGATACCCATACCGATGCCACCATAGTAAGCCAGTATACACTCCGCTAGCGCTACGTGACTGGTTCAGGGCTGCGCCCCGAAACCCGCTAAAAACCACTGACGCGCCTGCGGCTTGTCCAACCCCGCGCCGACCGGGAAAGGCTTTCCCGTCCGTCACGGGGTTATCAGGAGGCGATTCTGGCAGATAAACGCAACAAGATGCTCACGATGGGGTCGGTTCCGGCTGAGGGCGAAATGACACCCTAAGCGTTAGCTCTGTGTCGTTGCACGATGTCAGCGACGGTATTCTTGCTGATACCGAGCTCGCGTGCGATCCAGCGATAGCTGCGTCCCT
>NZ_JBIMRA010000044.1:0-9215 GCF_043945515.1 Citrobacter freundii complex sp. 2024EL-00216 | reverse complement strand
TTAAGTCCTGTCGGGTTTCGTCTTCCACTGATTTGAGCGTCCATTTGTGATACTCGTCAGGGGAGGCGGAGCCTATGAAAAAACGGGTTCCCCGCGGCCTTTGCCCTGCTTTTCTTTTTCACGCCACACTCCCTGTTTATCTTTGCGTGAGAGTACGCAGCGCCCGCCGCAGTCTCACGTCCGGAGCATCGCGACCGAGTGAGCGAGGAGGCGCAATATCACCGTCCTGTCATTATTCTGCTTACGTCTTGCCCCCGCATTTTCCCCTGCCAAATAACGCAGTTAACACGCACATTACCACCGTGCTAACCTGAGTAAGCCAGTATACACAGCGCTAGCGCACTGTGACTGGTTCAGGGCTGCGCCCCGAAACCCGCTAAGGTCAACGGCCTGACGCACCCGGTCGGGCTTGCCGGCTCCCGGCAGATGCCCACAGACAAGTTGTGTACCTCTCCGGGAGCTGCGTTAGACCTCCCCCCTAAATATTTTCACCGGAGGCCGTTTGAGTACAAAACGCGACAAGATGCTGACCATGTGGGTCACGCAGGATGAGCATCAGCAGCTGCTTGAACGCTGTGACGGCAAACAGCTGGCGGCGTGGATGCGGCAAACCTGTCTAGATACCCGACCGGCGCGGTCATCACGGCTGCCGTCCATCGATCCGGTTTTACTGCGTCAGCTCGCAGGCATGGGCAATAACCTTAACCAGATCGCCCGGAAAATTAACGGCGGTCAGTGGTCTGGTGCTGATCGGGTTCAGGTGGTGGCTGCGCTGATGGCCATCGATACCGGCCTTGAACGGCTACGGCATACGGTGCGGGAGAACGGAGCTGACGATGATCGTTAAATTCCATCCGCGCGGGCGCGGAGGCGGCTGTGGGCCGGTGGATTATCTGCTGGGTAAAGACCGACAGCGTGACGGGGCGACGGTGCTGCAGGGCAAGCCGGAGGAAGTCCGGGAGCTGATTGATGCCTCACCGTATGCCAAGAAATACACTTCCGGGGTGCTATCGTTTGCCGAGAGTGACCTGGCGCCCGGACAGCGCGAAAAGCTGATGGAGAGTTTCGAGCGGGTTCTGATGCCCGGACTCGATAAAGACCAGTACAGCGTGCTGTGGGTGGAACACGCCGACAAAGGGCGGGTGGAGCTGAATTTCCTCATTCCGAACACCGAACTGCTGACCGGAAAACGTCTGCAGCCGTATTACGACCGAGCCGATCGCCCGCGTATCGATGCGTGGCAGACGGTGGTGAATGGCCGGCTGGGACTGCATGACCCGAACGACCCGGCAAACCGACGCGAGCTGGTCACGCCGTCGGTGCTGCCACAGGCGCAGCAGGAAGCTGTCAGAGCGATTACGCAGGGTTTAATGGTGTTAGCCTCGTCCGGGGAGCTTAAAACGCGGCAGGACGTGACTGAGGCGCTCACTGTGGCTGGTTTTGAGGTGGTACGTACCACGCGAAGCAGTATCAGCATTGCCAACCCGGACGGGGGGCGAAATATCCGACTGAAAGGAGCCATCTATGAGCAGTCTTTTAACGCTGGCGCAGGACTTAGAGCAGAACTCGAAAGCGCAGCGGCAATCTACCAGCGAGATGCTGAAAGCCGCATTCAGCGAGCACGAAGCGTATGTAAATCAGGAACTGAGCGAAAGCGCGAAGCGAATCAACAGCGCTATCCTCGACCACGACCAGAAGCTGTCCTCCGCCATCAGCCAGAACACCAGAGGGATGCTGAAAACCATCGGGCGGACGTGGCTGATAATCGCCGGCGTGTCGTTCCTGCTGATCTGCACGAGCGGGAGCATTCTGTGGTGGCAGGGGCAGAAAATTCTCGACAACTACCAGGCCATCAGCGAGCAGAAAGATGCACTGTCGAAGCTGAACGCGCGAACGTGGGGCGTGACATACCGGGAGGACAGCAACGGACGTTTTCTGGTGCTGCCGTCGGGGATGAAAGGCGACACGAACTGGACGGTGAACGACGGGGCTATGAACGCAGTAAAACTGGTGCAGGAGTAGAGCTGAATGACGGAACTGGAAACGCAATTGTTGAGCGCATTCGAGCAACTGCAGCAGGATTACGCGCAGCAGCTGAGCGCGTGGGAAGCCGCCTCCTCGGAGTTGCAGAGGATGTTTGGCATTACGCAACGGGAGAACGCGGCGCTGAGCGAGCGTGTGTCGGACTTGAGCAGGCAGGTGCAGAGTTTAAGCGAGCAGCTGCGCCGCTTGTCCGTGAGATGAACACCATCGAGCAGCGGCAGGCACATGAACGGGCGCTGCAGCACGAGAAAACGCCGGAGCCGGAGCGACCGCTGCGACAAAAAGGTCTGGATGGCCCGTCGCTTTAACCAAACAGCCTGGACCAGAACCCTTTTTTTTGCGCCTGCTCCAGGCTTTCGCTGAGCTTTTTGATTTCTTCCCGCAGCTGGTTTTTCTCGTCCTCATGCTGCTGATTTTCTTTTTCCCGCAGCGTTTTGTCTTCCAGCATCAACGTGATGGCCTGTTTCATTTCAGCCAGCTCTTTCTGCATGGCTGTCAGTTGCTCGTGTGGGAAATTTTTCTGTGTATTTTCACGGTGTGAAACACTGGGAATTTGTTTCTCAGGTAAATTCACATTGCCGTATACGCGGATCAGTTCGGATACATCCACGACCGGGTTGTTTTTCCCGTCGCGTGACACGGTAACTTTCCCTTGTTTTACATGGTTATACAGCGTTCTTCTGGTGATGCCGACTGCCTGTGCTGCCTGTGAAAGGTTGAGCAATGTTTTTGCCACTGTATACCCCTGATTTTTTCGTGTGTGAAAGGTGTATAATTTCTCATAATCATTATAGCGCCAATGTAACCCGAATTTCCTGCTGATAACGGGAAGCGCTGAACGCTATCAGTCGCTCCTGTCGATTTTTTTCTGTTCCAATCGTCTGGTGATTGTCGCGGTATTGCGACAAGTACAGTCAGTGGTTTCCGCTGCTGGCAGGTGATGCAATAGCGGTATCAGATAAAACAGGGGCAAGACGATGAAAGCATTAATGGCAATAGCGTTGGCTGTGAAGGTGGTTGGACTGATACTGGAGGCGCTGATTTTTGCTATAGAGTCCGGTCTGCTCCGGCGGTGAATTGCAGAGCAGATCGGTGCTCAGGGGAAATTATTCCTGCAGGCCGTGATATCCGGCTTCTTTCTGGTGCCGGACTGTCAGGATCACTATCCGGTCCGTTTCCCGGTCGTGGCGATAGAGCATCACATAACCACTGTCGCCAAATCCGATCACCAGTTCCTGGTATTCTAGCGGGAGAAGAGAAACCGGACGGCCCATGTCCGGCTGCGTTTTCAGTTGCTGGATAGCCCGGATGATCACTTCACCGGCTTTTCTGGCCGCCAGCCGGTTTTTGGTTTTGAGAAAGTCCTGCAGGCGCTGTAAATCCCGCTGCGCCAGTGCGGAGACAATTACCTGTGGCATGGTGGAGCATCCTGCTCATTCTCAGTTCCCCAGGTATCTATCCACGCTTCCACCTCTTCGGCGCTCAGGTGCAGACCGGTTTCCTGATAGTGCTGCCATGCGGCCTGCCCATCCCTCAGGTACTGGCTCCGCTTTTCTTCCCGGTTGATGTATTCGGTGATCGCTTCCAGCATCAGAGCATGAGCGGAGCGATGGCGGTCATCGGCAAGGGTTTTCAGGCGGTCTTTGAGTTCATCATCAAGCCTGATGGATGTTGCTGCTGACATAAATCACCTTTGTAGTCATGTGTAATACATATGACTACTTTAATCGGAGTCAGTGATATTTGCCAGAAATACGGCTTACGGTGTCCATTTGCCGCCAAAACCCGCGCCATGCAGTCGGGTGCATAGCCATTCAGCCTCTCAGGATTCATCTGCGCCGTTTTGCGGGCTTTTCGCCGGGTAAGCTGTGGTTTTCATCGGCTTCACGCTCAAAGCGCGCTGAGGTCGTCTGAACGGTGCGCGTAATGAGGCGTTATGGTAAATCCCATAGGTAAGGCTAACGGTCGTTTTGAGGTACTCGATTAAGCTACGTCATATGCTAGGTTAAATTCTCCTATTTACTACAATCTAATTATGTAGTACTTTTGTTTTGGCGGTGGGCTATGAACTTTTATTGGGGGATTTATGTCTGTTACTGATTGCGTTGTTGTCCTTACTGCTCGAGGTATTACGCAGATACTACGTGAGGGGGGGAGCCAGGCATGGCGGCTAGATCCAAGCCATGCTGGTAAATATGAATATGCCGTCTGCGTCCAGAATACGAAACCTTCATGGGGGACTCCTGAGGCTAAGCACCATCACGCTTTTCTGATAGGTAGAATTTCCGGTGTCAGCCGTTCTCCTGAGTCTCCGGAGACACGCTGGATTTTAAATTTTGATTCTTATGCTGAAATTGATATTCCTAACCAGTGGGATGGAAACAGAAATCCTGTTTCATATGGCAGCCTAAAAGATATTGGCATTGATATCAGCCAACTTGATTTCAAACCACTTCAAAAAGTCTTCCCCTTAGAACCGGAGGAACACGTTGAAGTCGGATGTGATGGCGTGGGTATTAGGCCTCTAAGTATCCAGGAAGCAAAGAGTGGGCTGGCCATGAAGTTTGGGGTTAGTGAAGAGGACATACAGATCACTATCAATGGCTGATCTTGGCTCAATGCTTACAAATATCAATGGCGCGTCGAAAAAAGGCAGCACCACATAAAAAAGCCCGCATTGCGGGCTTTTTTATGTGGTGCATGCAGTGAGAGCTTTATGTTAAATGGTGCCGAAAAATTACTTTTTATCACCGTTACATGGGGTCGTATAAAACGAGAGATAAATAAGAGTGAGCCACAGAAGCTCGCAACTAAGAAAATGGAGGACAACCCCTATGATAAAAAAGACAACTGACGCCTTAATCAGGGATTTAAATCACAACAACCGCTTGCTTGGGCGGATGAAGCGTGAAGGGATGGATAATGTTAGTGATACAGCGATTGTAAAACGAAGCATCACCGCCATCATTACCGAAATTTATATTCGGGGGCGTTAAGGCAAACAGGTCCGCCAGCTGCGGGCCTGTTTTGTTGGCGCGTGAAAGTATGCTGAAATACTGTTCAGGTTCTGTGATGTTTAAGTCTGGTGGGGGGTTCCTCTGCATTCTTTACACCAACTTTGAATCACCCGTTTATCAGGGTTTACCCTCCGGTAGCCAAAAAGACTCTCAATTTCAGCCTCTGATTTTGCTATTTTTTTACATCTCGGGCATACATGAATTTGTGGCGGAGGGGTCATGCTAGGTAATTGAATATTAATTATTTTTAACATCAATGGAGATATGTCATATACGTTTGTTAGCCCGATATCCAGTTTACCCTTTGACCTAACTCTTTTCCTGATTAGCTCCTTTTCTTCCAGTCTCTGAATTGTTCTCTGGATTGTTCTTCTGTCCTGACTCATGCGTTCTGATAACAGTTCTATCGACGGAAAGATCTTTGCTGAAGAACTGTGCATGAAGGAGATGAGGTGGATCAGTAAAACTAACTCAGAGTTGCTTAGTCCCAGCCTAGCTTGATTCTTAAGTAGCTCGTTCGGGATTGTTGTCCATCCTGAACCGAGGATAGTTCTTCCCCAGATAGAGAGAATTGTATTGGGTATTTCGGTGTTTTCTTTCTTAAGATCGTGGCTCATCATCGCAGCTTTTTTGAATCATTAATCATGATATAACTACTCTTACATACACTATATCATAGTGTATGTAAGAGTAGTTGTTATTAGGGTGGCGTTCACGCCACCCTAATTTTACCTAAAAGGTACGGCTTTTCGTGACTGGTCACGAGTACTGCTCTTAACATAAAAAGGCAGAGAGAACTTAGTTCTTTGCCATCACTCACCCAGAACATAGGACTCATATGTTGGCTCACGTAAATTCTTGCAGGGACGGAAGCAGTATCGAACGTCGTCGCGAGTACAAATCTCGTGCCGACGTTGTTCTGCTGTCCAGATCCCATAAAAATTCTTCTCAGGGAGCGGTAAAATTTGATTTACCACGCTCCGATGACGCTATTTTTGATATGCTATCGACTTATATGAAAAAGTAAGTCGATTGGCGGAAAATGGCGATACGATTCAATAAAGTAGTTCTTGCTAATGATTTTACCCACGGAGCACTAAATGAAGAGTGCTTCGTGGATCTGCCATTTATGGAAGAACACCATAGACAAGCGCTAGCAACCTTTATTGGCAGGGTTACGCGAGAAGAGCCTTTGCCAGGAAAAAATAAACCCTCTTGGTTAAACGATGATCAGGAAAAACTACCTGATACGGATGCCTACCAGGATGGAAATTACTGGCATTATCACTGTGGGCCTTACAATGATGCTACTCGCTTAAAATCAATGACATACAATCTATCCCTCAATCTTTCAGGGTTGACCTCTGCAGAGGTTATCCACTATCAAAAGATGGATGACGGTACGGTTTTTGTTGTCGGATTTTCGCCTAAACACCAACCATTTCCTGCTTCTGACAATAATAATCCGCTATTTTTGGAAGATGAGTAGGTTAGCAACGTACCTATTGATAATTTAATTACTGTTTTCTGCCTGTATCACTCTTTGATGAGTGAGCCCCTCTATAAAACTTCTGCAAGGTGTGTTCTTACTTACCCCTGTTTTCTATGACAGCATTGCCTTTCTATGGTACGTACCATTAGGGTGTTATGGTAAATCGACTGCATATAGGCATAAAAAAAGCCCCGAAGGGCTTTTGCTCTAGATGTGCTGCTTCATCCAATCCCATGTGGTTTGCGGAAGCCATCCGGCATATTCTTTGGTTACACCAATCACAAGCAAGGTGTCATTATTGTCTAGATGCCTACGCAAACGATCCGACAGCTGTTGGGCTGTTTCCCTGGTTGATATTAGCCAGGTGGAATCTAAGGGGTGGCACCATCCCGGCGACTTTTTTAACTCGTCGTATAGCGCATTGTAGTTCTGACCTGCTTTATTCAGGTCATAAGAGACACAGTAAACTGACATAGAACCATCCTTTTTAATCAAATTTAGAACAGCCCGTTAGGGCTGCGATCACTAACTTTTCTTTTCGCGATTAATTGGAATTTTGAACATCCCGCCGTTCGGACGGGTGATTCGTTTGCCCTTTACTGTGATGTAAGGGCGAAAAATGTATGCCTGAGACTCTTCTGTCTGCATGTTGCATTTCCTGTTTTTCGCCACATGAATGTTGATTTTTGCTATTAAAATTGTACTGTAGCAACCAACAAATCTAGTGGCTGGCTTGTAAAAGCACTTGAGGTGGTACTCAAGCGCCGCGTTTGTGTGTGGTTTGTTAGGGTTAGTTCTGGTGGTACAGGCTAACCCAATCATTTTTCCTTCCTTACCCCCTTAAACGGGTTTCCGTCTTGTTTTACATCCATAATTCTACCTGTCGTAGAATCTCGCTTTGCCCATAGCCCTGCCGGGGTCTGGAACTGAGAGCGTTGCTTTACTGCGCCAATGCGATGTCCATCGCCGTATGGTTTGTTCGTTGCCATTTTAGTCATTCTCCTATCGGGAAATGTGCTATTGTTATGCTCATGATAAGTGATCTTGAAGATGAGTACAACTTTTGATCGGTGTAATAATTCCTAGGATTGCTATCTTATGAAAAACATTAGAAATCAGAATTTTATAGATGACAGGCTCTGGCACATAGAGTGGCTTTTAATGATGAGAGGCTGGTTATCCCGTATAGACTTAATGGATAAGTTTGGGATTAAAGGTGCTGCAGCTAGCCGTGATATCAAAAGATACAAGGAGCAAAGTGGTGATAATTTATATTTAGATCATAGGGTTAAGAGGTATGTTGCCGATTTCGATAAATTTAAGCCAATTTATGAAGCCTCTGAGGATCTGATTTTTTCAAAGCTTACCGATCTGGATGAATCCCGGTTTTTAGGTGCTGGCTATCCCTTGATTGAAACTATCCCGAGTCTGGCTGAAATAAATCCGAAGGATATAACCAGCATAACCCGTGCGATTCTGAATATGAATGTGCTGAACATATCCTATTACTCTATGACTTCAGGGGCTTCGGAGAAGAAAATCGTCCCTCACTCGATGTTCTACAACGACCTTAAAACATACGTCCGTTGTTATGATCTTGGAAGATGCAAGTTTTTAGATCTTGTCGTAGGACGAATTCAGGAGATTTTTGGGGAAGATGGCTCTGCGCCTGCGGAATGTCTGAGAGAATTTGATGATGACTGGAATACATATATTTCTTTAGAACTGGTTGTTCATCCTCGGGTTCAGCATAAGAAAGCCATTGAAAGTGATATGCAAATGACTGACGGTGTAAAATTGGTTGAGGTTAGAAAATCGCTGGCTCATTACTGGCTACGCCGATGGTGTGTAGATTGTTCGGCAACCGCCAGCATGACTGATAAATCGTTCCAGCTCCACTTGCGGAATTCCAGTGTCATTAAAGGCGTGAATGGTGCTTTCCCTGGAGTTAACAACCATATCGACTAACTGGTTTTCCCATCTTAAATGGCGATAGCTGCTGTCCATTAAATAATGATGTATTCGTCGATCTGGAAAGGATCTCCTTGAGATCCTTTTTTTCTGCGCGTAATCTCTTGCCCTGTAAACGAAAAAACCACCTGGGGAGGTGGTTTGATCGAAGGTTAAGTCAGTTGGGGAACTGCTTAACCAGGTAACTGTCTTGTGCGAGACGAGTCACCAAAACTGTTCTTTCAGTGTAGCCGCAGTCAGGCCACCACTTCAAGCACTCTCTAAATCTCTCGCACATCATCAGTTACCAATGGCTGCTGCCAGTGGCGTTTTTGCGTGTCTTTCCGGGTTGGACTCAAGTTGATAGTTACCGGAACGGGCGCAGCAGTCGGGCTGAACGGGGGGTTCGTGCACACAGCCCAGCTTGGAGCGAACGACCTACACCGAGCCGAGATACCAGCAGCGTAAGCTATGAGAAAGCGCCACGCTTCCCGAAGGGAAAAAGGCGGGACAGGTATCCGGTAGGCGGCAGGGTCGGAACAGGAGAGCGCGCGAGGGAGCCGCCGGCGAGAAATCACCGGCATCTTTAAGTCCTGTCGGGTTTCGTCTTCCACTGATTTGAGCGTCCATTTGTGATACTCGTCAGGGGAGGCGGAGCCTATGAAAAAACGGGTTCCCCGCGGCCTTTGCCCTGCTTTTCTTTTTCACGCCAC
>NZ_JBIMRA010000043.1:0-10343 GCF_043945515.1 Citrobacter freundii complex sp. 2024EL-00216 | reverse complement strand
TGAGGCAGCACCTGGCACGGCTGGGACGGAAGTCGCTGTCGTTCTCAAAATCGGTGGAGCTGCATGACAAAGTCATCGGGCATTATCTGAACATAAAACACTATCAATAAGTTGGAGTCATTACCGATTTTCTACATGATAATCTTCAATATTTATATGTATTACACCCCATGCTTTAACATCAATCACATTAGGGTTAATGGTGTGGCATAACCCTGTGCAATTCATATATTCTATTCCTGAATCACCATCCTCAACTGGGTCTACACCGCCATTAAACTTATCTAATTTTGCGCCAATGATTATTGGATTAACAACTTTTGGATTAATGCAATTATCTATAGAAATAATCCCCCTATATTTGTCAGCAAAAATAAATGACGTATCTATTTTGACAGTTGCACCATTTGTGAATTCAACCACTGGGTTTGTCTTGTCTTTTACTAGAATGTGAGTGCTGACAAACACGTCACCTGGAATTATGATGTTACCACCAGTATCACTGATAGCATTCGTAATAGCAGTGATATCATCAGTAATTCCATCACACTTAGCTCCCCACCCTCTGACATCCCCATTTGACTTCCAGACTGGTATTGGAATGCTGGGTATTAGCAAATAACCATCATCTCCTGCTAGCTCTTGACGAAGCTGATCAGGGTCATACTTCAACACGTTTGGATAGTAGAATTGCTGAGAGCCATAAGCATCATAAATTGCCATTGAATGGCCTTCAACGGTAACGAATTTAGCAATTTGCCCGTTGTAAACAGGATATCCAGCAGCGTTTATAATGATTGGCTGGGAAACTGGTGTTGGATCTGATCCATCTTCCGGATCAATGTATACCTGAATCTGATTAGCTGGATTAACCGGGTCAGTGTCAATCTTACCGATATAAACTTTACCGTTAGCGTTGGATTTAAATGAACGAGCCAATGTGAATAACTGAGCCGGTTGGCTCACGACAATATTAGGTATGATGTCTGACATTTAGTATGCTCCGGGAGAAGCGAAACCGCACAAGCTAATACTTGTGCAGCGTTGCGTTATATTTGGGTTATGATTAATTAATCAGGAGGCTTTATGGAACGTGACTTGCTTAACTTTGCCTTGTTACTATGCGGAATAGTCGTAGGTAAGTTGCTATTCGCTTAATGCATCTGATTTAGCTCCCTGAGCAACAGAGTTAACAGCCCGTTCAACTTCAGCTAACGCTTTCTCAAACGCGGTAGAACCTCGTGGCGTGTTAGCCAGTCGAAGCATTGCATTTCGTGCTGGTTCACTCTCATACATTCTCGCCAGCAATCCATAACCACCACCTACTCCAACGAGTGCAGGGTTTGTTGCAGAGCCAATACCTAAAATGAACGGTATTGTCTGCTGGCCTGTCGGCGTTGTTACCCCGGCCTGTCCTGCACGCTTGGTTGACTCAAGATAGTTCTTCAGTCCTTTCAGATACGCAGCGTCGCGACCCTTAAAAGCGATTCCCGTCTGGTTAGACATCATATTTACCTGGCGCAGGAATTGGTCAGGAGAACCGCCTGATTTCTCCATAGCCTTTCCGATAATGCCGTTACGCATTTGTGCGCGACCAACCTGCCCGACTGACCGGTAAAGATTTTGAACCTCTGATTTGTTCTTGCTGAAAATCATGTTGTTTACCACTTCAGGTGTTAAATCACCCTTCATGATCACGTTCTTGAGGCGAGTATTCTGGAGCTTGTTGGCTTCGTCAGCATATATTGCGTTAGCCTGCTTATAACGACGCAGTGTGTCATTACCAAGATTCTGCCCGATAGCGCTGTCGATATCCCCAGTCATTGCGTTGTAAATGCGCTGAATCGCTGCGTCAGAACGGTTAGGCAATACCGCTCTTTCCCCTTTAACATCCTGCCTAAACTGGCTTCTCAGTCCGCTTAACTGCTGCAAATCCATTGCCATTGGACCGCTTGCCCCGGCATTTCTGGTAAGCTCATCACGATATGCCTGAAGTTTAGAAATTGTATCGTTATCCGCAACCTTGCCAAGCTTTTGCAAACTGGCTATTTCAGTATCAATCTGCTGAATAGCCTTTGACGGCTGGATGTTTACTCCTGTCATTGCGTTTTGAACTTGCTCCAGGCGATTACCTGCAGCGCGTTTGATGCCTGATGTTTTAGCTTTCAGACTACCAACCACAATCGACGGATCGTATTCACCAAATCGAGATGCAAACTCATCTACCAACTGACTGCGAGCTTCTTGCTGATTAGCTCGCATAGTGCTTGTACCGGCGAATGGAATATTCTCCGCAGTAGTTTGGGCCATGCGCCCGACTCGGGAGTTAGGCTGCAAAACGTCAGTCGTGTGCAGAGGAACATCAGCGGCGTTAGCGAACTGAATAGCCTGCTGCGCTTCTGGTGCGATCGTACCGCGAACTCCACGATAAGCAGCGCCAGCGGCACGACCTAACTGGTTAATTGCCCCACCCAATACAACACCAGCTCCCAAGTCTGTTGCCAGAGCTTCTGGATTATCACGTTCACTATTTGCAGCCAATGAACCAACGGCGTTTTCTGCCAGCAAGCGTGATGCACCCTGAGCAACCCGACCAGCAATAGATGGCGCTTGCGCTGCAATTCTCTCTGCACCAACAGGAGTCAAATATGGCAGCGCTTCAGAGAAGATTTTACCTTCTGTCGTCTGAGGCGTAAGGGTACCTTGTTGTAATCCAAAGTCCTGCTCAAGTCCCTGTGTCGTGACGCGGGGTGCTGGCTGATAAGTTCCGTCACCAATACCAAGTTTCTGACCGGCCCATGCCCCGGCACTAGCTACCGCATCAGCCATTGAAGCCGGGATATTTGCCAGATTAACGCCAGCCTGTAGTAACCCACGCCCCGTTTCTGCGGCAGCATTTCCAAGATCGGACATGAAGCCACCCTGTTGCTGTGGCTGCGCCGAATCCTGTGGTTGTTGTGCTGGTTGTTGAGTAGTTGGAGGTGGATAAGCAGCATAGAAAGCCTGTTTAGCCTGCTCTGCATCGCTTCCGGCTTGCGGAGCTACTACTTCATTGAAGTATTGCTCCTGCGCCTGTGCTTTCTGCTCTGGTGCTAATGCCTGGTACTGTTGAGAGGCAATAACGTCTTTCCATGCCTTAGCCATTAATCACCCCATAGAGACTGGTAGTCAGATGTTTTCGGTTGCGTTGTTTGTTGTGCGGATGGCTGTGCTGACTGCTGACGATTTCCACCATTACCAACATCAACCTGATATTGCTGGTTGTAATTGTCGGTATATTGCTGGATGTCTCGCATTGATTGCTGCATTGCTTCAGGGCTTGAATAGTCAACCTGTGGCATTCCCTGAAAGTACATCTTTGCTTCTGCAACGGTGTTGATGCCAGATGCCCCCATATCGCGAGCAGCTGCAATACCCTGATTCTGCATCTTTCCCTGGACACGTTGAGCTGCGTTGTAGAGCTTCCTCTGGTCTCCACCAGATGCGCGACTACGAATGTCAGCACCAAGAGCAGGAGATCCTGATGAACCTGTCACTCCAGTCATGAAGCCAAGGTCGTCGGCAGATGCACCAGAAATTGCATCCAGATCTTTCTTCATTGCGTAATTCTGTGCACTGGCTGCCGATGTAGCTGGGGCGGCAATGGAGCTAGCAGGAACACGGACCATATTCCCCGCATTGTCGATGCCTTCATAAAAAGCATTTGCCCCAGCGCCGTGAAGTTTCCCACCAACATTAACGGTTCTGCCATCAGCTAACTGGACTACGCGATCACCTTGACCACCTGCCGCGCCAGCACGTTGACTTGCCATATCCTGACCACGACGGGCAGTGGCTGCTGATATATCCTGTCCGCGCATTGTGATGTTCTGCCCTCTAGCTTGGAGGCCTTCACCAGCTTTATTGCTGCGAACAGTTTCGTTGAGTTTGTCACGATTAAGCGCCTGACCAACTATCTTGTCCTGGGCATTGAAGTAATCAACAGGACCAAGAGCCGCCATACCCAGGTGATCAACGAACTCCCCAAATTGCTGCGGATTCTGCTGGTATGTTTGCGCCACCTCAGAGGGATCTAATCCAACCCTTTGCAAATCAGCTGCGTTGTTCTGTAGCCATGCGCTCATTGCTTCCGGTGAAGTAGCTGCAAGGCGAGCTGCTGCAGCAAGATTACCAACCGTCGCGCGTTGGGCAGAAAGAGCAGACAGAATGGCACCGTGTGGTGCTGTTTGGCAAGTTGGCTGAAGTAGCCAGCGAATATCTGAGAAAAGGTTCTCAGGTTTATATCGAAGGCCAGCTCCGCACCCGTAAATGGACTGATCAATCCGGTGTGGAGAAGTACACCACTGAAGTGTTGGTTAATGTCGGTGGAACAATGCAGATGCTTGGCGGAAAACAAGCGGAAAGTAAACCGTCAGGAAACAGACAGCAGCAACCACGGACACAGCAGCAACCGGCACAACAGCATAACGAGCCACCTATGGATTTTGACGACGATATTCCATTTTAAGGACTGATATGAACCACTTAATGATTGACCTGGAAACCATGGGTAACGGTCCGTACGCGCCGATCATCTCCATTGGTGCTGTATTCTTCGAACCGAATAGCGGAGAAATTGGTTCCGACTTCCAGGTGAACGTATCTCTCGAATCATCAATGCGATTCAGAGCCAGACCTGACGCCTCCACAATCCTGTGGTGGATGGAACAAGGTGAAGATGCTCGCAAGGCATTAACCACTGACACGCAGGAGCTTTCAACCGCTCTTTCATGGCTCTCTGATTTCATCTCCAAACATGCCAAGCCGAGATTTATTCAGGTATGGGGTAATGGTGCTTCTTTCGACTGCGTAATCCTTCGCAACAGCTACGCACTAACCGGTCAGGAAGCGCCATGGCAATGGTGGAATGACCGAGATGTACGTACTGTCGTAGAGATGGGTAAAGTAATCGGCATCGACCCTAAACGCGATATGCCATTCGAAGGAACCCGCCACAGTGCACTGGATGATGCCATCCACCAAGCCAAATACATTTCATCCATCTGGCAGAAGCTGACCAAATAAACCCACGGAGTTAAATCATGTCATCACCTCTTCATGGGGCGGGATATCTGCGCCCACCAAAGCGATCCGGAACACGTGAAGAAGTGCTGGCACGATGCTTCGCAGCTATCGCAAATGACGATTTCCAGAAGCCAACCATGGAAGACAGGCTTCAGGAGTTGCACAAAAAGGAAGTCTGGTGCGCCAACTTAGAAGCGTCATTCAGGCCGGGATGGATGGTAGTTGGGCCTGTAGAGCCTGATTACGTTGATGACCGTATGCGTAAGTATCGCGGTCGTTACGGGGAGGTACGAAGTGACTGATTATACCGGCAGCAACACGCCAGCGGATCAGCGTGACCTCTGGCGCACTCCACCGGCACTATTCGCTGCGCTGGATGCTGAGTTCTGCTTTCAACTGGACGCAGCCGCAGCGTCGCATAACGCGCTTTGCAGGAAGTTCATCACCGCCGAGCAGAACACACTGGAAACGTCATGGGCTGATTATCTTAATGTGCCAGGCTACGTCTGGCTGAACCCGCCTTACAGCGACATCACACCATTCGTGAAGAAAGCCGCATTGGAGAGTAAGAACCAGATCGGCACCGTCATGCTGGTTCCGGCTGATACGTCAGTCGGCTGGTTTCGTGAGGCTATCCAGACCGCCAGCGAAGTTCGCTTCATCACTGCCGGGCGGCTGGCATTTATCAACCCGGTCACCGGTAAGCCTGTAAGCGGCAACAACAAAGGGTCGATGCTCATCATCTGGCGACCGTATCCGCGTACACACTGCCACTTCGCAACTGTGGATCGGAACGAGCTGATGGCTTTCGGGGCGAAACTTCTCGCCCGCAGGGAGGCCGCATGACGCCAGAGCAAGACAACGCAGTACGCGCACAGGGACGTAAATGCGTTGCAGAGATTCAGCAGGCTATGAAATGCAGGCCTAAGCCGAAATGGAATGCAGTAGTTCCGCCAATCATCAAGAAGCATCACCAGAAAATTGCGCCGCTGGGTATTAGCCTGGTGGCATTCGTTAGCAGCATCGGTCGCATGCAAGGCCGATACGGAGTCGAATCATGACGCTAACCAAACGAATCACCAGGTCGCTATCGCGGCCTTTTTTATTGCTGGTGTTCACCTTCAACCGAATTAACCGACAGTTCCGGGAGTATTGACCATGGCCGATATCATCGATACCGCAGCAGAGATTGAAGAGCTTCAGCGCAACGCTGCCCTTTCCGCTCACAGATTGAACCGCAACGCAGTATCAGCTGAGCGTTGCGAAGAATGCGACGAACCAATTCCCGTGCCGCGGCGCGCTGCCGTTCCCGGCTGCAAGACGTGCGCGGAGTGCCAGGCTGACCTGGAGCTTATACGCAAGCAAAGGGGGTTGTGATGGACAGGGCCGAAATTGATTTAATTCTTGAGAGTAAGCCAAGGAAATTTCACAGGAACAACCTTGTTAAAGGTGTTGGTAAAAACGACTCACCTTTCTGCACAGGGGCCGAGTTCGATGGAAAGGTGATCAACCATAGGGCTTATGATATTTGGTGCGGAATGCTACAGAGAGCAACGTGCCCCTCCTACCAGGAAAAGCATCCGCACTACAAAGGTTGCTCTGTATGCGAAGAGTGGCTCACGTTCACAACCTTTTTCGCATGGTGGAAGCAAAATCACGTAGATGGCTGGGAGTTGGACAAGGACTTTACAGTGATTGGCAATAAGGTTTATTCCCCCGAAACATGTATTTTTATCCCAAGCCAGCTCAATTCTTTTATCAACGCAAAAGGCAAACACAACGGCGAATTACCTGTTGGCGTTATGTACGTTCCATCACTTTCAAAATTCAAAAGCGTAATCATTTTCATGCGCCAGTACCATTATCTCGGGCTGTTCGAGTCAGCCGATGATGCCCATCTTGCATGGATTACCAAAAAGTTAACATTCGCCTACCAATTCAAAGAAATGTGCAATCTGATTTCCCCTCGTCTTTTTGAAGCGTTACTAACTCGCGTTTTGGCGATATCAAACGCACCAAGTAAGTACGAAATTGCCGAGCGGATCGCCGAAGAAATCGAAACAGCAGAACACTTAAAACGCCTCCGCGCTATGCGGGCGGCATGAGGAGAGATTATGCGCATCACCATGACGGTTAACTCAACGCTGGATGTTGAGAGCGCCATCGCTGCACTGCGCAAGTTCATCAGCGAGAAGAAACCGAATGATGGAACGAGCGATGTGTGGGGGATCGGCATTACAGGCGGCACCTATTTTGCAGTGGGAGTTAAGCCGAACGGCAATTACACGGTTAAGCAGCAGGACTGAGGAAAGATTATGGGAAAGACATCAATTCGTCTTGAGGAATTTAAGCGAGATGCAAATGGTCTAGAGGATTACAGCAAATACACAGTTATCAGTCACTCCTCGCAGGAGCATTCAACAATCGTCGATTGGCCCATCGAACTCGAGTATCGACCGATGACACATCTCAACCAGGTCTCAATGAATATCCACTCAGACCTGCATGAGACAAAAGAAGAAGCCATGGAGCAATTAGGTCGCTGGCTTGTTCGTCTGGGTGAGGCTCTGCAAGAGCACAACTTCAAATGACGCAACTGATAGCCAGTTATGAGCTGGCTATTGGGTGCGAATGCACTGCCACGTTATCCCCAATTTGCCCGGCCAATAGTGCCGGGTTCTTTTTGCCTGGAGAAAACATGAAATACACCACATCGGCGAAGATATTTGTTGCCGCGCTAATTATCGCTTTCATCGCCTGTTCTGTATCTCTCGTTTACTGACAGGAGAGACCATGGAATCACACAGCCTCACACTCGATGAGGCCTGCGCATTTCTTAAGATATCCAGACCAACAGCCACTAACTGGATCCGCTCAGGCCGACTGCAAGCAACCCGCAAAGACCCCGCAAAACCTAAATCCCCTTACCTCACAACACGACAGGCATGCATTGCGGCACTTAACTCTCCGCTGCATACTGTCGCCGTGAGCGCGGGTGATGGCATAACAGAGGAAAAACAATGTCACTCTTCCGCAGAGGTGAAATATGGTACGCGTCCTACTCGACACCGGGCGGGAAGCGAATTAAGGAAAGCCTTGGGACTTCCGACAAGCGGCTCGCTACTGAGCTACATGACAAGCGCAAAGCTGAATTGTGGCGAGTAGACCGGCTTGGCGATTTCCCTGATGTAACGTTTGACGATGCCTGCATGCGATGGCTGGAGGAAAAGGCAGAGAAGAAATCACTGAAGGATGACCGCAGCCGTATGGCTTTCTGGCTGGCGCATTTTGAGGGGATCCGGTTAAAGGATGTGACCGAGCAAAAGATTTACTCAGCAGTGAACAGGATGAGCAACCGCAAGCAGCTTGAGATATGGAAAATCAAAGCGGCCGCGGCGCAAAGGAATGGAGAACCAGCGCCAGTCTATTCAGCTAAACCGGTAACAACCTCCACCAAAGCCAAGCATCTGGCATTGATGAAGGCAATTCTGCGGGCGGCAGAACGTGACTGGAAATGGCTGGAGAAAGCGCCGGTGATCAAGGTTCCATCAGTACGCAATAAGCGCGTCCGGTGGCTTGAGGCAGATGAGGCGAAAAGGCTGATTGATGAATGTCCGGAACCCCTGAAGTCAGTTGTTAAGTTTGCGCTGGCAACAGGTCTGCGTCGTTCTAACATCATCAATATGGAATGGCAGCAGATCGACATGCAGCGTCGTGTTGCCTGGGTAAATCCTGAAGACAGCAAGTCAAACCGCGCTATTGGCGTAGCGCTGAATGACACTGCCTGTAAAGTTTTGCGTGACCAGATTGGTAAGAATCATAAATGGGTATTCGTGCATACGAAAGAAGGTATCCGTCCTGATGGGTCAAAGACGCCTACTGTCAGAAAGATGCGCGTAGATGATCAGCGGGCATGGAATGCAGCTTGCCGCCGGGCAGGAATTGAGGATTTTCGATTCCACGACCTGAGGCACACATGGGCCAGTTGGCTAATTCAGTCCGGAGTACCGCTTTCTGTTCTGCAGGAAATGGGAGGATGGGAGAGCATCGAAATGGTACGCCGATACGCTCATCTTGCGCCGAACCATTTAACGGAACACGCGAAGCAAATTGACTCAATTTTCAGTGATGATGTCCCAAATATGTCCCATCTGGAAAATAAGGAACTTGCAGAAAATGGTTAAGTTACTGAAACATAATGGTACGCCCTGTAGGATTCGAACCTACGACCTACGGCTTAGAAGGCCGTTGCTCTATCCAACTGAGCTAAGGGCGCATTGCGAAGTGATTACTTCATGCAGATGAAACGCGTGAATTATACGGTCAGCGCCTGCTGAGTCAATGCCTTTTGTTTCAGTTGCTGGCGAAGTGAACGAATGTTGATTTTTTCTGCTTGTTCAAGGGTATCCAGGAAATCGCCTGGTAACAACTCAGCCCACGAAACGCCAGATTTAGGGATACATGTATTTAGAATATTTATGATTTTGCTTAACATTCCCTTACCCCTCCAGCGGTTCAGGAACTCTTTAATGTTAAGTATCGCCATCAAGGAAGAAAACAGTCACTTCGAACATGGACTAAAAATTATCATCTCCCATTTGGCAAATCAGTGGCATCAGGAGATTTGCTTTTTGCCTGTCGAGGATATCGATCGCGCTGACATCGCGTTTATTTCCCTGGATGAAGATTGGCTCAGCGCCGATTGCTATCAGATTCCGGTCCATACCCGCCGCCAACACCGGGTTGTCATCTGCAACAGAAACGATAAAGATAAGCTGATGTTCCGGCCCTGCCTGTACATGTTGCCACTGATCTATCGGGAAGATGACGTTGAGGAAATGACTAAAAAATTAGTCCTCATCCTGCAAAAACGTGCGCTGCGCAACAACGTGCCCGCAACTATCTGCCATTACTGCACCACTCGCAACTTTTCTATCGAAGAACGTCAGTTCTTAATGTTTCTCGCCAGCGGCTATACCTTAGCCGAAACAGCTCACTTGCTCTCGGTAAGCGAAATTCAGGCCAAAGCCACCCGTCGCAGCATTATGAAAAAGCTGCATGTGAAAAACGATCAGCAATTCTTGAGATACATCCGGGCGCATCTGAACTTTCTACAAAATTAGGTGGCATCTCTCTGCCTGATTTTTTATTGAGGTAATGACTCCAACTTATTGATAGTGTTTTATGTTCAGATAATGCCCGATGACTTTGTCATGCAGCTCCACCGATTTTGAGAACGACAGCGACTTCCGTCCCAGCCGTGCCAGGTGCTGCCTCAG
>NZ_JBIMRA010000042.1:0-12673 GCF_043945515.1 Citrobacter freundii complex sp. 2024EL-00216 | reverse complement strand
AAGTCATTTGAGGCTAAAACATTGCTTAGTGCGGGCTTTCAGTTCATAGAGAAGAATGAATAATATCAATTATAACAATTGGTTATTTCCTTAGCGTACGTTTTCGTTCCATTGGCCCTCAGACCCCGACTTAGTTTATCAAGGGTATCATCGGGAAAAACCTCACTAACACAGAGGCTTATGTTAATTCATTAAAAACAGAAAGTTATCGTCTTGGCGTGGTTTTTTACATCATTGACCGTCAAACCCCTACGTAAGCTTATGACCCGGGATGGTTTATGGATCCCTCGTAAGTTACGGCCACCTCGTGTGCATCAGCCACGCCCACGTCGGGCCTGCACCGGCGAACTCATCCAGATTGATGGCAGTGAACATCGCTGGTTCGAGGACCGTGGTCCGGCCTGCACGCTGCTCGTTTACGTTGATGATGCAACAAGTCGGTTGATGCAGCTTCTGTTCGTCAGTTCGGAGTCCACGTTCACCTATTTTGAAGCCACCCGGGGATATCTGGAGCGCTACGGTAAGCCTCTGGCATTCTACAGCGACAAAGCCAGCGTCTTCAGGATCAACAACAAGCAGGCCACCGGCGGAGATGGCCAGACTCAGTTTGGTCGTGCCATGAACGAGCTGAATATCACTGGTATCTGTGCCAACACCAGTTCAGCCAAGGGGCGTGTTGAACGGGCTCATCTGACATTACAGGACCGCCTGGTCAAGGAACTGCGGCTCCGCGGTATCAGCACACCTGAGGCTGCAAACGCCTTTGCTGATGAGTTCATGGAAGATTACAACCGTCGGTTTGCAAAGCCGCCACGTCACGATTTTGACGTACATCGCCAGCTGGATAATGGCGAAAACCTGCAGGCGACATTCACCTGGCGCGAGCAGCGTAAGGTCTCGAAAAACCTGACATTACAGTATGATAAAAAGCTTTATCTGCTTGAAGATAATGAAGAAAACCGGCGTTTTCAGGGGAAGTACATCGAGGTATGGCAATACCCGGATGGTGACATTGAGCTCCGGGCCAGCGGCACTTCCCTGCCCTTTACCACTTACGACCGACTGGGAGAACTGGACCAGGGCGCCATCATCGACAACAAGCGTCTGGGACGTGCCCTGGAAATGATAAAGCTGGTTCAGGACAAACGGGACAACACCCGCTCACAGGCCCTGCCATCACTGGACGGCCAGACCTCACGCAGAAAGAAACAACCCGGCAAGAAATCACAACGAAGTCTGGACCATAACGACATGCTGGAAGCCCTGCAGCAACTTCAGACCCGGAGTAAAGACATCTTCGGCAAAGGCTGAAACATAACCTACATGCGGACATTTCAATTTAGATTGATGTTCAGGATAAACGCGATAACAACCGTTCACAGGCGATCCCTGCCGGTGATGGCTCTTTGCGGCGGCGCAGAAAACCAACAGAGAAATAATCGCAGCGCTCACTGAACGGCGACGACATGTTAGATGCGTTGAAGACATTGCAGTCACGTTCTGAGAAAAGTTCCAATGTTTAACGAGCGATTAAAAAATATATTAAATCATTATTCTCTCATTTCTCTGTTGCAATACTGACCTCCCAGGGCCTGTGTAATTCTGTCACCAAATAGTATCGTCAGACTACGATCATAGTAAATGGTTTCACCAGTGATAGATTCATGCTTTAATATTATCCCATAGCCATATCTTTCAAGCATATTCATACCCACCCTTGCCAAATTGTAAGAATAATTTATTCCCCAAATGGAACCATTTCTTCCTTCAAAAAACTCCGCTCTGTAATATCTTTTTAGAAATTCATAGTGTGCGTCTTCACTAAACATACCCCCTCCCGCTACAGAATTTACATAACAGTTTTTTATAATAAAAAGATGAAATGCATAAATATATATCCCGTTTTTCCTCTGCCGCCCACCATTCACAGATAGAGGATATAATCCTATATTATTTATTGTATGCTTAAATCATTTGATGACTATAGTTTCATATATTTTCATCATGTTAGCACCCATGATGTATGTTTATTTTTTCTGAAGCATACCAATAATCAAACCCCGTTCAACATAACAACATAAAATAATTTATAACAAATTTAGTTGAAACTTAATATATGAAATAGTGACTTTCCATAAGCAGATCATTAGTTTATAGGGCATCCTAACGATGCAGGCTCCTCCTGGCAAAACTGTCGATGATGAGATTTTTTTTGCGGTATATTCCACTTATTTTGGTGGTATTCAGTTTATGCAAAACAATACCGACAAAAGACTGAACCGTTTTTTTGGAGATCAGCAGGCTACGGGAAATTTCATCTATCGAATAACCATTTAAAATCATATTGATAACATGTGTTTCTCTTTTGGTAAATGACAACTTGTCCCTCTTCAGATTGATCCCCATTTTTTTAAACGCCTGCCTCATCATGAGATATTCATTACCGCTTAATTCAGTGTCAATGCATACCGCTTCACGCCCTGTCCCGCTCATTCCTGACGCCGGTTTTAATAAAAAGATAAGATTGACCGGTGAAATGTGTAGGTACTTGAGACGTTCGGCATCGCCGGTGTTCAGCTCTGACTCCACAATCACCACATCGCTGTTGCTGAAGGCAATATCGCTGACCCGTGAAAACACAACCCTGTTGACGGAGAGGCTGTTGTCGCTGAACATACATTTCAGACCTACAAGCATGAAATTATTATTGGTAATAACATAGATATTCATATAGTCCCCGCAGCAATACCTTTTGCGAAGCGTCCCGTTCCTTATGTTCTGACAAAGTGGTGCCTGTATTGGTGTCGCCGGGTAACTATGACGTACTCCGGCTCAGCGGAGTACGTCAACTGCTCTACTGGTGCGCCGCTAGCACGCTATTCACGATTTCCACCGCTTCTTTCTCGATCTGCTTGCGATGTGCTTCCCCGAGGAAGCTCTCGCAGTAGATCTTGTAAGCGTCTTCCGTACCTGACGGTCGGGCGGCGAACCAGCCGTTGTCGGTCATCACTTTCAGGCCACCAATCGATGCGCCGTTGCCCGGCGCGGCGGTCAGACGCGCAGTGATCGGGTCACCCGCCAGCTGACTGGCCCTGACCATTTCCGGCGACAGCTTCGACAGCACCGCTTTCTGTGCGGAAGTGGCCGAAGCCTGCAGCCGGTTATAGCTCGGCGCGCCGAAGCGGGCGGCCAGTTCGTCGTAGTGCTCCTGCGGGTTTTTACCGGTGACGGCGGTGATTTCCGCCGCCAGCAGGCACATGATGATCCCGTCTTTGTCGGTCGACCACGGCGTTCCGTCAAAACGCAGGAACGAGGCGCCCGCGCTCTCTTCTCCGCCGAAGCCGAAGCTGCCGTCGAACAGGCCGTCAACAAACCATTTAAAGCCCACCGGCACTTCAACCAGCCTGCGGCCGAGGTCGTTCACCACACGGTCGATCATCGCGGAAGAGACCAGCGTCTTGCCCACCGCCACATCCTGGCCCCACTGCGGGCGATGCTGGAACAGGTAGTTAATCGCCACCGCCAGATAGTGGTTCGGGTTCATCAGCCCTGCCGGCGTGACGATGCCGTGACGGTCATAATCTGGATCGTTAGCAAAAGCCAGGTCAAACTTATCGCGCAGCGCCAGCAGGCCCGCCATTGCGCACTCAGATGAGCAGTCCATGCGAATGGCGCCGTCTTTATCCAGATGCATAAAGCGGAAGGTTTGATCGACGTGATCGTTGACGATAGTCAGGTCGAGCTTGTAGTGCCCGGCAATACGTTTCCAGTATTCGATACCGGACCCGCCCAGCGGATCGATCCCGAGCTTGAGGCCGGCTTTCTGAATTGCCGCCATGTCGACGATATCCGCCAGCCCTTCGATAAACGGCTGTACCAGATCCTGCTTTTTAACATGACCGGATGCCAGTGCCGCATCGAGGGAGATGCGCCTGACGCCCTGCAGACCCGAGGCCAGCAGTTCGTTAGCGCGATTCTCTACCACTTTGGTGACGTTGGTATCCGCCGGGCCGCCGTTCGGCGGGTTGTACTTAATACCGCCATCTTCCGGCGGGTTATGAGACGGCGTGATCACGATGCCGTCTGCCAGCGGACCACCTTTTTTGTTGTGCACCAGGATGGCATTGGAAATGGCCGGCGTCGGGGTGAAACCGTTGTGTTCCTGCACGATAACATCAACGCCGTTGGCCGCCAGCACTTCCAGTACGGAAATAAAGGCCGGTTCGGAGAGCGCGTGGGTATCTTTACCCACGTAGCAGGGACCGGTAATCCCGTTCCTGGCGCGGTCTTCCGCAATCGCCTGCGCGATCGCCAGAATATGCTGCTCATTGAAGTTATGGCGCCCTGCACTGCCACGATGGCCAGAGGTACCAAACTTCACCGCATGCTCCGCGTTGCCCGCTTCCGGCCTCAGTACGTAGTACTGCGCGGTCAGCTGAGCGACGTTAATCAAATCACTCTGTTGTGCAGGCTCCCCTGCGCGTTTACTGTCCGTCATTTTTCTCTCCTGTCATATCCGTCAGGCTTATTTATGTGTTGCTGCCGGGTCGCTCATCGACGGGGCCGGTCTCCTGCCACCCGCCCCGGCGTTTCCTGGTTGTCAGTACGCGCTCAGAGTTGCGTTTTGTCGATATACCAGATCTTTTGCGCATACTCCCGCACCGTACGGTCCGATGAAAAATAGCCCATGTGGGTTATGTTGAGCATCGCTTTGGCGGTCCACTCTTCCGGGGTTCGGTAGAGCGCATCCACCTTGTCCTGACAGTCAACATAGCTGCGGTAATCGGCCAGCACCTGATAGTGGTCGCCAAAGTTGATCAGCGAATCCAGCAGACCGCGATAGCGGCCCGGCTCCTGTGGGCTGAACACCCCGGTCCCCATCTGGGTCAGCGCCTGGCGCAGCTCTTGATCCTGGTCGTAGTAATCATGCGGCTGGTAGCCGTTGCTGCGCAGCGCCTCGACCTCTGCAGCGGTATTACCGAAGATAAAGATATTGTCCTCACCCACGTGCTCCAACATCTCAACGTTGGCGCCGTCCAGCGTGCCAATGGTCAGCGCACCGTTGAGGGCGAACTTCATATTACTGGTCCCGGAGGCTTCAGTCCCTGCCAGCGAAATCTGCTCAGAAAGGTCCGCGGCCGGAATGATCATCTGCGCCAGACTGACGCTGTAGTTGGGAATGAACACCACCTTTAGTCTGTCGCCAATCTGCGGATCGCTGTTGATGACTTTGGCGACGTCGTTTATCAGATGGATGATCTGTTTTGCCGTGTGGTAAGCGGACGCGGCTTTGCCGGCGAAAATCACCACTCGCGGCACCCATTCGGCCTGCGGGTCCGCCTTGATACGGTTGTAGCGGGTGATCACATGCAGCACATTCATCAGCTGGCGTTTATATTCGTGGATCCGTTTAATTTGCACATCAAACAGCGCGTTCGGGTTCACCACCACGCCCAGCTGACGGGCGATATAATCGGCCAGACGCTGTTTATTCGCCAGTTTGGCGGCGCTGACGGCCTGGTTAACCAGCGGATAATCCTGATATTCCCCCATTTCGCTCAGCTGGCTTAAATCCGTTCGCCAGGTCTGGCCGATATGGCGGTCCAGAACCGCGGCAAGGGACGGGTTAGCGGCAGCCAGCCAGCGGCGCGGCGTGACGCCGTTAGTCACGTTGGTGAAGCGGCGCGGAAAGATTCTGGCGAAATCGGCAAATAGCGACTCCACCATCAGCCGGGAGTGCAGTTCCGACACGCCGTTAACCTTGTGACTGACCACTACCGCCAGCCAGGCCATCCGCACGCGGCGACCATTGGACTCATCAATAATCGAGGTCCGGCTCAGCAACGCCATATCATCGGGATAGTGCTCCTGCATCGTTTTCAGAAAATAGTCATTAATCTCGAAGATAATCTGCAAATGGCGCGGCAGGATTTTCCCCAGCATATCGACAGGCCAGGTCTCCAGCGCTTCGCTCATCAGGGTATGGTTGGTGTAGGAGAAGACCCGACAGGTCACCTCAAACGCGTCATCCCAGCTGAAGCGGTGTTCGTCAATCAGCAGACGCATCAGCTCCGGGATCGACAGCACCGGATGGGTGTCATTGAGGTGGATAGCAATTTTATCCGCCAGGTTGTCATAGGTTTGATACAGCTGGTAATGACGGGTGAGGATGTCCTGTACCGTCGCCGAAACAAGGAAATACTCCTGACGCAGGCGCAGTTCACGCCCGGAATAGGTCGAGTCGTCCGGGTAAAGCACGCGGGAAACGTTCTCAGAGTGGTTCTTATCCTCCACGGCGGCGAAATAGTCCCCCTGGTTAAATTTACCGAGATTAATTTCACTGCTGGCCTGGGCACTCCACAAACGCAGGGTGTTGGTGGCATCGGTGTCATAACCCGGGATAATCTGATCGTAGGCCACGGCAATAATTTCTTCGGTTTCCAGCCAGCGTGAGTTTTTGCCCTCATGTTGAACACGTCCGCCAAAGCGCACGGTATAGCGGGTTTTATGGCGCTCGAATTCCCACGGGTTACCGTACTCCAGCCAGTAGTCCGGTGACTCCATCTGCCGGCCGTCGATGATGTTTTGCTTGAACATACCGTAGTCGTAGCGGATACCATAGCCGCGGCCTGGCAGCCCCAGTGTGGCCAGGGAATCGAGAAAACAGGCCGCCAGACGACCGAGACCGCCGTTGCCCAGCCCCGGATCGTTCTCCTCATCAATCAGCTCTTCCAGATCCAGCCCCATCCCTGCCAGAGCCGTTTTCACATCCTCATAGATGCCCAGCGACAGTAAGGCATTAGAGAGGGTTCGGCCGATGAGAAACTCCATCGACAGATAATAAACCTGCCGGGCCTGCTGCGAGATCCGCGCCCGATGCGCCCGCAGCCAACGTTCTACCAGCCGATCGCGAACGGCGAACAGCGTGGCGTTGAGCCATTCATGTTTATTGGCAAGTGAGGGATCTTTACCAAGAATAAACATGAGCTTATAAGCGATAGCATGCTGTAGCGCTTCTTCATTCAGACTGGGTGAAATATAACTTAAGCGTGGTTCCATTTTTCTTATCCGTAGCAATTAAATAATACGCTGATACAACTGGTGGAAAGACTTAGCGGCAATTTGCCAGCTAAAATCCATGCTCATTGCCTGACGTTGCACGTACCGCCACAGCGATGGACGGGACCACAGGACAAAGGCCCGGTGGATGGCATGTAATAGTGATTCAGTCTCGCTGTCGGTAAACACAAATCCGCTCGCGATCCCGTCAGCAAGGTTTTCGAGCGAACAGTCGGCGACGGTATCCGCCAGTCCGCCGGTGCGACGAACCAGCGGCAATGTGCCGTAGCGAAGGCCATAGAGCTGGGTCAGACCGCAGGGTTCAAAACGGCTGGGCACCAGGATGACGTCGGCGCCGCCAATCATCTGATGCGACAGCGCCTCGTCGTAACCGATCCGGATACTCACCTGCCCGGAGTATTGCGCCGCAGCGGCAAGAAAACGGGCCTGCAAATCCGGGTCGCCGGATCCCAGTAGCGCCAGCTGCCCTCCCTGCGCAATGATTCCCGGCAGTGCGCCAAGGAGCAGATCCAGCCCCTTCTGGCTGGTGAGCCGGCTCACGACGGTGAACAACAGCGCCCGGCCGTCCTCCTTCAGCCCCAGCGTCGTCTGCAGCTGCTGCTTGTTCTTCGCTTTCTCAGCCAGCGAGTTCCGGTCGTAAGGCGCAGCCAGCAGCGGATCGCGGCGCGGATCCCAGATGCTTTCGTCGACGCCGTTAAGGATCCCCGACAGTCGCCCTTCCCGCTGACGTTGCCGCAGCAACTCTTCCAGACCGAACGCGTACTGCGGTTCGGTAATTTCACGGGCATACGTCGGGCTGACGGTGGTGATATGGTCAGCGAAATAGAGGCCCGCCTTAAGGAAGGAGATCTGTCCTTTAAACTCCACCCCATGCATCTGGAAGAATGACCACGGTAAAGCGATCTCCGCCATATGCCGGGCGAGGAACAAGCCCTGATAGGCAATGTTGTGCACCGTAAACACTGACCTGGCGGGGTTGCCGCGGGCGGCCAGATAAGCCGGCGTGAGGCCCGCATGCCAGTCATGGGCGTGGACGATTTCAGGCCGCCAGAACGGATCCAGACCGCCAGCAAGCTCAGCCGCGACCCAACTCAACAGCGCGAAACGCAGGACGTTATCGGGATAATCCTGCATCTGCGGGTCATGATAAGGATTACCCGGTCGGTCATAGAGATGCGGGGCATCAATCAGATAGATGCCCACGCCGTTAAAGTCGCCAAACAACAGCGTCATCGGCCCGGCGAAGGTCTCCCTGCTGGCCACCACCTGCGGTTCCCCTACTCCGTCGCGGATCGCGGGAAACCCCGGCAGCAGCACGCGGGTATCCACGCCCTCGGCTATTTGCGCCGCCGGGAGAGCACCGGTCACATCAGCCAGCCCCCCCGTTTTCAACAGAGGGAACATCTCCGCTCCTACATGTAAAACTCGCATGGATGCTCCTTAATTATTCAGGCATGAAGGCGACGCGATGCCAATGACGGCAATCACAGCTGCGGCAGCTTTTATTTCCGCCAACGGCTTCATAGTTCAAGTCGGTTCAGCATTTCTTTGGTAACCAGAACGATGCCTTCTTCCGAACGATAAAAGCGTCGCGCATCCTCAACGGCATTTTCGCCAATCACCGTCCCCTCCGGAATAACGCATCCCCGGTCGATCACGCAGCGTCTTATCCTGCAGGAGCGACCGACCCAGACGCCCGGTAATAAAACCGACGAATCAATATTACAGAACGAGTTAATCCGAACTCTGGAAAATAGAACCGACTGCACCACCACCGAGCCAGAAATAATACAGCCGCCGGAGACCAGAGAATTCATGGTCATGCCATGACTGCCGGAACGGTCCTGAACAAATTTGGCGCTGGGCAGCGATTCGACATAGGTACGGATAGGCCAGTTACGGTCATAAACGTCCAGCTCTGGCACTACTGAGGCTAAATCCAGATTCGCTTTCCAGTACGCCTCCAGGGTTCCGACATCGCGCCAGTATGGCTCGGCATTATTATCCGACTGAACGCAGGAGCGCGGGAACGGATGCGCATACGCTTCACCTGCCGCCGTTATCCTGGGAATAATATCTTTGCCAAAATCATGGGTGGAGTGTTCATCCCGATCGTCGTCTTCCAGCAGCTGGTAGAGATATTCCGCATCAAACACATAAATGCCCATACTGGCAAGCGAGCGGGTTTCATCGCCAGGAATGGTGGGCGGATTAGCCGGTTTTTCAACAAATTCAATGATTTTGTCATTCTCATCCACGGCCATGACGCCAAAAGCGCTTGCCTCTTCAACCGGGACCGGCAGGCAGGCCACGGTACAGCGCGCCCCTTTTTCAACGTGATCGAGCAGCATCCGCGAATAATCTTGTTTATAGATATGGTCCCCGGCCAGAATAACGACATATTCCGCATCATAGCGGCGGATAATATCCAGATTCTGGGTCACGGCATCCGCCGTCCCCCGATACCAGTTCTCACCATGCACCCGCTGCTGCGCCGGTAATAAATCCACGAACTCATTCATTTCTTCGTTAAAGAATGCCCAGCCGCGTTGAATATGCTGCACCAGTGAATGGGACTGATATTGTGTAATGACCCCGATACGTCTTATTCCGGAGTTAATACAATTCGATAAAGCAAAATCAATAATTCTGAATTTACCGCCGAAATGCACCGCAGGTTTTGCGCGAATAGTGGTCAGGTCTTTTAATCGTGTGCCACGTCCGCCGGCGAGGATCAGGGCCACGGATTTAAGCGGTAACTGGCGCGACAGCATTAAGTTGTCAGTATATTCAAGTTTACTCATAATAATGTCCTGCTATTAAATAAAAGCCATAAAAGAAAATAATGAAGAAAAAGCCTCACTCTTCTGCAAAATAATTCAGAAGTGATCACCTCCGGTAATAAGTCAGCTGCAATAAATCAGCTGCGCGTTTTATTGCCCTGCAGATTCCCGTACCAGCCAGATTGTCGCCAGCGGCGGCAGAGTCACCGACAGCGAATGCTCCCGACCGTGGCTGGCGATCGCCTCGCTTGCCACGCAGCCGCCGTTGCCGGTGTTGCTCCCGTGGTAGTGCATCGAGTCGGTGTTCAGCTCTTCACGCCAGCGCCCCGGCTGGTTAATCCCGAAGCGATAGCCGTGACGCGGTACTGGCGTGAAGTTGCTCGCCACGATTATCTCGTTCCCGGCTTTATCGCGACGGACAAAGATAAACACCGACCGTTCATGGTCATCCACAACAAGCCATTCAAAGCCGTAGGGGTCAAAATCCAGTTCGTGCAGTGCCTTATGGTGGCGATAGGTATGGTTCAGATCGCGCACCAGACGCTGCACCCCGTGATGCCAGTTGTCGCCCCCTTCCAGCAGATGCCAGTCGAGGCTGGCGTCGTGGTTCCACTCCCGCCCCTGGGCAAACTCGTTGCCCATAAACAGCAGCTTTTTACCGGGGAAGGCAAACAGCCAGCCGTAGTAGGCGCGCAGGTTGGCGAACTTCTGCCAGGCATCGCCAGGCATCCGGTCAAGAATCGATTTTTTGCCGTGAACCACTTCATCGTGTGACAGCGGCAACACGAAGTTTTCGGTGTAGTTGTAGAGCATCCCGAAGGTCATCTTGTCGTGATGATAACGACGATAGATGGGATCGAGCTGCATATAGTCGAGGGTGTCATGCATCCAGCCGAGGTTCCATTTGAACCAGAAGCCAAGACCGCCCGTCGAAGACGGTCGTGTAACCCCGGCGAAGTCGGTGGACTCCTCCGCCATCGTGACCGCTCCCGGCGTCTGCTCACCGAGCACACGGTTGGTATTGCGCAGAAATTCAATCGCTTCGAGGTTTTCCCGGCCGCCGTACTCATTGGGCACCCACTCCCCCTCTTTGCGGCTGTAGTCGCGGTAGATCATTGACGCAACCGCATCCACGCGCAGGGCGTCGATCCCGAAGCGTTCAATCCAGTACAGCGCGTTCCCGACCAGAAAGTTGCTGACTTCACGGCGACCGTAGTTGTAGATCAGCGTATTCCAGTCCTGGTGATAACCTTCTCGCGGGTCGCTGTGTTCATACAACGCGGTGCCGTCGAACGATGCCAGCGCAAAGTCATCCGACGGGAAGTGGCCCGGCACCCAGTCGAGGATCACGTTCAGACCCGCGGCATGGGCAGCATTCAGGAAGTAGCGGAAGTCTTCACGGGTACCAAAACGGCGGGTCGGCGCGTACAGCCCGGTGGGCTGATAGCCCCAGCTGCCGTCGAACGGATGTTCGTTTACCGGCAGCAGCTCCAGATGGGTGAAGCCCATCCACTTCGCGTAAGGCACCAGCTGGTCCGCCAGCTCGCGGTAGCTGAGCCAGAAATGGTTATCGGCGTGGCGGCGCCACGAGCCAAGGTGCACTTCATAAATCGAAATCGGTGCATCAAACTGGTTGGCCTGCTGACGGGACTGTGGCTGTTCGACCTTTTCCGGCATGCCGCAGATAAGCGACGCGCTTTCCGGGCGCATCTGTGCCTCAAAGGCATACGGGTCGGATTTCACCCGCAGGTGGCCGTGGGCGTCAATCAGCTCGAACTTATACAGCTGGCCGTTATGCGCGCCGGGGACAAACAGCTCCCAGATGCCGGACTCTTTGCGCAGACGCATCGGGTGGCGGCGGCCGTCCCAGTAGTTGAACTGTCCGACCACCGACACACGACGGGCGTTCGGCGCCCAGACGGAAAAACGCGTCCCGGTGACGCCGTCCATGGTGTCGGCATGGGCTCCCAGCGTCTCGTAGGGCCGCAGATGAGTCCCTTCAGCGAGCAGCCAGGCATCAAGCTCCTGCAGCAGCGGGCCAAAGCGATAGGGGTCGTCAATCAGGTTTTGCTGACCGTGCCAGGTGACGGCCAGCTGGTAACGAAAAGGATTTTTCCGGCGCGGCAGAACGCCGCTAAAGAACCCGCGTGTGTCGAGGCATTCGAGTTTACCGACTTTGCGCCCGGTTTTCGGTTCAATCACCCATACATCGGTGGCATCGGGTAATAATGCGCGCACTTCCAGACCCGCATCGGTTGAGTGCATGCCAAGCACGGAAAATGGATCGGAACAATGACCTGCGAGAAGTGCGGAGATCGCACTTTTTTCATTATAATCAGACATGGCAGTCACCCTACTATCATCCTGCGGAAAGAATTAAAACGCCTCTTCCTGCTTTATTGATCCGGTAATATTCCGCTGCATGCTACGCATCGAAATATCAACACGTTATTCCAGAGCCTTAAGACATGTCGGTTGTCCACAAATAGAGAGTGATTAACCTCCTGAGAAGTGAGTTAAATGCGCTGTACGACTTCTGTATTATCTGTCTTCAGAATAATTACTCCTGATTTTCTTTCTGTGAGTAAACACTCATTTCTATATTAATGGGGAAACTAATTTTTATTTCGTCACGAATGATGAGTTTCCTTCTGCTGAATTCGTCAGATCGTATATAAAAAAAGGCTTTGTTGAATAAATCGAACTTTTGCTGAGTTGAAGGATCAGATCACGCATCTTCCCGACAACGCAGACCGTTCCGTGGCAAAGCAAAAGTTCAAAATCACCAACTGGCCCACCTACAATAAAGC